>QKCT01000041.1 GCA_003245625.1 Bacillota bacterium | reverse complement strand
AGCTCCCTGCATCGTATTACGTATACACCATTCACTTTGTGCTCCGACCAATACGATTGTTTCGATTTTTTGCTCCTCCAGAACCTCTTGAAGCCCCGTATCTATAAAAGCGTCGCCCCATTTTTTATAGAAGCGTTTCTCATGAATGGAAGGCTTCAGTTCATCAATGATTTGCCAACCATCGGTGTTTTTCACCAGATATTCATCTTCGTGTTGTACCCAGAAAACAGGAACATGTTTCTCCCTTGCCTTCTTTACAAGTTGTGCTATATGTTGTATCACTTGTTTTTTGTTCCAAGCGTTACGAACGACATCATTTTGAACATCAACTACGAGCAAAACTTCTTTCATCTTTTTTCCCTCCATAATCGATTATTTTTCCATCTTTTAGGAATCTTACTAAGAATCCCGGTGTATCAAAAGGGATTCGATGGAACAAGATATTGATGGGTTGCCTTTTCTTCTTCCACTCTGCGAAAACCGAGACTTT
Organism: Bacillota bacterium; assembly: GCA_003245625.1. Classification (GTDB taxonomy): domain Bacteria; phylum Bacillota_I; class Bacilli_A; order Izemoplasmatales; family Hujiaoplasmataceae; genus 4572-104. The sequence continues at coordinate 4,046 of QKCT01000041.1, read as the reverse complement.
CATAGAATCTGGCTGCGATAGGATTATTTGTCGATAGTCGAATTCGTTGGAATGAGGAAGTATGGTCTTGAAGTATCTTTTGTAGGATTCTCTTTGAATATCCTTTTCGTCGATACTCTATCTTGGTATAGACATGTCGAATTCTTCCTGTAGTAGGTTCATTCAGATAAGGATCTACATTTAATCCCCCAACAGAAACGACTATCTCATCTTCGATAATCGCATAGAACACTTCTCCCTTTTTCGAAAAATCATTGGAACCATCCAACCATTGATCGATGGTTCTTTGGATAAAATGATAGTTCTCGGATAACGCTTCTTGGGCTAATGGTTGAAGCAATGAGACCGTATCTTTGTTGATTTGAACCATGTTCATCTTCATACCTCGTTGCTGATAACTAGTTTATTTCAATCCGTATGTTTTCTGTATATGTTGGACCAATGAATCGATATGTTCTTCCGCAACATAAAATGCAGGATGATTGATTCCATCTAAAAGGCCTTGTTCATCTGGGGTTAACGTTTCTTTCTTTTCTAACATCCTTTTCATCATTTTGAAAACGAAGCTCATTATCCCTTTATATAAAGAAACATCCATTCCACCCGGAAGATAAAACCAGGAATATTGTTGGGATTGTTCTTTTGTCATGGAGTGTTCTTTGACAAGTGGTAACATTGCTTCTCCATTATTAGATCCACCACAGGCATAGATCACCAATTTATCCGGTGATATGATATTCATCAATTTCTTGACTTTCTTTATCTTATAGATATATACTCCAGAACCAAATACAACGAAATCATATTTCGTCAACTCTTTTTTGCTTGTTTTTCGAATATCCTTTACGTCGCATTCTAATTTCGTTCCAATCATTTCCGCATATGTCTTAGTATGTCCGTTCTTAGAGTAATAGATTACTAAACCGTTCATTTTATTTACCTTCTTGTCTTAATTTATTTCGAATTCTATATTGCATCTCAATCCGTTCATCGATTTTTTTAACATAATGTTTTTCTCGCAAGAGAAAATCTAGGGCAATTAACTCCAATAGAACAATGACATAGTTTGTGTATACAATAATGTTTAAATAAAAACCAAGTCGATCGGGGCTAAACAGATTTTTCTGTACATATGCCATAGCTAGATCCACAGTAACTGGAAAACGAATCATATAGATGGATCCAATCAAAAGAAAGAAAAGCCCCACTCCCTTTTTAAAAGAGATTCGATTACTCACGACGACCCCATAAGCAAAGATATAGATACCGGTGAACATCGTTAATATTCCCGGATACTGTGATAGAGTAGGGAATCGAGAAAGGCGATAGAGATCCAACAACGTATTTAGCATGATTAACATACTAATCGGTCTGACTCCAGCTTTTCCTTTTCCAACGACGTATAAAATCAACGAAATCGTAACGGTTACTCCAACATTTAGTCCTAAGTAAAGAAGCGAATATTGCATACTGGATATCGTATTTATCGCGTATAGATGGTATAAGAAAGGTTCCATAACAAAAAGGATAAGAAGAAATAGTAAAACGATTAAGATTGGATAAAATAGTCTTTCCATGTTTCCACCCCACATAAGTTCATTTGAACTCCTTAATTGAAGTTATTATAGCACAGAACATTTTTCTCTGGATATAACGATTCAATTTTGCTTTGTCAAATTTTGATATTCTATCAAAAATGATTGATAATCAAGATACCATTGGGGAATATCTTGATTCATATGATCATACCAGGACAATACATCATTTGCCAGATTTCTCATCGTTTGAATCTCGTCTTCGCCATAAGGGATTGCCCACGGAAGGGAAGAGAGAATATTTCCTGATATATATAAACATAATAGTTTCCAAAACTTCTCTGGTACATGATGATGGAAGTATCCATCAATCATTCCACTAGCGAATGCTTCTGAAGCTTGAGCGGACCAAACAATCCGATTGAATTCTTCCCAAGGATCTCCAAAATCATTGCGATTAAAGTCGATCACGACCAATTGTTTGTTTTCGTCAATCATTAGATTATTGATATGATAGTCGCCGTGATGGAATACCTGAGGTTGGTTTTGGATGAGATTGCGGTTTTCTTCCACATATCGAAGAAAAACAGAATCATCTTCGTATTTTAAGTGACAAGCTTTATAGCTATCGATTTTACTTTGGATCTTCTTCTGATATCTTGTCTCCCAATCTAGTATATCTGATGGTGCTTTGATTTGATGAATACCGTTTAAAATTTTTCCTGCTTCGATACCGTATTGATATTGTTCTACTACAGAGAAATCGTTGATGACTCGCTCAAGAGAATCTCCTTCGATCCAACCCCACAAAGAGATTGCACCATTCTCGTACTCGCTGATTTCGATTGGTTCGCTCATCGATATTCCTTGGGAATATAATTGTTGAAGCAACTCGAATTCTTTTTTCTTAATCGCAAAGTCACAATGATGATATATCCGCAACAAGTATTTGCGTTCATCATCTGTCACACAAAACTTGGAATCATGAGACCAACCTTCTTTGATTTCATATAGTATTTTAACCTTCGATAAATCCAAAATATTCACCTCTTGTGGTACCATTCATTATAGCACCATTCTAGGTGGATGTCATAGGAACATTGAAAACTGCCGAATGGATTGTTTCTTATTCTTTGATATATAAATAACCAAGAATGGAAAAACCGTTTTATAAAGAGAATACAATATGTTAGAATAAAAACAGTTACAAACCCCAAAGACGAAGGAGGTACTTATGTACAAATTTCCCAATGGTCTCTATACGGATGTCCGTATTGAGGACCGATTTACAACTAGAATCACCTATAAAAACCAAGAATTACATGAACAAAAGGTTCGTTCCAACAAAGGCGCGTTTATCCGCGTGTTTGATGGAAACAGATGGTATTATGCTTCTTTGACGGATTTGGATCACATCCAAGCTCAAATCGATATATTAGCTAGTATGGCAACGATGAATCCCGATATTGATGAACATCCCATTGTCCAAATGTATGAAGTGAACAATGAGGAATGGATTCAATACAAAGAACACTCCTTAAAAGACATCTCTTTAGAAGCGAAGGATGCTTTGGTTAAAAAAGTCGCAAAACTTTGTCAAGATCCGACGATTAAAATGACAAGAGTATTCTATGTTGATGATGTAACGATAAAAGAAATCTTTACCTCCAAAGGAACACATGTGAAATTCGATAAACAAACTTGTGGTATTGGCATGGGAATGCATTGTTCCTACCAAGACAATACCAATGAGTTCTCTTCTTCTGCCGCAACGGTCTATTTTGATGAATTGGAATCCAAACTTCCTTACTTTGAGGAAGAGGTAAAAAAGAACGTTGAATTCATCCAACATTCACAAGCCTTTGAAGCGGGAGAATATCCTGTCTTAATGAGTCCTTTAGCTACCGGAGTCTTCACTCATGAAAGCTTTGGTCATAAGAGTGAATCCGATTTTATGGTCGGTGATGAATCGATGCGACAAGAATGGACTTTAGGAAAACAAGTAGGAACTCCTATTCTATCCATCATCGATGATGGAACTGTCTTAGGGAATGGGTATGTTCCATTTGATGACGAAGGCACCAAAGGGAAAAAGACCAATATCATTACAAACGGAATCCTAACCGATCGTCTTCATAGCGTCGCAACAGCGGCTGCGTTGGAAGAAACTCCAACCGGAAATGCACGATCGATTAATTTCCAGTTCGAACCAATTGTTCGAATGACGACTACCTATATTGAAAAAGGAACGACTCCATTGGCTGAAATCATAAAAGGAATCGAGTATGGAGTCTTTATCGATACCATTAAACACGGGTCTGGTATGAGTACCTTTACGATTGCTCCATCGAGAGCGTATAAGATTGAACACGGAAAGATTACCACACCAATCAACTTATCCGTTATTACAGGAAATGTCTTTGAAACATTGAACCTTGTCGATGCGATAAGTGAAGAATTCGATTTGTTAAGTTTCGTTGGTGGTGGTTGTGGGAAAATGGAACAATTTCC
>QKCT01000088.1 GCA_003245625.1 Bacillota bacterium | reverse complement strand
TCTCGAAAGCAAACACAACCGGCATCAAGTCGGAGATATTATCCGTTTTTCCATCAATTATCCAGCTTTCGTTCACTTAATGAATTCCAACTACATCACCAAAGTATTTCAATAAAAAAAGTCATCTTAGGATGACTTTGTATTGGTGTTGCGAATATAGGTAATTGTTCCATCACGCTTCACTTCAAATTCTTTCATTTTTTCAAAGAATAAAAGTGGTTTGACGTTACTCCCATAATTTCTTGGATGGAAGCCCGGGAACTTCTTTTGAAGAAATTGAGCGATTAGACTCCAATATGCCCAACCATCATCTTCTAAATTTTCTTCAATAATATTTCGTAATTCCATTTTAATTCTACGCTTTGGGGTAATCGAACTAATCGTTTTCGCTTTTTTCTTTTCTTCGGGAACTTTCACTTCAACCTTTTCTTCTTTTACTTCCTCTTCTTCCGGAGAAACCATTTTATCCAAATAGGCAAATGTCTCACATGAGTTTACCAGAGAAAGTGGGGTTTTGCTTTCACCCATTCCAAAGACAAACATATTGTCCTCACGAAGACGAGTCACTAATTTTGTGAAGTCCGAGTCAGATGTTACGATACAAAAACTATTGACTTTATCTTTGTATAAAATATCCATGGCATCAATAATCAAAGTAAAGTCGGAAGCATTCTTTCCAGATGTATAAGCATATTGTTGGACTGGTGTCAATCCAAATTCATTTACTTTGATTTTCCAAGGATTTAGTTGTGGGGTCGTCCAATCACCATAAACCCGACGAATGGTAATCGTCCCGTATTTATTCGCTTCATCGATGATTTTCTCGATATAAGAAGAAGAAATGTTTTCTGCATCGATGAGAAGAGCGATATATTTATTCTTTATTTCCATAATTCACCTCTTTTACCATTATAACAGATTTCGCGAAAATCTGCCAAATTTATATATTGAAACGTACAAGGAGACTGAAATGACAAAAAACAAAGTGCTAAAGGAATGGATCGAAGAAATCCAATCTTTGTGCAAGCCAGATCGTATTGTTCTTTGGGAAGGTACCAAAGTTCAATATGATGAACTGGCAGAGGAATGTGTGCGGACAAAGAAAGCAATTCGACTGAACCCTAAAAAGCGGCCGAATAGTTTGTTATTTCGCTCAGATCCTTCTGATGTTGCTCGAGTGGAGAAACGGACCTTTATCTCCACTACGAAGGAATCGGATGCCGGTCCTACGAATAACTGGATTGCCCCGACTGTGCTGAAACCAATCATGTTGGAACTTTACAAAAACTGTATGACAGGAAGAACAATGTATGTGATCCCTTTTTCTATGGGTCCTGTCGGACATGAGTTTTCCAAAGTTGGAGTAGAGATTACCGATAGTCCTTATGTTGCCCTCAATATGCACATTATGACTAGAACTGGGCGTTCTGTTTTGCACTTGATCGATCAAGGTGAAACCTTTGTCAAGGCATTGCATTCTGTGGGTTACCCCCTTCAACCTGGAGATATCGATCCAGCTTGGCCATCAGCGCCAATGGACCATAAATATATCTCTCATTTCCCAGAAGACAATATGATTTGGGCGTATGGTTCTGGTTACGGAGGAAACGCCTTATTGGGTAAAAAGTGTTTCGCTCTTCGAATCGCTTCGAATCAAGCAAGAAACGAAGGTTGGATGGCGGAACATATGCTCATTCTCAAGTTAACTGATCCAAATCAAAAAATACGATATATAACCGGTGCATTTCCAAGCGCTTGCGGGAAAACAAATCTCGCAATGATCAATCCTTCCCTACCTGGTTGGAAAGCTGAAACATGTGGAGATGATATTGCTTGGATGAGAATCAAGGAAGATGGACGGCTTTACGCAATCAATCCAGAAAATGGATTTTTCGGAGTTACATCCGGAACATCTCAATCCTCAAATCCAATCGCGCTAGCTACCGTACAACATGATACGATTTTTACAAATACGGCATTAACAGATGATATGGATGTTTGGTGGGAAGACTTAACTCCTGAAGCTCCAGAACATCTTATTGATTGGCAAGGAAACGATTGGTATAAAGGAGACTCGGTTAGACCAGATCATCCAAATGCCAGATTTACTGCGCCACTAACGAATTGTCCTGCGCTTGCCAAAGAATATCAAGAACCTGTACCAATCTCTGCCATTTTGTTTGGGGGAAGACGCCCAACCACAATTCCATTGATTCATCAAAGTTTTAGTTTCTGTCATGGGATTTTTATTGGTTCTATTATGGGATCTCAAATTACTGCCGCAGTTTTGGATGAACATATTGGAGAAGTACGACGTGACCCATTTGCGATGTTGCCATTTATTGGCTATAATATCACTGATTATGTAAATCACTGGACAAAGATATATCATATGTCTACAGAAGATCTTCTGCCTAAAATCTTCTTTGTCAACTGGTTTAGAAGAGATGAAAACAATCAATATATTTGGCCAGGATTCGGAGAGAATTCCAGAATACTTCAATGGATTTTAGAACGGACAGAAGGGAACATCAATTATAAAATTACTCCGATTGGTTTTGTTCCCGATTTGAAGCATCTAAATTTAACGAATCTATCGATTTCAAAAGCAGCTTTAGATACCTTATTTGAGGTAAAAAAGGAGGATTGGGAAATCGAAATTAAGGACATTGAATCTTATTATGCGAAAGTCTATGGAATCCATACTCCTGAGGTACTAAAAGTACAACTTCAAAAGTTAAAAGAGCGATTTGAATGATATAAAAAAAGTGCAGAAAATTTCTGCACTTTTTATACCCATTGCATCAGTTGATACGTAATCCAAACAATAGATGAGAATAATAAGAACGGATAGATCGAAGAAACCACAAGTTTTCTCCAAAAATGGTCTGGCCTATCTGCGATAACACTTGCAAAATGATAGGCAGACAAAACCACAATCGCCAGCATGGATAGGTAGAATGGAATTGTTATCAATTGAGACCATGCTCCTAAATCGACATATCTAGTGACATATATCAATGCAATATATATGACAAAACAGACAGTATTAATGCGAAATATTCTAGCGCGATTTGTATCCATTATTAACTCCTTATGTTATTATTTTCATTATAACACGCAGGCGTCTCTCTGTCAAAATGGCTTAGGAGTGGATTTGATAGCGAACAACTTGTCCATTTAAATATAGATCTAGATTCTTACAAATCATTTCAAATAGACGATTTCTCATGTGCGGGCTTGAGGAAGCGTTATGTGGCGTAATATAGACGTTATCGAGTTTCCAAAGCGGATGTTCTTTTGGCAGAGGTTCTGGATCCATAACATCCAATCCTGCGCCTCTGATTTGGTGGTTCTTCAAGACTTCAACCAAAGCTTCTTGATCGACAACTTGACCTCTTGCAACATTGATGAATAATGCGGATGATTTCATCGCCTCAAATTTTTCTTTTCCAAACATATGACGTGTATTTTCATTTAACGGCAATGCTAAAACAACATAATCGGCTATCCCCAAAGCATGGATAAGTTCTTCTTCTTTGGTGATGATCTGATCAAAAAATTCTTCCGGTTGATTCTTCGAGCGATATCCTATAACAGTCATTTCGAATGCTTTGAATCGCTTGGCTACTTCTTTTCCGATTGAGCCAACTCCAAGAATTAAAGCGGTGGATCCTGTCAATTCAGGTTCTTCACGAATCGGTTCCCAAATCTCTTTTTCCATTGAATCAAGATAGTGTTTTACATGTCTATTGAAAAACAGTATTTTCGTGAAAACATCTTCAGCGATGGATTTCGAAAAAATATCTTGAGCATTTGAAAAGACAATTCCTTTTTCTTCAAATATGTTCAGATCCAATCCGTCATATCCTGCCATAAGGTACTGGATCCACTTCAAATTAGGATAATCATCAACATTCATTGTTTTCACAATTTGTGGCATAGTAATCAAGACTTCCAATTCTTCTTTGTTATCTACTTCTGTGACAAAATCAACATTTTGATATCGTTGTACTAATTCTTCAAAATTGCTCCTACCAATTAATCTTGGATCAACATAAATCTTCATTTTAATCACTTCTTTCTATATTAAGAATTATAACATAAGCTCTTTTTATCATAAAACAAAAGGATTTGAAATCTCAAATCCTTATATTTTTTATCCATACATCTTCGTGATAATCCAATAGACGAGACGCTTCGGTAAAATTCGGCTTAATAAAACCAGTGCTTTATAGCTGAATCCTACTGTTACAAGGACAGGCATATGTTTTCGTTTTATCAGTTTTTGAATCACTTTTACAACTGACATCGGACTCATACCATTCTGCTCATCGTGCTCCATTTTTTGGATGGAACGTTTTATACGATCTTTATATAGATCATCTTCCATGACCTGAGGTTGATAACGATTGGCTGTAAATCCTGTTTTTGTATCTCCAGGCAACACCGCGCTAACGCCGATACCAAACGGCTTCAATTCAATTCGTAATCCTTCGGTGAATTTATGCATCGCAGCTTTTGACATCGAGTAGAATGTTTGAAAAGGAATGGTCAATTCTCCGGCAACAGAACCGATGTTAATAATCTTC
>QKCT01000093.1 GCA_003245625.1 Bacillota bacterium | reverse complement strand
GATCTCCGCAAAGGTTTAAATTCATTGGCGCTGGAAGGTTCTACACCGATTTTGGATGTCGATATGGAAATTGATCTTTGTCAGATTGATATCGATACGATTCAATTTATACAGGATCGTTCCTTCTTTACCGCAAGTTTCTTATTTCAAGATCTTGAGGTGATTCAAAAACGCATTTTAGGTGACAAACACACAAAACTGGTTGTAGAATGCCATGGATTGAAGTTTGATGCGTTGCATTTTAATAGTTTAGAATATTACTATTCATTGGAAAAAGGAGACCACATCACGATTGTTGGCGGCCTCAATGTGAATAATTACCGTAATAACAAGAAAATTCAGTTGATGATTAAAGATGTAGAGTGTAAAGATTTCCAAATTCTAAATCTACGGGAATGCGCAGATTATGAACAGGAAAAGAAATGGATTATCAGTGACTATTATGAAATCAATGATGAGGTCCTACTTCAATATCCTTTGGAAGATTATCTTCATCAAAATCGTGCCAAGAAAACCATTGTCATTACACCAAGACAACTCAAAATTGATATGAAGAAATTTATCAGTAAAAGAGAACTTGGTAAAATCTATTCGATGCTCAAAGAGATCAAAGAATTTAAACCAGAACTCTTATATCGTCGCTTGGAATATAATCCATTGTTGCTAAAATACGCCGTTAGTATCTTCATGGACCTCGATTTGCTGGAGAAAACTGAAGATTACTATCAGATTAAGGAAAATGTTTTAAAAACCGATTTACAAAACTCTTCTACCTATGTTACATTAGAAGAGATTAAAAAATTGACCGACCTTATTTACTATGATTATGATTCTCATATCAAGACTTTTTTTATCAATAAAACGGAGGAAAAACAATGAAATACGAAGATTTTATTATGAATGTTCCTGACTTCCCTATCGAGGGAATTCAGTTTAAAGATATCACACCATTGATTGGCGACGGAGAAGCATTTCAATCTGCTATCAATGATTTAGCAGAATTTGCAAAAGCACAAGGAGCGACTAAAGTGATTGGACCAGACGCACGAGGATTCATCATCGGTGCTCCAGTAGCCACAAAACTAGGTGTTGGTTTTATCCCGGTACGAAAACCAGGAAAACTACCGAGAGAAGTATTAACCTTTGACTATGAATTAGAGTATGGAAAAAATACGTTATGTATGCATAAAGACGCTGTGAAACCACATGACCGCGTCGTAATCATGGATGATTTGTTAGCGACTGGCGGCACTGTAGAAGCAACGATTAAACTCGTCGAAGAAGCGGGTGGGTCAGTGGTTGGATTAGGTTTTATGATTGAACTCGTCGAGTTACAAGGAAGAGAAAAAATCAAAGAATATCCAATTAAAGTATTGATGCAATACTAGGAGGCACAATTGACCAAAGAAGATATTTATAAGCCGCTGTATGAAGCGGCAACCAAATATCTTTCCAAACCAGCACATCTGGATTTTATCAGAAGTGCTTTTGACTATGCTTACTTAAAACACACTGGACAAATTCGAAAATCCGGGAAACCATATATCGTTCATCCAGTTGATGTTGCAATCACCTTATGTGAATATCGCGTTGATCCAAATACAATCGCTGCTGGTTTATTACATGATGTCATAGAGGATACCAATACTTCTTATGAAGACATTAAGGAACTGTTTGGCGAAGAAGTTGCGGATATTGTGGAAGGAGTCACAAAATTAGACTTATTGCACTATGAACGCTCCAAAGCAACCCAACAAGCAAGAAACCATCAAAAGATGATCTTAGCGATGTCGAAGGACATCCGAGTCATCTTTGTGAAACTCGCTGATCGATTAAATAATATGAGAACACTTGGTTTCCTAGATGATGAACGACAGACCAGAATCTCGAGAGAGACTCTCGATATTTTTGCCCCAATCGCTCACCGTCTTGGTATGTATCGTTTAAAAGCCGAACTGGAAGATTTATCCTTTAAGTATTTATATCCTGCAGAATATCAAGATATCGCCAAATTGCTCAATGATAAAAAAGGCAATCGCGAACAAGATGTGGAAAATATGAAAAAGGATGTGACTGACCTTTTAACCAAAGAGAATTTTGAATTTGATGTCAAAGGTCGAATCAAAAACATCCATTCTGTTTATTACAAAATGAAAAATAAGAATGTTGATTTCGAGGAAATTAATGATCTCCTCGCTTTACGGATTGTCGTTAATAGTATTTCCGACTGCTATCGAGCGATTGGAATCGTACATTCTCGTTTTGTGCCCGTACCGGGACGTTTCAAAGATTACATTGCGATGCCAAAACCCAACATGTATCAGTCTTTGCATACCACTGTTGTCAACCGAGGGAAGATTTTTGAAATCCAAATTCGGACACGTGAGATGGATGAGATTGCTGAAAAAGGGGTCGCAGCTCACTGGGCTTACAAGGAAAACAAACCGGGAACATCCTCCCGTAAAAGTATTGAAGATATCGTTTCATCCAAATTGAGATGGTATTCTGAACTTATCAAATACACCGAAGAAAGTGATTCAGATGAAGAAATTCTGGATATCTTTACTGATGACATTTTAAACGCCAATGTTTATGTGTTCACGCCACGAGGAGATATCATCGACTTATCACAAGGAGCGACACCGCTGGATTTCGCCTTCCGAATTCATACGAAGATTGGTGAAAAAACAGTCGGTGCGATCGTCAATGGGAAAATTCGGCCACTTGATTACACCCTAAAAACAGGCGATTTAGTCGAAATCAAAACGTCTCAAAATTCCGTCGGCCCGAATGAAAACTGGTTGAAGATTGCAAAAACTAGCAATGCTAGAAGTAAGATTAAAAACTTCTTAAACAAACAACGTCGTGAATTCTTGATTGAAAAAGGAAAAGAGGATCTCGATCGCGAAATTGAAACCAAACATCTGGATATTTCCTTAACCGATAAGTTGGTAAAAGAAAAATTCGTTAATAAAGGGATTAAAACCGTTGAAGATCTCTATTACGAAATAGGAAAAAAAGTACTCTCTCCAATTGGTGCAGCCAATCTCTTGCAAGACAAAGAAGAAATGACAGATGAAGACTTAATTGAAAAGATCAATAAGCCGGAACCTACCAAACGCCGTTATGTTCATTCGGATATCAATATCGTTGTTGAAGGGTTAGACAAACCTTCGGTACGTTTAGCGAATTGTTGTAACCCAGTATTAGGAGACGAAATCGTAGGCTATGTCAGCCGTAATAGCGGAATCGTAGTCCATCGTAGTTCTTGCAACAATGTAGAAACATTTGAAAAAGAGCGTCTTATCGATGTATTCTGGGGAATTGATGTTAACGTAAAATATTCCTCTAATCTTAAGATTCTGGTATTAAATCGAGACAATATTTTAGCCGAAATCGTACATGCCGCAACGAATTCCAAAGCGAAAATAGACAAAGTAACTGCCCAAACCAATAACTTAAAAGAAGGGATCATCAAGATGAAGATTTCTATAGGATCATTATTGGAATTGGATACAGTCGTAGCGAATATCCAAAAGATTAAAGGTGTCTATTCGATCGAAAGGATTAGCTGATGAAAGTCATTGTTCAACGAGTCAAATCGGCAAGTGTCAGTGTGAATCAAAAAATCGTTTCAAAGATCGGACCAGGGTATCTGCTATTGGTTGGTATGAAAGAAGGAGACACGATGAAAGCGGTCGAATTTGTCGCAAGAAAAGTCTCTAATTTAAGAGTTTTCGAAGACGAGGACGGTAAGTTAAATCGTTCGATTCATGACACTCAAGGAGAAATCCTTTCCATCTCTCAATTCACTGTATACGGTGATGTATCTAAATCCAATCGTCCTAGCTTTACTGATGCGATGCAATATCAAGAAGCAGAGGCGTTCTACCATGAATTTAACCGTATTTTAGAGGAGGAATACCACCTTGTGGTGAAGACTGGAGTTTTTGGGGAACACATGGATGTCTCACTTGTTAACGATGGACCAGTCACCATCATAATTGAAAAAAGCTAATCATTGACTAAACAACCATAAAATAATATAATTAATTTAGTATAATATAGTTACACGGAGGCTATTATGGACAAAAAAGAAGTTGTTTTTCAAAAAATAAAGGAACTCATCATTCAAGAATTAGGTGTCAAACCGGAACTCGTAACTTTAGAAGCGGGACTCGCGGAAGACTTTGGTGCTGATTCATTGGATGCATTGGAATTATTCAATGAAATCGAAAGTGAATTCCTCATTTCCATCTCGGATGAGGCAGCTACCGAAATGAAAGACGTTTCCGATTTAGTGGAATATGTCGTCGGTACTGTTGGCGATTCCTATTTCGAATAATCGCTACAATCCTCTCAGTCGGATGTCGTCCTTTACCAGAGGACGACATTTTCAAAAAAAAGGAGCGAAACTATGATAAGCAAAATTAAGGGGACATATGATATTTTGCCGGAAGAATCCGCAAAATGGCAGGATGTGGAGGAAACTATCAAGAATGTCTCAAAACTATTTAACTTTAAAGAAATCAGAACACCGATATTCGAGTATTCCGAACTCTTTCATCGCGGAGTTGGAGAAACAACTGATATCGTAAAAAAAGAAACCTACGACTTCGAAGACCGCGGTGGACGCGTTGTTACATTGCGTCCTGAAGGCACGGCCGCTGTTGTTCGTTCCGTGATAGAGAATAAACTGTATGCTTCAGCAAATCAACCGCTGAAGTTGTATTACCAGGGACCAATGTTCCGATACGAACGTCCACAAAAAGGACGTTATCGTCAATTCCGACAGTTTGGAGCAGAAGCTTTGGGATCGGACTCTCCTTTGATCGACGCTGAAATCATCAATTTCGCATCTACATTATTGGAAGCATTGCGAATCAATGATATCACGATAAAAGTCAATTCGTTAGGGGATGCTTCCAGTAAAGAACTCTACAAAGAAAAATTGAAAGAATACTTAGAACCAAATATTCACGAACTTTGTCCGGATTGTAACCGTCGTTACAAAGAGAACCCTCTTCGGGTTCTAGATTGTAAAGTCGATAAAGACAGTCCAGTCTTGAAAGAAGCGCCAAAACCGCTTGATTTTCTTACTGAAGAAGCAAAATTCCACTTTGAACAAGTCATTACTGCATTGGATTCTATTGGTTTAAATTATGTAATCGACAAGACCTTGGTTCGTGGTTTGGATTATTACACTCACACTGTTTTTGAAATCGACGCTAACTTAGAAAGCCTCGGCGCTCAATCGACATTACTCGGGGGAGGTCGTTACAATAATCTTGTGGAATCCTTAGATGGGCCAAGTGTACCTGCGGTAGGATTCGCCTTTGGTATGGAGCGATTGTTGTTGGCGTTGGAATCTGTGGATAAACCAGTAGCGGAACCATTTATTCATTGCTTCATGATTGCACTTGGAGTCGATGCTCAAAATGATGCATTGCGGATTGTAAATCAATTACGTCATGGTGGATTGATCTGCGACTATGATTTCTTCAACAAAAATCTCAAAGGGAAATTCAAACAAGCCGAGCGTTTGAATGCAATGTTCTTGTTGATATATGGAGATGAAGAAGCAAGTAAAAATGTAATTAATGTCAAAGACACAAGAACTGGCGAGCAAGAAGAAGTTCCATTGACAAACCTCTACCGCTACATTGTTGGACATATTAATAGCGGCGGAAGTTCGTGTGGCGGAAATTGTTCCAGCTGCGATGAATGTTAAGTAAATTTATATAGTCGCTTTTATAAGCGAAATGTTTTGTGATATAATTGAAACAGAGGGTATGACATGAAAAAGAGACAAGTTTCAGATGAATCATTGAATCGAATCATCAAATATCTCGTAATCACCTTATTGGGGTTTGCGATTATTTTTGTTGCCATTCAATTCAACGATTTTTGGAGTTGGATTCTTAGTGCCATTAAGTCAGTTATTGTTCCAGTAGGCTTAGCATATTTGATAGCACTTGTGGTTTTCCCATTTATCAAGTATTTGGAGAAAATCGGGATCGGACCTCGATTTGTCCCGGTATTGATTGTCTTCATCTTGACCGGAGGTTTAATTTTTATTGCGGTCAAATATTTAGCACCAAGTATCGTCGATCAGATTACCAATTTCTTCAATCGTGATTTTCAAACAATTATTGTCTACTTCCAAACAGACTTACGCGATGATTTTATCTTTGGTACCCAAATCTACGATCAAATTAGCAATTATGTTGCTGAAACAGATATTATCAATACGACATTGGATACGATGATTCCTAACTTGATTGGGTCTTTAACAAGTTCGTTATTGCCAATCTTGACGACGACATTGTTGTTACCGATTTTGTTGATATTCTACCTTTTAGATTATGAAATGATTTCCGAGAAAATGAGAACCATTATCCCTGCACGTTATGAAAAAGATGTAGCCGAACTTGGATCTCGTTTAAATAAAACCGTTGGATCTTATCTTCGTGGGCAAATCATGCTGATGATCATGTTAGGATTTGTTGCTTCCGTTGCTTATAAAGCGATTGGTTTGAAGTACTGGTTGGTTTTTGGAGTCTTGGTAGGTGTAACCAATATCATTCCTTATTTTGGTATGATTATTGCCGCTGTACCACCAACAATTTATGCGATGATTGCAAGTAGCGGACCGGGACCTTTAATGGTCTTGGGGCTAAATGCTGGTCTGCAATTTTTAGAAGGGAACTTCCTTCAACCTTACATTATGGGAAAAAATCTCTCCTTGCATCCAATTGTAGTTATCATGTCTATTCTTTTCTTTGGTTCATTACTAGGAGCTGTCGGGGTTATTTTAGCATCTCCAATTGCCGCAAGTATTCGTGAATTTTATTTATTCTTGCGTCAACGTAAGAAAGTACAGCGCCAACAAGCGATGAGTGAGGCGGAACCCTCATGATCAAGAAAGAGCGCCCTAAAATATATTCTCAATTTGAGATTAGTGTGATCCTGTTTTATTTGAGTATGATATTTTTTACTCCTGTTGTACTCGTTTTCACCTATGTTTTTGAGGTCGATCAAACTTTGAACATCAACACCTTTATGTTTTGGGTATTGATGTCGAATTGTTTCGCGATGTTACTCGGATCTGTGATGTTGGCATTTTCCAAAGAATCGTTACGCCGGATTGTAAAACCGACATATCGAGTAGAATATATCTACTTATTGATATTATTCATGTTCGGTTTGCTTGGCTTTGTAGTCCTCTATGATTACATGGGCGGAGACCGCGCATACATTGCGAATATTATTGTGGTATTGTTAGCAGGGTTCGTCTATACCTTGATGTATCTTGGCAGAAAATACTTCAAATTCGATTATATGAGAAAGAAATAATTGGCTGCTATTGTGCGGCCTCATTTTTTAGGAGGAACCCGATGAGATTTGATCGTTTCCAGCGTCTTGTTGGAGCAGAGACCATTGCCATGTTGCGACACCGTAAAGTGGCTGTC
The DNA here is from genome assembly GCA_003245625.1 of Bacillota bacterium. Lineage (GTDB taxonomy): Bacteria > Bacillota_I > Bacilli_A > Izemoplasmatales > Hujiaoplasmataceae > 4572-104. The sequence goes on along the minus strand of QKCT01000093.1, from coordinate 9,505 downwards.
TTTGGTTTGGGTGGTGTCGGATCCTTTGTCGTTGAGGGGTTAGCGCGTTCTGGGATTGGAACCTTGATATTATGCGACTTTGACACCATAGAACCTACGAACATCAATCGTCAATTATATGCTCTCGATTCCACTGTTGGAAAGTTAAAAACGGAAGTGGCAGAAGAACGGATTTTGGATATCAATCCGGAAGCAACCATTCTTGCGTATTCCGTAAAAGCGGACGAAATCATTGTCGATGACATTTTAAATATGCGTCCCGATTTCGTCATTGATGCCATTGATGATGTGTTTTCCAAAGCATACTTAATCAAAACAGCGGTAAAAAAAGACATACCAATTATTGCCGCAATGGGATTCGCAAATAAATTACACCCCGAACTTGTAGAACTCGCAACCTTAGATAAAACAAGTGTTTGTCCGCTCGCAAAAACAATGAGAAAGCGTCTCAAAGAGATGGATGTAACATTAAATATCCCTGTTGCATTCTCACGGGAACAACCAATTAAACTTGATAACAACGATGTTTTAGCATCTTCATCCACTGTCCCATCTGTGGCAGGATTGATGATTGCTTCATACGTCGTCAATCAACTAATAGGAGAAACCATATGAAACAAATCATCTTGGCTGGAGGCTGTTTTTGGGGAGTAGAAGCATACTTTTCCCGAGTCAAAGGAATCCATAGCACAAAAGTCGGTTATATCGATGGAGCTTCTGCCAACCCCACATATCATGATGTTTGCCAAGGATCTGGGCATGCAGAAGCAGTATTATTGGAATATGATGAATCGAGTATCGATTTAAATCGAATACTAAAGCATTTCTTTCGTATCATCGATCCAACGCAGTACAATCGTCAAGGACATGATATTGGCAAACAATATCGAAGTGCCATCTATTTTTCGACATTAGAAGACAAACAAATCGCATTGGATTTTATAGAATCGATTCGTCCAAACTATGAAAAACCAATTCGGACCGTCGTTGTTCCTGCGACAACATTTTATGAAGCAGAAGACTATCATCAGAAATATCTCGATAAAAATCCAAGTGGGTATTGCCACGTGGATTTGAATTTGCTGAAGGAGGAAATCGAATGATACGTATTAGACCTGATATTGCTAAGGCAATTCAAGAGAATCGACCAGTGGTTGCATTAGAATCAACCATTATCTCTCACGGAATGCCTTATCCTCAAAATGTAGAGACCGCAAAACGTTGCCAAGAAATCATCGAAGAACAAGGAGCGCTTGCCGCTACCATTGCCATCCTAGATGGCGAAATCGTCATCGGCTTGACCGATCAAGAAATTGAACAAATTGCCAACGGATCTGTGGAAGTGCTAAAAGTGGGTCGCAAAGATCTACCAGTTGTGATTCAAAAGAAACAAAACGGAGCCCTAACCGTTTCTGGCACAATGGTTGCTTGTCAAATGGCTGGAATTCGGTTTTTCGCAACTGGCGGAATCGGCGGTGTCCACCGTGGAGCAGAAACGACATATGATATATCTAGCGATTTAGAAGAATTCACCAAATCGCAAGTAGCCGTGATTTCTGCTGGAGCTAAAGCGATTCTGGATTTGGAAAAAACCATGGAATATATGGAAACAAAAGGCATCCTAGTATTAGGGTATGATACCGATGAACTTCCAGCATTCTATACGAGAGAATCCGGTATTCCACTGGAATACAATTGTCAAACACCAGAAGAAATCGCATCGATATGCGCTATGAAATGGAACATGAATTTGGAAGGTGGTGTCTTTATTGCGAATCCGATTCCTCTACAATACTCTTATCCAAAAGCCGAAATTGATCAAGCAATCGATCAAGCGGTACAAGATATGAACAGATTGGGAATCAAAGGGAAAAAGACAACCCCATATTTATTGTCTCGTATCACGGAAATCACTGCCAATAAATCGTTGGAAGTGAATATGCAATTAGTCTTCAACAATTGTCAGTTGGCTGCTAAAATCGCAGTCGCATATTGGAAAGGACAACAATAAATGAAACGTGAAAACTACATCGGTTGGGACGAATACTTTATGGGCGTCGCCAACTTATCTGCTCTTCGATCAAAAGATGACTCCTCCCAAGTTGGCGCTTGCATCGTGAATCAACGGAACCGAATCGTGGGAATCGGATATAATGGTATGCCATATGGTTGTAATGATGATCTCTTTCCTTGGAAAAGAGAGGGGGGATTTCTAGATACAAAATATGCCTATGTTGTTCATGCAGAAGCAAATGCAATCCTGAATTCTTCTACCGATTTGGATGGATCACGAATTTATGTAACCTTGTTTCCTTGTAATGAATGCGCTAAACTAATCATCCAATCCGGGATCAAAGAAGTGGTCTATCTAGAAGATAAATACCACGATCAAGAAGTGTTTATCGCTTCGAGAAAACTGTTTGCTGCTGCGAACGTAACACTTCGTCAATTGGACCATTATTCGTTAAGGATCGAGAATCATGAATGAGTTATTACGATATTATAAGAAAATCATTTTAGCGCTAATTCTTCCGATTGTTGCGTTTGCTTTCTTACTCATAGCGCGAATTCCTTTCGCGGTATATGCACCGGGTGGAATCTCAGAAGTCGAAGATTTGATTGAAATCAATTATAACGAAGACAAAGAGATCACCGGTACCATCTCTACAACATATATCATGTCGATTCAACGTCCGACTTATTTTCAATTTATTTTAGGAACGTTTTCTCCATACTCAAGCATTACCGTTCTATCTAGTGGTTATGCAAATTATACCAATGAAGAAATTAGTCAGATTAGTTATTTGGATCATGTAACTAGCATTGATGCTTCGATTATCATCGCTTATCAAAAGGCAGCTGAAACCAATTCAAATATTCATATCGACTATGATGTAAAAATCCTTGTATTCGGAAAGGCAGTTTATCTCGATCACTATGATGAAATTTCCTTTGGCGATGAATTTATCCAGATGGTCGGCGATGGAGATACCATCGTTACCACGATTGATGATATCTCAACCTACACCACGCTATCCGATGCGTATGATTTTACTTTTTATAATTCTGAAAAAGGACAATACACGGTTACCTTATCCAAAGATGAAGAATATGATAAATTTGGAATTACGTTAAAAACCTATTATCTAGTTGACGACTCGACGATTTATCCGACTTATACCGAAAATTCTTCCAATATTGGTGGACCATCCGGCGGCTTATTACAAACCTTGGCAATTTACAACCATTTGATCGATGAAGATTTGACCAAAGGATTGAAAATCGCTGGTACTGGTACGATTCAATATGATGGATCGGTAGGATATATTGGTGGAGTAGAACAAAAAGTGATTACCGCGTATCTAAACAAAGTCGATTTATTCTTTATGCCGAGTTTAGATCCCGATTATGCAAGTGATAATTATCAAGTGGCTCTGCAAGTGTGTGAAGAATATGGAATTGAAGCCGAGGGGTGGTTAATTCCAGTTTCCACATTTGATGAAGCGGTAGCCTACTTAGAAGGGTTGGATGTATCATGAAAGAACTAACAACCTGGAAAGAATTAAGAACGGAGTTTGGCACAAAGAATCTTATCGATGGATTCACAGGCGCTTTTGCACTGGTTTTGCTTCCGTTATTGCTAACAATTGCGGCAATCATAGAATTCATTACCGTGTTTCTGTATCTATTGACATTATCCGTATTTCTTATTATAATTGCTTTGTTTGTTTCTGTCTTTGTGCTCTTTCATTTATGGCGTAGAAGCCTTATGCTGATGAACGAAGAAGTAACATTGGATTTCAAAAAACTATTTTTAAAACCACTTCTAATATTTGGTATCGTTGTTTTAATCTTAGGTTTGATATTTATTTTCTTTTTAATTCCAATTTTGTTTGTATAGGTGGTATATTATGATTGCTTGGATAATTCTAATTGTTGTATTGGTTGGTATTGATCAGCTTACGAAAGCATTAGTCGTAGGTAGTTTTGCTATGGAAGGAGATACCATACCAGTAATTCAGGATTTCTTCCATATTACTTATGTAAGAAACTCTGGAGCGGTTTTTGGAGTCTTTCAAGGATTAGCCGATACTTATATCATCTTTATTGTTGTGATGTCGATCGCTATTGTTATGTTTGGGATTTTATTCTTTAAAAACGATTTTAAGAATAAAAAGACATTTTGGTATACATTGAGTCTTTCTTTGTTAATCGCTGGGGCATTTGGAAATGCTTTGGATCGATTGTTTCAACCGGATCATAACGTTGTAGATTTCATCGATTTCCGCGGAATTTGGACTTATGTATTCAATGTTGCAGATATTTGCTTAAATGTAGGGATTGCAATCTTTATCATCGATCAGTTCTTTTTAGAACCAAAAAGGAAGAATCTCCATGGATAATTATTTAGAATACCTTGTTTCATCGAAAGATACTTTGGATCGTATTGACAAATTTTTGCCCGTGATTGAAGCGGAATTATCGCGTAGCACAATTCAAAAGCTTATTACTGAAGAGAAAATTCTGGTCAATGGGAAAACAATAAAACCGAGTTACAAGGTGAAATATAACGATTTAATCGAAATTACCGATATCGATTTCTTGGATTGGGATATCCTTCCTCAAAAAATGGATTTGGATATTGTTTATGAAGACAGTGATGTGCTCGTTGTAAACAAACCATCCGGTTTGGTGGTTCATCCTGCACCGGGACATTATAAAGATACTTTGGTGAATGGCTTGCTTTACCATATCAATCAGTTATCGGATGTCAATGGATCAGAACGGCCAGGGATTGTCCATCGAATTGATAAAGATACTTCAGGACTCCTAATGGTTGCGAAAACCAATCAAGCACATGCAATTCTTGCGGAAGAATTAAAACAAAAGGAAACCCTTCGAGAATATATCGCTTTGGTGGAAGGTGTTATTCGCAATAAGCGCGGGAAAATTAATGCTCCTGTAGGTCGTGATCCTAAGAATCGTCTGAAAATGGCAGTGATTGGTACTGGAAAACCGGCAGTCACCCACTTTGAAGTAATCGAGACGTTCGAAGATTGCACGTTGATAAAATGTGTTTTAGAAACTGGAAGAACGCATCAAATTCGCGTTCATATGGCGTATATAGGACATCCATTACTTGGTGATTTCGTCTATGGATCCGCCACAAGTAATGAATTTGGTCAATATCTACATGCAAAAACATTGGGTTTCACTCATCCAAAAACCAAAGAGTTTATGGAGTTCGATTCCCCACTTCCAAGCATATTTATCGAGAAATTGGATCAATTACGAAATAAATAACCGCCTATCGGCGGTTTTTTTATTTCGATAAACAAAAATGACAACCTTGTCATATTTTACTTGACAGCGCTTTCTATATCGAGTATACTGTAAATATGACAACCTTGTCATGTGGGAGGTGCTACTTATTCCAACACAAACTTTTTTTAACTTGGACAGTGAAAAGAAGAATCGAATCATCGAAGCAGCGATGGAAGAATTTTCTAATCACAATTTCGAGCATGCTAAGCTTTCGCACATTGTGAAAGCAGCCGGAATTCCCAGAGGGTCCATGTATCAGTACTTTGAGGACAAAGAAGATCTGTATTTTCATATCTTCGAATTAGTAAAACAGAGAAAGATGGAATATATGACGGATTTATTGCCAAATCCGGATGAAAAACCTTTTATCGTTCTCTTTCGAGAATTATTTACAGCCGGAATGAGATTCTCCATTGAAAATCCTCGATATGTAAAAATGTTTACTAGACTCATGGATTCAAAAGGTGAAATTTATGACAAACTTATGCGAGAATCTATGCAATATGCAATCCAGTTTTATATCAACTATATTAAAGAAGATCAGAAGAAGGGTCTGATTCGCGACGATATTGACCCGGAAGTTTTTGCGAAAATTGTCGCTAACTTAACAATCAATGTATCATTTGATGAAATTAACATTAGTGGTGGAAATGTTGACTATGAAAAAATGAATCAACGGATCCAACAAATTCTAACCATTATTGAACATGGCGTCACGAAAGGAGATCCAGATGTACAAAGTAGATAATTTGAAATACAAATATCCAAACAATAAGGAAGATGTAATTAAAGGAATCAGCTTTGAAATCAAAGAGGGAGAAATCTTTGGATTCTTAGGACCGAGTGGTGCTGGAAAAAGTACAACTCAAAAGATTTTAATTAAAATCTTAGAAGACTATCGAGGTACGATTACGTATAACGGTAAAGATGTGAAAACCTTTGGAAATGATTTTTATGAAGATATCGGTGTGAGTTTTGAAATGCCGATCCATTTTTCGAAAATGACGGCCATGGAAAATATCAATTTCTTCCTAAAACTATACAAGCGCAATGCAGATGTTGAAGCATTAATGAAACGCGTTGGTTTATGGGAATCTCGCGATAAAATGGTGGGAGAATTCTCAAAAGGTATGAAAATTAGACTGAATATCGTGAGAGCATTGTTAAATGAACCGAAAATGTTATTTCTCGATGAACCGACAAATGGAATTGACCCTGCAAACGCAAAGGTTCTAAAAGATCTAGTCAAAGAATTTCGTGATGCAGGAGGTACCGTGTTTATTACGTCACATATCATGTCGGATATCGATCAACTCTGCGATCGTGTTGCATTTATTGTGGATGGGGAAATCAAAGAAATCGATTCCCCTAGAAACTTGAAGATTCGTTATGGGAAACGTTCATTGAAACTCGAATACAAAGAAGGCGGACAAACAATTGCCAAAGAATTCCCGATGGATAACGTCGGTAAGAACGAAGAATTCTTAACTCTCCTAAAGACCAAGGAAATTGAAACCATTCATAGTGGTGAAACCACATTGGAAGATATCTTCATCAAAGTGACAGGAGTAGGATTGCGCGATGAATCCGAATAGAGTCCTCGTCTTGGTCAAAGGAGAATTGATACGACTCAACAAATATAATGTTTTTGCCATCAGTATCTTATTGGCTTTGATTTGGGGAGTCATGTTGTATTTTGTGAATAACGATATCTTAAAAGCATTGTTACCAATGATTTTACTAATCGATGCATCAATGATGAGCATTATGTATATCGGTGCGATCATGTTCTTTGAAAAAAATGAATCGACGATTTCAACGATGTTGGTCACACCATCATCAAACCCAGAATTGGTGCTATCCAAAGTCTTGGCGAACACCATCCATAATCTGTTCTCTTCGATTCTAATCATTATTGCTTTTGTGCTACTAAAACACATTGAGTTGAATTATCTGATGATGTTGCTAGGAATCATTCTTACAACTGCCTTTTTTACAATACTCGGTTTCTATATGGCATATTTCCAGAAGAATTTTACTGGAATGCTTGTTAATCTCATGATTTTCTCTTTTGCACTTTTGGTTCCTACTGTTTTGTATGAAGTCAATGTGATTAAAGCCGATTGGTTCCAATACGTTTTGATCTTCAATCCAATCCAGGCAGGATCAGAATTAATCAGTGGAGGATTTAAGGCCTATGCCTTTGAATGGCAATATTACTTTAGTCTTCTCTACCTATTGATTGGTTCCATTTTCGTGTATCGCTTCTTGGTTTTACCCAAATTCCATGATTATGCGATACGCCAGAGCGGAGTGTGATTGGAATGTTTAAAACAGTAATCAAATCAGAATTGTCGAATATATTTCGCGATCGAATGAATGTCTTTTTTGTTCTTTTTCCAGTCATTTTAGGAGTGATTGGTTATTATACCATTCCGATGATTGAAGAAAGTGTAGCACCAACCAATCCTATAGCCAGTATCGTGGCAATGTTTATGATTTTGATGACCGGTTATATCTTTGGTGCCGTTACAGCTTTTACGTTGCTAGATGACAGAGATGATAATGTTTTAATTAGTTTGAAAATTACACCTGTTTCTGTCCGATTCTATGTGTTTCTAAAATTAGTCATTACATATATCTTTGGCTTTATTGCGTCTGTTTTATTGATATATGCGACAAACTTTCTTCCAGATTCAAGTTTTGGAACGATTATTATGATAGCGTCAATCTCGGCTTTGCAGGGGCCGTTCCTTGCATTGCTTGTCAATTCTTTGGCAAGAAATAAAGTCGAAGGATTTGTAATGATGAAAACATCTGGATTAATCTTAATCTTACCGATCTTGGTATTCTTTGTCTTTGATTGGAAGGAGTTATTCTTGATTGTTTCGCCATCGTTTTGGTCCGCACGGATGATTCAGATGGAGTTATTACCGATGTATAACGATCAACTTCCATTCACATTTATCGTATACTTTATTGGTGGAATAGTATTTAATATCTTATTTTCTTGGTTGTTCTTTAAACTTTTTATAAAGAAAGCAAATATATAGGAGGGTACTAGTATGTGGTGGAATATTTTATTGATTGTATACGGGGTCTTTTGTCTTTATGTAGGATTGCTAAAACCGCCTTTCATTTGGAATAGTATGAAATTCCAAATCATGAAGAAGATCTTCAAGGGAGATCTTGGCGTTCAACTCTTGGTGCTGGTTTTTGGAATCACTGCATTATTACTAGGAATTTTGTTATAAAAATAAAAAAGGCTTATCACAAAGATAAGCCTTTTTATTTGTTTGTAATACGTTCCATGTTTTTAAAATTGACCTTAGCAATACTCTGGAAGATACCTTCACCGTGTTGCAAATAGATCAACTTCCCTATAGCATCCGCTGTTGGCCCACTTCCTTTAGGTAAGGTGAGATGGATTTCTTCGCTTAATCGATTCATCTCCTGTAAGAACTTATAACGAGCTATAATCGATGCCACAGCAACCGCTTTATGTAGATTTTCCGCTTTTGTATGGAATTGGATATTGGGATAAGCTTGTTCGTCTTTTAGGTACATGAAATAGTTTTCTTTTGAACAAAACTCATCCAAGATGACAAAATCAAATTGTTTGGTTTTCTGAACCATTTTCTTAATTGCATGGTTGTGGAGATATGCTTTGATTTTATTCATGTTAAATCCTTGCTTGGTCAATTCATTAAACTTCTCCGGTGGCAAGACTAAAACATGATATGAAATCTGTTCTAATAATCCTTTTGCGATTGTTTCGATTTGCTTATCAGTTAACTGCTTACTATCACGAACGCCAAGTTCGTCCAATAATTCGTAATCTTTTGGTGAGACAAAAGCAGCGCAGACAACAACAGGACCAAAGAAATCTCCTGTTCCAACTTCATCCGAACCAATTACTGCCGAAGCAAAGTACTCATTGACATATTCCGTTTTATCCATCGGTTTGACCAAATCCAGTCCAAAATGCTCTGCCCAGAGAACATACTCTTCATACGCTTTTTTTCCTTGGAATAGAACCTTAAAAGTATTGTATATCGTTATCTTAAAATCCTCTGTTTTAAAAGAATAAAGAATTCTAGAATCACTATTTTCTTCAAGATAAGGTTTATAATAGGAAACGAATTTTTGGAGATCATGCGGATCGATCCGAAAATCATAA
>QKCT01000032.1 GCA_003245625.1 Bacillota bacterium | reverse complement strand
TAAATAAAAATTGATATATCCTTTTCATTGTTTCCCCCGTTGAATATCAAATGACATCAAATTCTAATTACCTTCACAATATCTCTAAATGTTGGCAAAGAATAACCAACGAATTAAGAAAATATTGGTTTATATTGATTATTATACTATAATTTCGAGGAAAAATCAACATAAATCACAATATGATTATTTTGATTATTTTTAATTATTATCTTTTACCACTATCTATGGGGCTAAATAAGTGGTATTAAATTTTTATTTCGTTTATAATAGAGTATACATGAAAGGACTACTAGAATGATGGACGATAAACGAATTCAATTGTTGCGGGACACTCCCGTAAACAAAGCAATTATGAAACTATCCTTACCTGCGATTATTGGAATGCTGGTAATGGCTATATACAACTTTGTCGATGCGATTTGGGTTTCTTGGTATGATCCATTAGCACCAGGAGCACTTCAAGTCGTCATGCCCGTGATGTTAATCGCTTCAGCGATTGGATTATCCTTTGGTATCGGAGGCGGTAGTTATGTCTCTCGTCTATTGGGAGAGAACAATCCGAAGCGCGCGGAAAAAGTAATCGCTACTGTTTTTGTGACAGGAATCATCCTCGGGATTTTGACAACGGTCTTTAATTACATCTTTATGGATGAGATTTTCGGTATCTTTGCGGAAGATGCATCGAATCTATCGATGATCAACGAATACGGAACCTATATTATGCTTGGCTATACCTTTATGATTTTGAATATGATTTTGAACAATCATTTAAGATCGGAAGGAAGTGCCAAATATTCGATGATAGGAATGTCTATCGGCGCTGTGTTAAACATCATACTGGACCCTATTTTCATCTTCACTTTTGGTTGGGGAATTGCCGGTGCGGCAATTGCGACGACGCTTTCGAACTTTGTTAGTTTCTTGGTATTGCTCTATATGTATCAAAGCGGAAAATCGATTGTCAAATTACACTTAAAGCAAATTACATTGGAATGGTCGATTTACAAAGAAGTATTGGTTGTTGGATTACCGATATTGTTCAAGCAATTACTCTTTAGTATATCGATGGGACTTTTGAATCTTTCTGCGAAGGATACCGGTGGTCAAGAGTTGGTTTCAGTGATTGGAAATATGGTTCGAGTGATTACCATTCCTTCGTATATCGTCTTTGGATTTGGTCAAGGTTTTCAGCCAGTGGCAGGATACAATTATGGAGCCGATAATCCAAAACGGGTGATGAAAGCTTTCAAGTATACCGTGAAGATGACTTCTATCATCATGATTATCTCCGGTCTCGTTTTATCCTTCTTCGGTTTTGCGATCATTCAGATTTTCAATATGAGTGATACGATGACAGAATATGCCGTACGAGGCTTCCGCTACTTTGCCTTTGGAATGCTTTTCTTGGGATTAACAAATACGATTACAGTGTTCTTCCAAGCTTTGGGAAAAGGAACGAAAGCGATGTTAATGAGTATTTCTCGACAAGGACTATTCTTTATCCCTGCAATTCTTATTTTACCGAATTTATTTGGCGCAGAAGGTGTATTGTTCTCTCAAGCAGTTTCCGATACACTATCCGCACTTTTAGGGGTTTTATTATTCCTTCCTTACCTAAAAACAGATAGTATTGAAAAGTTATTTCAAAAAACACATAAACAAGTCGAGTCGAATTAATCGATTCGACTTTTTCTTTCTTTGAAATTCCAAGCAAATCACTTCATTTCTCTCATCAAATTATGATATAATGACTTCAAACAGGAGGACGACAAATGAAAAAATTCATGTTACTGGCATTATTCATACCTTTCCTATTCCTTGTTTCCTGCAGTAGTTCTGTAACCAAGATTACCGCTCAGGAAGCAAAATCAATGATGGATAGTGATTCCAGTATCGTCTTGGTTGACGTTCGTACTGCAGAAGAGTATAATGATGAACACATCCCAAATGCTATTCTTCTACCACTGGATGACATTGAAGATAAAGCTGATAATGTTATCTCAGACAAGAATGGAATCTACATCATATACTGCCGAAGCGGTAATCGTTCCGCGACAGCCAGCTCGCAGTTGGCTTCCATGGGATATGAGAACATCTATGACATGGGTGGAATCATCGATTGGCCTTATGATACTGTATCCTAATAAAATATTGGCATAATGGAAAAAGCACTCGATCCTAGATCGGGTGCTTTTTTCTTATCGATGAATTGATAACCATGTTTCAAAATAAGAGTAATACTGTGTAAGCCAAGTGTATTGCTCATCCAAGACATCCCAAGGAACATCCTTGAGTTCTCGTTCCGAACCGATATTCCCAACTAATTCGAAGTGTCGAACAGCGATATATGCTAAAATAGCGGTCTTCTCTTGAAGCGAGAATTTGTGATATCGTTCTTCAATATAATCAATCATCTTGATGGTTTGATTAAACTGCTTTTTCGTTAGGATTTTAAAATCGGTTTGATCTGCTAAAACTGCGACATCCAATAGATAACTGTTTTTATTCGATGCATCAAAATCCAAAACTGTTAATTCCCCATCGATATCTTTGATTAGATTGTTGATAGAGAAATCACCGTGACAAAACGTTCGTGGTAATTCTTCAATGAATTGATACAAGTCTTTGGCGATGACAGTCATTTCGATCAATTTGACCGTAGAAATGTTTTTCAAAATGAAGATCTCCAATCCTTTGTCGATGTAATAGGATTTTCCAAAATAATTGAGTTTATTCGGATATTTCTTCATCGCATTATGAATTTTTTTCATATGTTCAATGATTCGATCAAAATCATAATCCGGATTCGGATCGATTCCATGTGCATATGAGTAAATCACACCGATTTGATCCACGCCTTCGATTTCTAAATGAATCATCTTTTTTTCATTTCTAGTAGGAATCACTCGTAAAGAATTGATTTTCTTTTCAAATAAATATTGAATAACATCTAGGGAATCCGCAATTAGATTGAAACGTTTGGAAGAATAACATTTCATCATATAATCCGTGTCTTTCCCTTGGAGTTTATACAGTGTTCCGGTCGTTTTACGCATCAATACAATATCGAAGATTTGGATATTATAATGTCTGTTTATAATGGGAATTAACTCTTTCATATAGCACCCTTCAGAATGGTTTTCATTACTTATTATGATACCATAATTTCAAGTCAAAAAAAAGTTCAAACATTTGTCATTTCCTTATTAGATGACAAATTTGACCGGAATTCTTAGTTATTTCATCATCTCGTTACCTATTTACTCTCTTGATATGATACAATGGTGATATCTCCTAGGAGATGAGAGTGGGGAGTCGATATGGACATACTTGTAGGCATTATGCGAAATGTCAGTTTTTTATTTGCATATCTATTCATTATTCATATATTACAAATATCGAAAGTGAATCAATCCTTAATTCGTCGTATCGTTTTAGGATTTGTTTTAGGTTTCATCGCGATCGGAGTCATGTCAAGTGCCTTTACACTTCAAGAAGGGGTATTTTATGACACTAGAAGTGTAATCGTAAGTATCACTGCTTTGTTCTTTTCTTTGGAAACAGCGCTCATCACCGCTTTTGTTGCAATCGGATATCGAATTTATTTAGGTGGAATCGGTGCGGTTGCCGGAGTCTTGACGATTTTGTTCTCTTTCATCATTGGTCGCATCTGGAGACATCTCGTGACGAAGCGAATTCACGTCAATCAATATTTGGAAATGTATTTATTCGGAATCGTTGTCCATATCTTCATGTTAATTGCTCAATTTGCAATGCCAAATTCTTTGGGAATCGATGTTATCAAAGATATTTGGCTTCCTGTTCTTCTAATCTATCCACTCGCGGTAATGGCCGTTGGTGTCTTTATCAAACAACAGATTTCTTCTAGTGAATTTAGAAAATCGATGGAAATCAGTGAAGAAAAATATCGAAGAGTGTTTGATGAGAATCCACTGGGAATGTTTCAATATGATAACAAAGGGATTATTCAAATTGCGAACTCCAGATTCGCAGAGATCCTCCAAACCAATCCAAGCAATTTAATCGGGTTGGATATGACGACTTTGCCAAATAAAAAACTCGTCGATTTACTGACTCGTTCCTTGGCTGGCGAGACGACTTACTTTGAAGACTTTTATCAATCTGTTTTCTCTGGTCATCGTTTTTATACCAGAGTCCAATTCATGCCTTTTATAAGTGATAAAACCCAAATCGGAGGAATTGGATTGGTTGAGGATTTAACGGAAAGTTATGAAAGCAAACGCCAAATTGAGGAATTGATCAAGACTGACCCACTAACAAAAACATTGAATCGTCAAACCTTTGATCAATTGTTATTTCAAAATCATACAAAGAACGAGCATCCAATCTCCATTTTAATTGGTGATATCAACACCTTCCAAATTATAAATGAAACATTTGGTTTCGATGAAGGAAATCGTATTCTCATTGAAATCTCGAATATCTTTAAAAGTAAAGTTTCAAAAAATATTCAAGCTTTCCGTACCGGCGGTGACGAATTTTCCTTGATTATGTTCAAAACCAATGAAAATACTACCAAAGCCATCATGGAGGAATTGAAAGATTCAATTTCGCATATCCAAATTAACAATATCAATATGATGATGTCTTTT
>QKCT01000066.1 GCA_003245625.1 Bacillota bacterium | reverse complement strand
CTTCTCCAAAAAGAATCGAGCCCTTTTCATCGAAGGTTCTAGTTTGTAAGAAGGACTGCCATGCCTTATCTCTTTGTTCCACATCCGCCCCTCGTTCCAACACGATTGGTCGATATCCTTGTTTGGCTAGGGTCAAAGCAGCAAAGATGCCAGCCGGACCGAATCCAATAATGATTGGTCGATGAATCAGTTCCTTTGAGCCCGGTGTTATAAAGGTGTATGACATATCCGGAGTTTTTGTAATATTGGGATTGTTGCTGCGAAGTAAATAAGCTTCACTCTTGGTTTCCAAATCGACATGATAGACAAAGCGGACGGTATTGTGTCTTGCATCAATGGCTTTTTTAAAGATGGAAAAGTGCTTAAAATCATTCTCTCGTAATCGAAAACGTGAAATGACCAATCGTTTTAGATTGGTTAATTCCTGTTCTTTATCAATTGCTTCATCTAACTCCAATCGGAGATTACTGATGCGTATCATATTTATTTCCTATTGAGGCATGTTGTCCTGCTAAATACCCGCTTGACCACGCCCATTGCAAATTATATCCTCCACAACGACCATCGATGTCCATGACTTCACCGGTGATGAACAATCCCGGAACTAACTTCGATTCCATGGTTTGATTATCGATTTCTTTTGTGGAAATTCCTCCTGCTGTTGCCTGTGCATCATGAAAAGATTTTGAACCGGTAATCACAAAGCGCCAATCAAAGAGTAAATCCATCAATTTTGCCAATTGACTGCCAGGCAACTCTTGTATCAAAGTGTTTTGTTTTTCAATTCCCGCTTCCTTAATGATCGGAGAAATATAACGCTTATGAATCAAACCAACCAGACTTGCATCAACTGGTTTATTTTGTAACTGAATGAATCGATGTTTGACTTGTTCTTTGGTCAAGGCGGTTACTAACTGCAAACGCAAGGTTGGATGCTTTCCAGCATGAAATAATTCCAACGCTTTTCTTGAGATATCCAATGTTGCCGGACCACTAATTCCATAGTTTCCAAAAATGATATCATTGGTTTCGGATTGAATCACTTCATCCTTAACCAGTAGATCTACTTTTGTCGGCATTTTAATACCTTCTAGATGACGAAGATATGGACTATCCAATTTCAGTTTTACGATGGTTGGAAATACGTCTGTAATGGTATGTCCCAAGTTCTTAGCGAGATCGTAACCACTACCATCGCTTCCCGATTGTGGCATTGCTCTTCCGCCAGTGGAAAGGATAACTTTTGTGCAGTCGAATTGTCTCCCATCTTCCAAATAGATGAGAAACTCTTGTTGCTTCGGTATGATTTTAGTGACGTAAGCATCAGAAATCACAGGGATTTCTAGGTATTCTAATTCATATAGAAACACATCCACAATACTGGATGCTTGCTCGCTTAACGGATAGGCTTTTCCTTCCCCTTCTACTTTTGGAGCGATTCCCAATTCTTCAAAGAATGCAATCGCTTTTTGAGGGCTAAAGTGAGTCAAACCATATTCGACAAATTCCGGGTTGTTATAATCAAACCCACTCGCTGTTACGTTGGTATAATTGCAACGTCCGTTTCCAGTCGCCAAGATTTTTTTTGCAATGCGATTGTTGCGTTCTAAAATCGTAACGTCGGCACCATTTCGCTTTGCTGTAATCGCAGCGACCAAACCACTCGCGCCACCACCGATTACAATGATGTGTTCTTTCTTCATAAAATCACCAAATTTCCTGATATCATACAGCAGATTTCTTTGGTTTTAACACCAAGAATTCCAAGGCAATCACAACGATACTTACAATGATTGCTAAGAATAAGTAAGCAACCCAAATAGTTTTGTGGTCTCCAATCACACCCATTATAGGGAAGATTAAAATCATCACGATGGAGAAACTCATTCCAAAGAAACTCAGTACACTGGCTCTGGTTTCGGATGGAATCAATCGGTTCATATAGTCAAATAATATCACGTAGAATAAGCTTTCAAAGAATCCAAGTGCAATAAAGGCAATAAACCCATAGTATGGTAATAATGTAAGCCAGAACCCACCTAGAAAAAGAATAGGAATCAAAATTAACAAGTTCTTTTCTCCTATTTTATGTTCAACTTTATTCGCTAAGAATCCACCAAAAGCAGCCGTCAATGCGTGGGAAGCTAAGAAAAACAACATCCATTGTTCGCTAAATCCTTGATAATGGAAATATTCTTGTGCATAGATGAATAAACAAGTCACCGGCGCGGTTAGGAGAGCACCAACGATGATTAACGATAACAATCGCTTGTTCTTCGTGACGATGGTCCAAGTCTTTCCGAAATGTTCATACATTCGTTTTCGGAAACTGAGTCCTTTAGTGTCATGGGGAATATGTGTTTCTTTCATGGAAAATATCATTAGAAATGCAATCACAAACATCCCTGCCGTTAAGTAATAATCCGTTTGATGTTTTCCTTCTAATAATAGTCCTGTCAAAAACAGCACAACGACAGTGGCTGTTTGATAAATTACTTCACGAATACCGTTGACTTTCATAAAACGGTCTTCTTCTCCTATTTCTTTTAAACTATCGTATACAAGAGCATCTCCACTACCCGATTCAAAGGTATAAGAAAGTCCACAGATAATAAAAGCAATGATAATTAAGAGATAGGAATGAATCCCAAATAACATCAATGCAATATAGACAAAATAGGAAAGTATTCCAAGCATTCTCGATACTCTTCTTCCAAGCAGGTCTCCGACTACACCGGTCGGTACCTCACCGGCAAGACTGGAAATATGAAAGATCATTTCAAACAAACCTACATCAATTAAAGTATATCCTTGAGCCAAAAGATAAGCTGCCCAAATGCCATGCGTAAAATTCGTGTTCCGAAAGAACATGTGCAAGTAATCGAGGATGATGTTTCTTTTGTATCGCTTTTTGATGTCTTGACTCATAGTAAAACCTCATATCATACCTATTTTAGCACAGATTTGAATTGCTTTTTCACCTTTTTTTAATTCCGAGGCAAATATGAGCATATCGTTTTTTCTAGGGAACATCTTCACGTATAATGAAGGTAGATAAAAACTTACCTTTTTATCACCATAATCTGATGGGAGGTAATGACATGATATTCAAAGATTTTGACCCACTAAAGGGCAAGATGCTACAGATTTTAGATCAAAATGGTAAGCTGGTTCAACCGAAATTGGAACCTGAAATCAAAAAGGAAACACTAATGAAGATGTACCGCACAATGGTACTAGGAAGAGTCTCTGATGATAAAGCAATTCAATATCAAAGACAGGGACGGATGTTGACGTATGCTCCAAACCATGGCCAAGAAGCGGCGCAGGTAGGAAGTATCGCGGCAATGAAAGACGAAGATTGGCTAGTGCTCGCATTTCGAGAACTCAACGCAATGTTATACAAAGGGGTTACTCTGGAACAATCCTACCTATATTGGTATGGAAACGAAGAGGGATCCCATTTTGATGATGGCGTAAAGGTATTGCCGATAAATGTTCCGATTGGGTCGCAAATCAATCACGCAGCGGGAATCGCTTATGCAGCGAAACTGCAAAAGAAAGATGAAGCTGCAATCGTTTATATTGGCGATGGTGGTACTTCACATGGAGAATTCCATGAAGGGGTTAACTTCTCAGGGTTGTTTGATCTTCCTGTTGTAATCGTCATTCAAAACAATCAATATGCGATTTCAACGCCAAGAAAGAAAGCAACAAAAGCAAAAACCTTAGCGCAAAAAGCAATAGCGTATGGAATCCCTGGAATCCAAGTGGATGGAAATGATATTCTAGCTATGTATTTGGCTACGGAAACTGCCAGAGAAAGAGCCAACAAAGGTGAAGGTCCAACATTGATCGAGGCTGTTACTTATCGGATGGGTCCTCATACCACAAGTGATAACCCGAAATTATACCGTTCGGATGACGAAGTCAAGGAATGGGAAAAGAAAGATCCACTAACTCGTTTCAAACAATATCTAATTGACAAAGGATATCTCACGGAAGCGGAAGATCAAGCATTGTTTGAAGCAGCGAAAACACAGGTCAAAGAAACGTTCCAAAAAGTGGAACAAAGCGGAGATGTCCCATTAGAGGAAATCTTCCGTTATACCTATGAAACGATGACTCCGAATTTAAACGAACAATATGAAGAGTATAAATCTTACCTAGAAAAGGCAGGTGCTTAAAATGGCAACCAAGACATTATTGGAAGCGGTCAATGAAGCGCTCGACCAAAGTATGCAACAAGACGAAAGCGTTGTCGTCTATGGCGAGGACGTTGGTTTTGAAGGCGGGGTATTCCGTACCACTGCCGGATTACAAGAAAAATATGGAGAAGGCAGAGTGTTTGACTCCCCTATTGCAGAAGCCGCTATTGTCGGTAGTGCAGTTGGAATGGCAGTCAATGGTTTAAAACCTGTTGTAGAAATGCAATTCTCTGGATTTAGCCTTCCTGCATATAATCAAATTGTGACTCATGTCGCAAGATTTCGAAATCGTTCCAGAGGTAAATATCATTTGCCATTGGTTATTCGAATGCCATATGGTGGTGGTGTGAAAGCCTTGGAACATCACTCCGAAAGTCTAGAAACACTTTATGCTCATATTCCAGGACTCAAACTTGTTATCCCTTCTACTCCTTACGATGCAAAGGGATTGTTAATCTCAGCGA
>QKCT01000036.1 GCA_003245625.1 Bacillota bacterium | reverse complement strand
TTCTGTTTCGACTAGTTTATCTACTGTTCGGTAGACAGTCGATAAATTAATTTTCAAGTTCTTTTGCGCTAACTTATGATAGATTTCTTGTGCCGATAACAATTCATTACTCTTGGATAAAAGATCGATGATGTGGACTCGATATTTGGTATTCTTTAATCCAGCATTCATGATTTTATCAATTAAGTTATCTTTTTTCATGAGCA
The DNA here is from genome assembly GCA_003245625.1 of Bacillota bacterium. GTDB lineage: Bacteria > Bacillota_I > Bacilli_A > Izemoplasmatales > Hujiaoplasmataceae > 4572-104. Next base: position 4,503 of record QKCT01000036.1, on the reverse strand, counting down.
TTCACCGGATTCCACTTTTTTCACTCTTGTAAGATATTTACTCAGTAGATAGGTGATGATGTAGACGGCAAAACCAAAGATAACAATCACTGCTCCAGAAGATAATTGAGTATAGGCTGAAATAAATAAGCCAAAGATAGTAAACGCCAAGCCATACCCGATCGCATAAATCATCCGTAGATGAAGTTTCCGCGTCAATAAAGAAGCTGTGGCAGCTGGAATAGATAATAAGGCGATTACCAAGATAATGCCAACCACACGAATCAACGCAACAACAGTCAATCCAATCAAAACCAGCAATACATTTTCCATCAATTTAGTACGTTTCCCCATGATTTTCGTAAATTCAGGATCAAATAGATGGGCACGCCAATCATGGAAAAAGATTACGATAACTGCTAATACAACCACAGTAATGATACTCATCAAAATCAGGTTAAAGGTCGTAACAGAGAGAATATTTCCAAACAGATACGATGTTACATCTGGTGGGTACCCTGGAATTAATCCAATGAACAAGATTCCCAAGCTCATCCCTAAGGACCAAAAAATCGCAATAATAACATCGCTGATTCCGGTCAATTTGTTTTTGATCAAATTGGATCCTAGAGAGGCTGTTATCGCAAAGATAAACGCACCAAGCAATGGTTCAAATCCAAGCAAATAACCTAAACCGACACCGCCATAAGAAGTATGAGCGATACCACCGGTCATCATGACTTGTTTTTTCTCCACGATGATCACACCAATCAATCCGGAAACCAAGGACACCAAAACACTGGTGATTAAAGCGTATTGTAGATATTGATATTTTAAAATGTCCGCGATCATGCTTCCCGCACCTCACTTCTTCGATAAGAACGATTCAGGGTTCCAACCGGTTTCAAATAGGCATATTTATATACTTCTTCCGGATCACCTTCTGCTAGAATATTGCGTTCCAGAAAAATCAACTTTTCAGCTTGTTTGGTAATATCCTTCACATGATGAGTCACCATCACAACAGTCATTTCTTTGGACAACCGTTTGATGATGTTATATATTTGTTTTTGACTTCTGATATCAATCATTGCGGTAGGCTCATCTAATAATAGGATGTCAGGATTAAGAGCGAGAGCTCTTGCGATTAATAACTTTTGAAACTCACCACCGGATAAGTCGGAAATCTGGCGTTCTTTTAAATCATCCAATCCTACTTTTGCCAGCACTTGATGCACTTCCTCATAGTCTGATTCGTGAAAACGATGAAACCACGTATTCTTCAACGGAATTTTTGCGGTTAAGACCACTTCTTCCACCGTAATTGGAAACATTCGATTCAATTCGCTTGTTTGTGGAACATAGCCGATTTTCAAACCGCTTTTCTTCATCGTGGTTCCCTTGTAGGAAATGGAACCTTTATATTGTTTGGTCAAACCAAGAATGGTTTTTAATAAAGTGGACTTTCCCCCACCATTGGCGCCAATAATACCGATATATTCCCCTCCGTTAATTGTGAGATTCAAATCTCTAAGTGCTTCGATCGATCCATATTTTACACAAAGATCTTCGATTTGAATAAGGGCGCTCATCGGAACGATTCTCCTAATCGAGTTGCCATCTCAATCAGGTTGCCTAAATAGTCTTCTGCCAATGGATTCAAACTAACTGCGGTCCCATCAATCGAATCCGCGAATGCATCCACTTGGGAAGAATCTACTTCAATTTGATAAAAGACGGTGTGGATATCTAAAGTATCTGCTAAATCAATCACATCATTCAAGTGCTGAATGGTAGCTTCTTTTCCATCTTCTTCTAAAGCCACCATCGTCAATCCGTATTCATCAGCGAAGTACCCATATGAAGGGTGAAAGACGATAAACGTTGTCATGGTCAAATCTTCAAATATTGTTTGAATCTGTGCATCAACATCATCTAATAGATCTAAATACCCCGCAGAGTTCGCTTGATAGACTACTTCATTCGTTGGATCAATTCGAGACAATTCATCGGCGATTGCTTGAACCATTACCTTCACTCTTTGAATAGAGAGCCAAATGTGAGGGTCGCGACTTTCCCCAAAGTAACGATCTTGAAAACTTTCACTGACGATATCTTCTAAATGCACGACATTTATTTCATCGATATCTGGTAAAATGTTTCCAGACTCTGTCGGTACACCAATCGTGAAATACACGGAAGCATTGGAGAGTTCTGCCATTGTCTGTGCGTTCGGTTCATAGTTTGCCGGGCTATATCCTGGTGGAATTAAGGTAATGATATCGACCAAGTCTCCAGCAACTGCTTCTACGAACGCTGCTTGTGGAACAATGGAAACGGCGACGATTACTTTACCATCATCTGTTGTTTGATTCGCGCAAGAAAGCATGCCAAACACGAGAAAAAATGCAATAAATGCAGTTAGTATTTTTTTCATTTTACACCTCTTTATATAAATGCAAATGATTTGCATTTGCTATAACTGTATTATACTGGATATTGTTTAGGTTTACAAGTAAAATGCATGTAAACTCATAAAAAAATCACATTCGAATGGAATGTGATTTCTAATTAAATATAAAATTACTGTGATATTGGTTCTTCTAGAGAATTTTTAAATTCTTCGGATAATGGAGTAGCAGAATAGATTAGGTAATGAATTAATACAGGAAATACCATATAACCTACCTGGAATATCGTCCATAGATAGACCCAACTGATGCTATCGGCTTGGATGATCAGAACATCATTCGAAATCTCAGCGAAGATATAACCTAGTCTTGAACCACCAAGAATGAGAAATGATAGAATAATGATTGCAGTTGCATTTAACGTCTTGTTCTTGGTAAAATTCATCTTCATCAATAACAATAAGCCGAGTTCCACACAAAACGTAGGCAAATAGAATAGATAGGATTCCCGAATTAAAATGATTACCAGTGCAGCTTCAACCAAAAGGTAGATCATCATTGCTTTCTGCCATATTTTGGTTTTCTTTGTTCCCCAAATCATTAAAATTGATAAAATCACCATAAAAATATGAGAAACGGCGTAAACTGCGACACGAAATAATTCAGATGGATCTACCATTCCATAAACCACTAGAACAATGGTTTCCAAAATGACCCAAATAGACAAGAGTGAGAATAGAATATAGACTAAAGCGTTCTTCTTTTCTAACAGAGATTGTTCAAAATCGATTTCTTTGTACATGAATGCAATCCTCCAAATTAGTTAAATATTATAACTTGTTAAGTTCATTATATATTTTTTATCTTCAAATAGCAATTGTTGATTGATTAAGAATCTTGATATTTCAATCCATACCCATACGGAAACAGAACTACTTGTGGATCATACGTTGCATTTACAGAAGTGATTCCGATTTGACTATATTCTCTTGGCCAGGTATAGGACAATGTTCCAGTAAAATCATAATCACCAAATAGAACATCGCTGATTCCGTCTCCGCCTTCAGAACCAGGAAGCCAAGCTGCGACAAAACTATCAAAAACATCTAAATAGTTTTCCAGCAATAACGGTCTACCACTGATTAGGATACCAACCACATTTTTCCCTGCCGCATGAGCATCACTTGCCAATTGCAGTGCCGCAGCATTTTCTGGAGATGCATTCCCCGAAGTTAGTGTCAATGTTGTATTATCTCCTGCTCCTTCACTATAGGGAAGTTCCGATAAGACAACAACGACAGTATCGGCTGTTTGCCAATCACTGGATAAGGATTTCGAATTGGTATTTAAAATGCGCGTAAAGCTATCTTTAATACTCTCTCCCACACCAATATCTGCATTGGTGTTTCCTTGCCAATACGTTGTCCAACCTCCACACATATACCCAATATTATCGGCTGCTGGACCGGTTAAGTAAATCGTTCCATCTTTCGCAAGCGGAAGGCTATCGTTTTCGTTTTTCAGTAAAACTAGAGATTCCCTTACTGCTCTTCTAGCTAAGTCGATATGCTCTTGATTGTATAGATAATCATCGGATAAACGAGCATATGGATGGTCAAACAATCCTTGATCATATTTGACCTTTAGAATTCGATATACCGCGTCATTGATCCGTTCTTCTGTAATCAAACCACTATCTACCGACTGGACAATCAAATCGATTGCTGTGGACCAATCATATGGTTCCATCAACATATCGACACCAGCATTGATCGATTTTACAATTTGGTTCTGGAAATCACCGCTTAATTGATGAATTCCATTCCAATCGCTAACGACAAATCCTTCAAATCCCATTTCTTCTTTTAAAACATCGGTTACCCAATATGTATAACCATGCATCTTCACCCCATTGATGGAACTATAGGAAACCATAATCGTATCAACACCGGCTTCGATTGCTTCATAGTAGGGTGCCAAATGGATTTGCCTCAACAAACTTTCGGTGCCCATTGTATTTCCTTGGTCAATTCCAAGCGTGGTACCTCCATCACCGAAAAAATGTTTCGCAGTCGCACTAACGCCATTTTCTTCGAATCCAAGAATTGCGGAT
>QKCT01000105.1 GCA_003245625.1 Bacillota bacterium | reverse complement strand
TCATTCTCTTTCCGGAGCTTCCAGTGGAGGCTGGGTCACCGAGGAAATTGCCGATCAACTTCGATATGATCAGCAACATCCTGAAATCAAAGGAGAGGTCATGTATAGTGCTGCTTATTTGGATTATTCTCATATGCAGTACGTGGAAGCGAACAACTGGACCGTCACCCCTCTTAATATTTATGAATCATATCAATCCGATATCCAGCTCACGGTAGATGGTCCGGTATATGGCAACATCTATACCGATGATGTTACCGTCTCTCTAGCCGGTTCAGATACCATCTATTACCGTCTAGATGATGCGGATTGGGTCGAATATACAGGCTCATTTATGGTAGAAGGTACCGGTGCCCATGTAATCTATACCAAAAGTATTGATAGTTTAGGAACAGAAAGTTCCATCAGTTCTTATAATATTGCCATTCAATATCTCAATACGGATGTCCCAACCATCGCTATCGATGGGTTAACCATCGGCAGTAACTATGTTGTGGGAAGTGAAGTCGTTCTCACGTCAAGTGCAGCCGATATCTATGTTGCGATCAATCATGGAAGTATCGGTGAGTTCGTACTTTATACCGAACCAATTGTTCTTGATGATATCGGAACCTATTATATTCGTGCAAAAACGATCGATGAGCGAGGAACATCCAGTGAAGAAACCGTGCTTTCCTTAACGGTTCAATTGGAATGTTATGTCGCTCCTTCCATCACAGTCACTGGCGCTGGAGCAAATCCAAATTATCAATCCGCGACAGTGAGTTTATCTGGAGTAACCGATTTACAATACAAAATCAACGATGGCGAATGGACGGATTACACAAATCCATTCACTCTCGATCAAGATGGTGTTTATACCGTTCTTTATCGGAATAACGATGCTTGTCAAACCGAGTATACGAGAAATATTGTGATTGATTCGACTTCTCCAGAAGATCCTCAAATGACCATTGATGGAACATATGACGGAGTGAAGTTCTACACCTCCGAAACGACAGTTTCCTTTTCCGTAACAGAAACTTCAGTCGATATCATGTATCGTCTTCATAATGGAACTGCTTGGACGGAATGGAAAACATATACCGAACCGATTGAGTTGTTATTTACAGCGAACTTCACTTTTGAGTACTATAGCATCGATAAAGCACTCAATACCAGTGAAACCCAATCTGTTCGAGTGCGTCTGGATATCCCACCAACAGAAACCAATCTTTATGTGATTCGTGATGGAGAAATTGTGACCTATTATGATAGTTCGATCGCCATTGAGCTTCCAGAATATACAGAATCCGATGCACAAATCCGTGCCGTTTGGATCGCTACTGTCAGCAATATCGATGTCCCACTATTCACCAGTGAAGAACAGTACAAAGCAGCGATTATCACAATGTTAAACGAAATCGAAGCAAATAATTTCAATACCATTTTCTTCCAAGTCAGACCAATGAATGATGCCTTCTACGATAGTGATTACGCTCCATGGAGTCGCTATGTGACAGGAACCGAAGGAGTTGATCCGGGATTTGATATCTTGGAATTTATCATTGCGGAAAGTCACAAACGCGGAATTGAATTCCACGCTTGGTTGAATCCATATCGAGTATCGACCGGAACGGGAACAAAAGAAGAACAATTGGCGTTGTTATCGACGGATAACTTTGCCAGAAAGAACCCGGATTTGGTGATTGCGGATAATACTGGAAAATTAATATTGAATCCTGGAGAAAGACAGGTACAAGTCTATATTCGCAATGTCATTCAAGAATTAATCACCAATTATGATGTTGATGGTATTCACTTTGATGATTATTTCTACAGTTACAACGGAACTCCGGATGAAGCCGATGCAACACTTTATGCTCGGTTAAAAGAACCAGATCAAAGTTTAGCAGACTGGCGCCGGGAAAATATCAATACCGTTGTTCGTGAAGTCCATGAATTGATCGTGGCATACAACGAACAACATAGCACAACAATACGTTTTGGAATCAGTCCGTTTGGGATTTGGCAATCGGGTGGCGAACTCGGTAGCAATACATCAACGGTAACGATGGAATCTTATAATGATCAATATGCGGATTCTAGACGTTGGGTCATGGAAGGTTGGGTTGACTATATCCTACCTCAGCTTTACTGGCAATTTGATCACTCCTTAGCACCGTTTGCCGATTTGGTCGACTGGTGGGCTGCGCTATGTGAAGAATATGGTGTGGACTTAATCATTGGACATGGATTCTTCCATTATGATGATGACGTCTGGACAGATGTTGATGAACTGCCAGAGCAACTTCGATACATCTCTCAATATGATGTGATCATTGGAAGTTCCTTCTATACCTACCATACTTTAGTCAGTACCGATACCGAAGTCGTCCAATTCTTAGAACGGTTGAATGACTATTATTGGACCGAATATGTTACCTTCCCTTGGGAAAGCGAGATAGAAAAAGAAGTTCTTGTCTGTCCAATTGGTCAACAAGAAGTCGATGGAGTCTGTGAAGACATTTGCCCAATCGGGGAAGAGTATGTCGATGGTTCATGTGTCTCGGTTTGTCCAATAGGCGAAGAATATGTGGACGGATCTTGTGTCTCAGTTTGTCCGATAGGTGAGGAATATGTCGATGGATCCTGTGAATCGATCTGTCCGGTCGGAGAGGAATATGTGGATGGTTCTTGCGAGTCCATTTGTTCGATAGGTGAGGAATATGTCGATGGGTCCTGTGAATCCATTTGTTCGATTGATCAAACCTACCAAGACGGTACTTGTGTCGATAATCCATGTCAAGACGGATATGAAAGAGTCGATGGTGTTTGTGTCATCGTAGAAGAACCAAAAACAGGTTGTACTTGGTTTAATGCAAGTGGGTCATTCGCTATTGGTTTGCTTGGCTTAGCCGGTTTTCTATTCGGAAGAAAGCGTCAGTTCTAAGATGAAAGAAGTCTCCGATTTATTAAGAAAAGGGGTTGTATCCGGGGATTTTCCCGGAGCGGCATACGCCATCATTTATCAAAATGGAGTTGTGGACATCGACTTTGTCGGGTATCGGCAATTGGAACCGGAACGAGTGGAAAATGATGGCAGTGAGATATATGATTGTGCCTCATTAACAAAGGTGGTTTCGACTACGACGATGATTTTTCATTTGATTGAATCAGGTGAATTGTCTTTAACCACAAAGGTTTCTGATGTGCTAACAACATTTCCATATTCCGATATTCAGGTGCAGGACTTATTGACTCACTCGTCGGGATTGCCAGCGGATATTCGTCGGGCAAGTACGCTACAAAACAAAGAAGAAGTCATGCAGAAGTGCTTTTCTTCTCCAAGAATCTATGAAAAAGGAACGAAAGTTGTTTATTCGGACATTGGCTATCTTCTATTAGGTTGGATGATTGAAGTCATAACGAATCAATCTTTGGCAGATTATGCAAAAGAAGTCGTCTTTGATCCATTGGGAATGAGTCACACTGGTTATCATCCGAATCCTTCGAGATGTGCACCGACAGAATTTCGTAATGACGCGGTTTACCAAGGATTATTGAAGGGAAAAGTTCACGATGAAAAAGCATTTGCTTGCGAGGGAGAAGCAGGCCATGCTGGGATGTTCTCTACCGTAGGTGACCTCGCAAAATTTATTTATAGTTTATTAACAAATGATGGTGTGATCTTACAATCTTCCACCGTGAATGAATTGTTTCCAGCAAGAATAATAGATCACTCCAATGAAACCCAATTGATTCGTTCCTATGGTTGGGAAAAACCAACCAAAGGAGGAACATCGGGACAATATACGAGTTTTGAAGATACGATATTACATACTGGCTTTACCGGTTGCAATATCTGGATCGATCGATCCAAAGGCATTGGCTTTGTGATGTTGAGCAATGCCGTTCATCCAAAAAGAGAAAACAACAATATCCGGGGATACAGAAGTCAAATTGCGGATTTGATTCTGTCGGACAGGGGGAAAAAATGAAGAAAATAATGATTTTGATCACTTTGATTCTCACTAGCTTCAGTTTTATTTCGTGTGGAAAGACGACAATTACCACTCTCTTTCCAACAACAATCGAAGCGATTGAGGTTCAAGTAAATACCAACGATATTACGATTACAGAAGGGAACGATTATCAACTCGTTGTTACTTCGAATGATCCGGTTGGTTTGACATACTCCGTTGATAAGGCCGGAATCATCACCTTAAGCGATACTGGATATATCAGCGCAATTACCGAAGGGAATGTGGTTGTCAAAGTCACATCGAGATCGGATACCAGCGTCTATCAAGAAGTCCAAGTGACGGTGCGAAAGGAAATTCAAATAATCAGTAATCAAACCACTATCTCGATGAAAGAAGGAGATACCCATCAATTGGTTATCACCAGTAACGATGATTATACCTTTGAAGCTTCCAATACCGAAATCTTGGTAGTCAGCGAAACCGGATTAATCACTGCAAAGAGTGAAGGATCCACCGATATCATCGTCACTTCTACCTATGATACAACGGTAAGTATTACGATTCATGTCAATGTCGCTAAATTAATTACGATCGATGTGGAAAAGGACGACTATGTACTCGTTGTTGGAGATACAGAGAGTTTAGCAGTATCTTCCAATGATGGATTAACCTATCAAAGTGGGAATACCGGAATTGTCACAGTGAATGAGTCTGGTGTGTTAACCGCTGTTGGATTTGGTGAAACAACCGTTCGTATTACGTCTAGTTACGATACTTCCGTTCAAGAAGATGTGACAGTTATGGTATATAAATATACCGAAACACTTTCCATTACTGGTAGTGATCTACTAATAAAAGGAATGAGTCAATCGCTATCTGTGGATGTTTCCCCAGTTGGAGCATATGAACAAGTTACTTGGGATAGTAGTGATGAAACCATTTTAACAGTAGATGAATTCGGTGTGGTAACAGCCGTCGCTGCTGGGAGTGCAACTATCATTGCCAAGAGTACTTTGGATGAGACAATTGCGGATACATTTAACATAACGGTTGTCAATGTATTAATTGTCGATTCTACGAAAACGTTAGGGGATACATACACCTATGAAACACTAGAACTAGAATATGGCGTTCAATTGTTTGCGACGATTTCAGATGCCTTAAGTCACTCTAGTGTAGATACATTTATCTATGTTGAATCTGGAACCTATAGTGACGATTTGATTTTGGATTTGGAAGGAATTTCCATCATCGGGTTATCTGACTCAGCAGTAATCACTGGTAGTATTGATGTAAGAGCAGCCAATATTTCTCTCAAAGAACTAGTCTTTGAAGGAAACGCAAACATCACGAATACAGTCGCAATTACAAACTTTACATTTGAACAAAACACCGTTCAAAACATTACCTCCAGTGAAACAAACTTTCTCAATTTAGTCGATGTCACAAATGCATCGATACTATCAAATACCTTCACCACATTATCCCACAATGCAATCTCACTTGTGGATTTCAAAGGCTCTTTGACTGCCGTCAAACAAAACCAAATCGATGGTTGTGAAACAGCAATCATCGTCGATGCAGAAACAACGTTAGCGGCTACCGATGAAATTCGGATCTTCTGGAATACCATTTCCAATGTCGCTTTGGCATTCTCTATTGATATGGATGTTGCCGGAGTCGAACAAGAAGTGTATAAAGTTGCTCGATTCAATCAAGTGACCGCGTTTACTCAAGCGGCTTTGGTAAACAGTGGTTCCACCTTTGACTTAACACTCAATTATTGGGGAGGATCGGATTTGGATCTCAATCAATTTGCCAATGTCGATCCATATTACCTGAAAGGGGATTATCAAGAAGCAGTATTGATGCCATCCGAATCGACTTATAATCCTACGCTTCCTATTATTATTACAGTAACGAATCCGATTGATGAAATTATGATTGGCGAAACATATACCTTTGAATATGAGATTCTACCATATGAATTATCTAACGCTTCGGTTAAATTTATCACCGGAAATCCGGATATCATCGTGATCAATCAATCAGGAATGATTACACCGATTTCCAGCGGATCTGTTTACATTCAAGTCCGAAGCAGTCAAGTCTCCACGATTCGTACTCAAGTAGATTTTTCTGTTATTACAACACCAGGTGTTGAAATTACAACCTCGAATATTTATAGCAATATTACCGTTGGAGATAGTTTTACTTTAGGAACATTGCTATTCCCATATACCATTGAAAACGAAACAGCAACCATCACTTCTAATGCACCGATGGTCGCAGATATCGACTCTGCAGGAGTCGTAAGTACATATGGAGAAGGATTGGTAACGTTTAGAGCGACGTTAGATAGTGATCCAAATGTTTATGTAGACTATACCATCTATGTTCATGGTCTGATGGATCCGGACAATAATCTCCTCGATTATTTGACCACGCAACAAGTTTCCTATTCCACGATTCACGAATGGACGGCTTATGGATTCCAATACAACTATTATGATACAAGAGCGGAAAGCGTTTCGCGTTATTACTTTGGGGATGTAACAATCAACGATTCTAAAATCGTTCCTGTGACTTATGGAATTCGTCCAGGTGAACCAATGGATCCACTTCCAGAAGGAGTAACGGGATACAATGCGTATGATGTTTATTGGATTGTTATTCACGATACGGCATCCACGGCACTAGGAAGTACCGCTTTAGCACATGCGAATTATTTGTATAACAATGCAATTGCTGGTAACGAATTATGGGTTTCTTGGCATTTCACAATCGATGATACCTATGTTTACCAACATCTACCGGAAATCGAACGTGGTTATCATGCTGGAGACGGAAGTACCCAACCAACCCTTGGAGGAACCTACCTCGGCGGTGGAAATCGAAATGGTATTGGGATTGAGATGTGCGTTAATGAAGATGGTGATATGTACCGAACTTGGCAACGTACAGCGAAACTGGTCGCGTATTTATTGGAAAAATATAATTTACCAGTAGAAAACCAAAAATATCACAATGATTTCTCCGGAAAAGACTGTCCAAACACATTAAGAAACGCTGGATTGGTTTCCTTGTTTGAAGAATTTGTCGCAAGTGAATATTACGTTCGCACCTCTTATCCAAACGCAACGATTACATTCACTTCCAACAATCCGGACTATTTAGACAACTATGGAAGAATTATCCAGATTCCTCAACGCGCCATGACCGTTAGTTATACGATAACAGTGACAGACAATGGAGTGACTGAGAGCAGAACTTTCTATACCTATATTCCTGGTACAGTACGCTAACGAAAGTCCAAAAAGGCTGAAAAAAATATTCTAAATGCGTAAGAAACCCAAGAAATAGCAAAATAATCAAAGAGAGAATTGACAGCGTTTTTATAGAATAGTAAAATACATTAAAGTATGAAAAAATAGAATAGAAAGAAATTTATAAAGGAGAGAAAAATGAAAAAAATTTTATCAGCAATTATGGTATTCTTTTCCTTCGCCTTGGCATTAACTTTTTTGGCTAATGTACAAGCTGAAGAGGGAATCACCGATTTGTATCCGTATGATCAAGAAGCTTGTTTGATTCAAGATGCAGCTTGTACGAATACAAAAGTTGGAGACTCCCACTGGACTTTCACTTACTATGGTCATAGATATTATGTGATCAGCGGTTCCGTGAGATATGGTCATGAATCCATTGATGACAACTCAGACGGTTGGATTGATGACAATGAATTGGCAGGATTGAAATATAACGCTTTTGCGGTTATGTTCCTCAATGATACAGATTCACAAATCGACATCTTGACTGCCAATGCTCGTACAGACATCACTGATGTTGTACACAGAAAATATGCTTATTTTGATGAAACTGGCGTATTGCAAATGTTTGAAGACCACGTAAGTCAATATTACATTCACAACGATGGTACTGTTGCAGCTCCTGACTGGAGATTGGCAACTCAAACTGAAATCGATGCATATGTCGCAGAAGTAGATGCTGGAACAATCACGAGTGGAAGTCCTTCTACAGATGGTTTGACTAGATATACTTATATCCGTTTGAAAATGGATTCTGTGGATACAGATGGATACGTATTGGAACCATTGAAATACTTAGGATGGACGAACGCAGATGTTGATACAGCAACTGTTACCGATCCTACTTTATGGTCTACAATCATCGCTGATGATCCAAATAACGTATACGTTCCTGCTGGTTGGACAGTTGTTAGCTTCGGTACTCTTGATAGAGGTACTGCTAACCCTGCAACAACAGAATTTATCAAAATGTTACCAACAGCTATGACAGATTCCTCTACCGCTCCAATGTATTTAACTTACACAGATCAACCTGGTTGGTTTAGTGGAGTGACTGCTTTGGATGACGATGCAGTTTCTGCAGGAGTCAATATCGTAGTTGATTACAATGCAGCGTTTGATCTTTCCAATACTGTTACCGCTGAGTGGGTCAACATGTTTGACGATACAACTGGAGATATCATCAACAGTACAGATATGTTAGATTACTCTGTCGGTATTTACCAAGACGACGTTTTATTAGAAACCATTAACTTTGTTTGGAACGAAACAACAAGTTCTTATGATCCTAGTGGTGCCGTTACCTCTATTGACAGTTCTGACTTTGGAGCTGCTTACAAAGCAGTTTACACCGTTGAAACTCCTAGTGGCGACGTAACTGAAGTAGAAGCTGATATCGTGATCGGTGTTATGCCTCCATTCTTCTCTGGTGTTGCTGATCGTTACAGCGATGAAGGTGTTTACATCGATTTGTTGGAAGGAATCACAGCTGATGATGGTTATGGAAATGATTTGACAGACTCTATCGAAGTTACAGTACCAGCTGGATTTAATTTCTACAATCCAAAACCTGGTGTATATGATATCGATTTAACATTCTCTCACCATGTTCATTTTGATGGTGTAGATCCAACTATTACATTAAACGGAACAACTTACACATTTGATGGCTCTTACAATACTCCATCTGCTGACTGGGATTCTGTTATTGCAGTGTTCACAGATGTTGCTCAATTGCAAGCAACTACAATGAGCTGGGGAAGCTCCGGTGTAATCATTGAAGTTGGTTCTGCAGGTACAGTTATTCGTACAATTGACCGCCACAACTGGGACTTAGTAGATGAAAATGGATTGAATACTCCTGCGAATGCATCTGGAATGTTTGATGCTTGGTTGGCTGGCTTAACATTGGAACAAGATGGTTTCATCATCATCGTTGGTTACAATATGGGTGAAGCTTATACCACTGCTAAAGCATTGGCATTTGGCGATCCAATCTCTTATGATTTAACTCAAGTTGAAGTATTTGATTATGATATCATTACAAATGCTACTTACACATTGACAATCGATGATACAACTGATCCATTCGCATTGGTTGTAAATGATGACTATGTTATCGAAATCGGTCAATTCAGTAATGTAAATGAAGCAATCTTAGCAAACGTTGTTGGCTTCGATACTTTTGATCCACAAGAAGACTTGGCAGTTTATGTAAGCGACAATGGTGGTTTGATGTTGGATACAGAGGGCGTTTATACAGTTGAAGTAACTGTAGAAGACGTTACTGGTAATAGTGCAACTGTGACATTTGATGTCGAAGTTGTAGCTCCTGCTTTAACCGCTGATGATGTTCAAGATATGATCGATGCTGGTACTTACTTATCCGCTGCAGACATTCAAGCAATGTTTGATGATCAAACTTTGACAGCAACTGAAATTCAAGCATTGTTAGATGCTCAACTCATTACTGCTGCACAAATTCAAGCGATGTTAGATGGACAAGATCTATTAACAGAAGCAGAAGTTCAAACAATGATCGACGATGCATTGGCTGCTCAAGCAGCTGCAAATGACACTGGATGTGGAAGTTCCGCAACAATCTCCACAGCAGCGTTCATCGCGTTGTTCACATTGTTCGGTGCTGGATTCTATTTCATTAGAAAACAATACTAAAATAGAACAAAAAAACGATCGAAACCTGTTTGATAAAACAAACAGGTTTTTTTCTTTCCCAAGGAAAACCTGAAAATATTTTTATTTTTTTGAAAGTTACCAGAAAGTTGACGATAACTTATACAATTATATAGTTAATCATAGTATAATATATACTAATAAAATGGCTAAGAAATTGAATAGTTTAGGAGAGATAGAAAATGAAAAAACTTACAGTTTTGCTCGTTGCTTTTGTGATGATGATTTCGTTTGTCGGTTGTACCGGTAGCGGAGAAACGACAACGACTTCCACATCAGAAACTTCAGCAATCACGTGTGGTGAAGGATATACTCGCGTTGGCGACAAATGTATCTTGAACAGCACACAAGACAACAGTCCTGTTATCTCTGGAGTCAGTGACATCCAAATTTCCGTTGGCGATTCTTTTGATCCAATGACCAACGTAAGTGTAACCGATGTCGAGGATGGAGATTTGACGAGTTCCGTTACCGTAAATGGATCGGTGAATGTCAATACAGCCGGCGTTTATACTTTGGTGTATATCGTAACCGACAGTGATGGCAATGAAACGCGTGCTACAAGAACGGTAACCGTATCGAATGCAGATGGTTGTCCACTCTATTATGAAGAAGTCAATGGTACTTGCGTAAAAATCGAACCGGAAGAAATTGTGATTATGCACGGTGCAGTGTATGAAATCGATCCATTCCATGAGGATTATACTGGAACTGACCAATTGGCTAGACAAGAATTACAACGTCAGATCGAAGAACAATACAACGTTACGATCGTTTATAAGAACTACCCTGCAAGTGCAGCATGGGGACCAGATCGTGTTACTTCCATTATTCAATCTAGCGTTGCCGGAGAACCTCTTAGCGATATCTATTGGATTACCAGTGACTGGATTCAAGAATTGGTCAATGGAAATGCCATCGCAGACGTTTCTCAATACATGAACACTATTGGTGCGAATATCAACGATGCCTACTTGGATATCGGGGAATTCCAAGGTGGAGTATATGGATTTGAATCCTACACACCTACCATGAGTGGAGGTTTGTTCTATAATGCAGACCTAGTAGCTAGCTTAGGTGTTGCCAATCCAACAGATTTGTATTTGAGCGGTCAATGGAACTGGTCTACGTTTGAAGATTGGGCTACTCAAGTTCAAACTGCTTTAGACGGACAAACAGAAGAAATGTATGCGTTAGGTGGTATGTTGAGCTATTATGCAAAATACATGATTACGTTAAACGGTGGTACGCTGATTAACAAACAAACTGGTCGTGTTGGTTTTGCTCAATCACCAGCTTTGGAAACCTATGATTTCTTAACAACCCTGTATAACAAAGGCTTATTCGAACCTACCCCTCAATACGATGCAGGTAGCCCGTTATGGATGGGTGGAAAAATTGCGATGCATCCTGGAGATTTGTGGTTTGTCACAGCGGATAACCGTTGGGGAAGTATTCCGTTCGAACTTGGATTTGTTCCTTATCCGGTCGCAGATGACTTTGATGGCGAATACTCAAGTCCAATCAGCGGTGTTGCCGTAATGGCTTTGGCAAGCGGTATGGATTCAGCCAGAGAAGAATTGGTATTCCGTGTATGGAACGCATTGCAATTATGGAAAACCGATGAACAAACAGATGACGATTTCGAAATGTCTTTAATGACAAAATTCGATCAACAAAAATATGTCGATGCATACTTATCGGTATATGACAGTGTTTACTTGGATATCACGAATGCAATTGGTATTAGTGCTTACAGTGAAAACGGCTGGGTACGAAATATCAATACAGCAATTCGTGAAGGAACTTCCAGAACCGTAGTGGATCAAATCAAACCGATTTATGAAACCGCGCTGGATGATTATTTAGGAACCTAAAGCAATTAACAGAATATCCCCCTTCTCATTACGGAGGGGGGATATCCTACTATTGAGGTGGAGAAACTTGAAGAAAATCTATATTGTATTATTATCGATAACGGTGCTATTTTTCGCCTACGCAACATTGGACGCATTTTGGTGGTCAGGGATAGAAGATTATTTAGAATTCAATGAAGAATACGACGATTCCGATAGTAGTGAATTGGCGTATTTTGACATATCTGACTATTATACCTATTTAGAGGAATACGATGCTTTTTATCCGCAAGTGGACACCATCACGATTGATGCAATTCACTATAGTGAGAGTGTTGGAGACAATGAAGTCATGGATTCCTATGCCGGAGTCGATGATGTTTTGTTAACGGATGAATCCAGTGAAGTGACGTGGCAAGTCGAGGTAGATCAAGCAGGGTATTACAATTTGGTTTTAAATTACTATCCATACTCAGGAAAGAGCTCCGGTATCGAACGTGCCGTTTATATCAATGGGGAAATACCGTTTGAGGGAGCAGAAAATATTACTTTCTATCGGATTTGGGGGAATGAGACATCAATTACACAAGATGTCAATGGGAATGACATTCGCCCAAGTCAGATTGAAACGCCATTTTGGAATTCGATGTATTTCAACGATCACGTCGGCTACATCGATGAACCTTTTGCGTTTTATTTCCATAGCGGTACCAATACCATTCAACTTGTCGGTGTTCGCGAGCCGTTAATGATTAAAAGCATTGAACTCCAAAGCGTGGAAACTTTGATGGATTATGATACGTATGAACAAATGTATCAAAGCGAAAGCGTTGTGGAAGATCAATTGGAGTTTATCCAAGCAGAAGAACAGTCCTATAGTTCTTCCCCAACCTTATATCCTTTAGCGGATCGTACGAGTGTAAAAACGATGCCGAATAGTGCTAGTTTAGTTCGCTTAAATACGATTGGTGGAAATAACTGGCGTGTGTCCGGTGATTTTATCGTCTGGACATTCCAAGTGGAAGAAAGTGGACTGTATTCCATTAGTTTGCGCGTGAAACAACGATTAGCAACAGGAATGAATGTATACCGTAATATCTATATTGACGATGAGATTCCTTTCCAAGAAATGGAAAACTACGCATTTGTCTATGATACAAATTGGAGAATTCAAACCTTAGGTAATGAGGAAGAAGAGTATCTATTCTATTTGACTGAAGGAACGCATACCATTAAAATGGAAGTTTCTTTGGGAGATTATGGTGCTGTGATTGGACAAGTGCAAACCTCCATCAATAATTTGAATAAATTATATCGTGAGATCTTAGTCTATACAGGACCGGAACCCGATCAATATCGCGATTATCAATTGACAGAACGAATTGATAATCTAGTAGAACGAATTCAAGCTGAACGCGATTCTCTCGCATCAATTCGTGAGACACTCATCGAGATTTCTGGATCGAAGAGTGAGAAAACAGGTATTTTAGATACCGTGATTTTGCAACTCGATGATTTTATCGACAAACCTCGTGAGATTCATACGCAACTATTGACATTCAACAGCAATATCTCCTCTTTGGGGACACTAGTGCTATTGCTAAGTGCACAGCCACTAGAAATCGATTACTTCTTGGTTCATTCCCAAGATGCTAATTTACCACAATCGAACGCCTCTTTTGTCAGTAGTCTTTGGTTTAAGATTTGTTCTTTCTTCTCCACTTTCACTACGGATTATTCAAGTCTAGGTGCAACCGGAGATTATGAAACCGATACGACCATAGAAGTGTGGTTATCGATTGGTCGCGATCAAGCCAATGTATTACGAAAATTGATAGATGAATCTTTTACACCAATCTCCAAAATTCAAGTGGATTTGAAGTTAGTGAATTCCAGCGTATTATTGCCGGCTACATTATCCAATGTAGGTCCGGATGTTGCGATGGGATTAGGAAATAGCATTCCTGTCAATTACGCGATGAGAAATGCGGTCTACGATTTGTCTCAATTTGAGGATTTCGATGAAGTCGCTACGAGATTTATGGAAAGTGCGATGGTTCCGTTCGAATACGAAGGCGGATATTATGCACTTCCGGAGCAACAAACATTCTTGATGATGTTCTATCGGACGGATATCTTTGAGGAACTCGGATTAGAACCACCACAAACCTGGGATGATGTCATCGCACTGATTCCTGACTTGCAAAAACATAATTTGGAATTTTATTTACCGATTCCAATTACTCAAGGATCGGTAATGAATCTAGCTCCGAATCCAATTTTCTCCACGCTGTTTTATCAAAATGGCGGGACCTTCTATACCGATGGAAATACTCGCTGTGGATTTGACCAAGGTAGTGGCCCTGAAGTGTTTGAAATGTGGACTCAATTCTACACCGATTATTCATTCCCGGTTCAAGCAGACTTTGTGAACCGTTTTAGAAGCGGACAAATGCCAATTGGAATCACGTATTACAATGTGTATAATACCTTGAGTGTATTCGCACCGGAAATCCGTGGAAAATGGGATTTTGTTTTGGTTCCTGGTACCGAAGTAGATGACGGAAATGGTGGAACCTATATCGATCGTTCCACCGTATCTTCTGGAACATCTACCATGATTATGAACGATTGTGAAGACAAAGAAGCTGCTTGGGAATTCTTGAAATGGTGGACGAGTACAGAAACACAAGTTCGTTTCGGTCGAGAAATGGAAGGAATTTTGGGTGCTGCAGCACGATATCCAACCGCTAATGTGGAAGCGATGAGTCAGTTACCTTGGACCGTTTCAGAATACTCGAAATTAATGGAACAATGGGAATGGGTCAAAGGAATCCCGGAAGTACCTGGTGGGTACATGACGGGACGACATTTGGATAATGCATTCCGAATGGTTTATAACGATAATACCAATGCGCGCGAAACCTTATACGATTATGTACAAGTAATCAATGCCGAAATTGAATCGAAACGCCGCGAATTTGGTTTGGATTAGGAGGCCATATGAACAGAACTACAGTTGGATCAACCGGCCTCACCAAACGACAATTGCTTTGGAAGAACATCAAGAAGAGTAAACATTCTTACATCTTATTGGCTCCATATGCAATATTATTCTTTACCTTCACGGTGATTCCGGTTTTTATGTCCTTAGGAATTAGTTTTTCCTATTTCAATTTACTAGAAGCTCCTCGATTTGTGGGCTTAAGCAATTACATTAAATTATTCTTAGAGGATGAAGTTTTTATTATCGCCCTAAAGAACACGTTGATCTTAGCGGTAGTGACTGGACCAGTCTCCTATCTACTCGCGTTTTTATTCGCTTGGTTGATCAATGAGTTAGGTCCTAAATTACGGTCTTTCTTGACCTTGATTTTCTATGCTCCATCGATCAGTGGAAATGCCTTCTTAATGTGGCTTATCATCTTTAGCGGTGATGTCCACGGTTATGCAAATGCGTTTTTGATCAATTGGGGATTCATTGACAATCCGATTCAATGGTTAAAAGATCCAGACTATATGATGTTGGTTATCATTATCGTTCAATTATGGTTGTCATTGGGAGTTAGTTTCTTAGCTTTCATCGCCGGTCTTCAAAGTGTTGATCGTTCGATGTATGAAGCGGGTGCTATCGATGGAATTCGTAATCGTTGGCAAGAATTATGGCACATCACCTTACCTTCCATGAAACCACAATTGATGTTTGGAGCTGTCATGCAAATCACGACCTCCCTAGCGATAGCGGAGGTAAGCATGCAGCTGGTCGGATTCCCGAGTGTCGAATACGCGGGGCATACGATTGTTACACACTTGATTGACTTTGGTACCGTGCGATATGATTTAGGATACGCCAGTGCTATCGCCACCATATTGTTCTTAATCATGATGACAGCGAACCTCCTTGTCAGACAAATTCTGAGAAAGGTGGGGAACTAAATGAAAAGACTGTTTAAACGCAAGCGCAAATTAAATCGCAGTCTTGCCGGAGATATTTTCTTATTTGCCGTGTTACTAGGCTTCGGATTCTTTAGCGCCTATCCATTGATCATGACCGCATCGAATGCGTTCAAACCATTGGATGAATTGTTCTTGTTCCCACCAAGGTTGTTACCAAGGAATATCACTCTTGATAACTTCCGCGATTTATCGGAATTGATTGGCAATAGTTGGATTCCTTTCTCGCGTTATTTCTTTAATACTATTTTAATTACAACACTGGGAACCGGAGGTCATGTGATTATTGCCTCAATGGCGGCTTTCCCTCTTGCAAAATACAAGTTTCCAGGTCGAAGAATCTTCTTCACTTTGGTTGTTTATTCGTTGATGTTTGCTCCTCAAGTAACCTCTGTTCCAAACTATATCATCATTTCTGGAATCGGCTTAATCGATAATCCATCGGCCATTATACTGCCGGCGATTGCTTCGAGTTTGGGTCTTTATTTGATGAAACAGTTTATGTCACAGATTCCGGATGAATTGATTGAATCTGCGAAAATAGATGGTGCCAGCGAATATCGTATCTTTTTCCAAATTGTCATGCCATTGGTCAAACCGGCATGGTTAACATTGATTATCCTGTTGTTCCAACGCCTGTGGACAACAGATGGAGGTAGTTTCATTTTCTCTGAGGAATTGAAACCTCTTAGTTATGCATTGAGACAGATTGCTCAAGGAACCATCGAACGTGCCGGAACGATTGCGGCAGTATCATTTATCATGATGATTGTTCCTGTGACGTTCTTCATCCTGTCTCAATCCAAGGTGGTAGAAACATTTAGCCACTCTGGAATGAAATAGAGGTGTTATGATGAAAAAGAAATTTTTGATTGTAATAACAATGTTGCTGCTGACACCTCTGTTGATGGGAGCTGGAAGTTATAATTATTCCTACTGGGGTGATGTGATTCACAGCGCTCCTGGTATGACTTATACCGCTAGTATCAATGCCGAAGACTTAGGAGTTAATTTCTCCTCTCCGGAAGATTTGGTTGTATATGAAGATACAATCTATGTCGTTGACAGCAATGCGAATTCCTTGGTGGTTATCAATTCCAACTTTGAAAAAGAAGAAGAATTGACTAGCTTTAACTACTCCCAAGAATATATCGATCTATTAGACGAACAAGGAATCAGCGGAGAAACTAGTCTAACTCTGAAAGGTCCGTTTGGAGTGGATGTTACTGATAGTGGTATATTTATCTGTGATACCGGAAATTACCGAATCGTCAAATTGAATCACGATTATGAAGTATTAAATACATTCAGTGATATGGACGATCCTACATTCGAAGAAATCAACTTTGAACCGAAGAAAATCACGGTGGATTCCACAGATCGTATGTATGTGGTTGCGAAAAATATCTATGAAGGAATCATGGAAATCAATTCCGATGGCTCATTTAATCGATATACCGGTGTCAATCCGATATCTCTAACACCACTGGAAATCATTCGCCGTAAATTAATGACGGAAGAACAAATTGCGCAGTTGCAACTCTATCTTCCTACCGAATATACCAATGTGCAAATCAATGATCGCAATTTTATCTATGCTACTAGCAAGGTGTCAGATAACAATGCCGAAAATCCAATTCAGTTGATTAACCCAAAAGGG
>QKCT01000017.1 GCA_003245625.1 Bacillota bacterium | reverse complement strand
CGGTAGATTCTTGTATATCCACCATTACGATCTTGATATTTAGGTCCAATTTCTTTAAATAGTTTTTGTAAAGCTGTTTGATCATCAATACTTAATTCTCTTACAGTTTCAGAAGCTATTCTTAAAGAATTTAAATCGCCTTTTTTAGCGAATGTAATTAATTTTTCTACAACTCGTCTTAATTCTTTTGCTTTCACAACGCTTGTTTCAATCTTGTCATGTAAAATGAGTTGTGTAGCTAAGTCACGTAATAATGCTTTGCGATTATCACTACGACGATTGAGTTTTGTGTATCCTCTAGCCATGATTATCCTCCTAACAAAATTAGTGTTTAGACAAGCTTAAATTTAATTCTTCAAGCTTTTGCTTCACTTCTTTTAATGATTTCTTTCCTAAGTTTCTTACCTTCATCATATCTTCTTCGGTTTTTTCGATTAATTCACCTAAAGTATGAATTCCAGCTCTTTTTAAACAGTTATAACTTCTAACTGATAAGTCTAAATCTTCAATTGGTTTTTCTAAGTTTCTTGTTGTTTCTTCTGATTTACGTTCAATCATGAAATCTTCGCCCATTGCTCTTGTAGAAAGTTCAACGACAGAATATAAATGATCGATTAACATTTTAGAAGCCATACCTATCGCTTCTTTTGGTCCAATGGAACCATTGGTCCAAATTTCAACTGTTAATTTATCGTAATCTGCAGAATCATCAACTCTTGTTTTGTCTACCGTATAATTCGCTTTGACAACTGGTGTATAAATACTATCAATTGGAATTACTCCAACCATGTTATCATATTGAGCGTTTTTATCTGAACTAACATAACCATTTCCTTTTCTTGCATGGAGAACCATACGGAAACGTTTGCCTTTATTTACGTGACAGATGTAGTGATCAGGATTGATAACATCTACTTCGTCATCTGTAATAATATCAGATGCTCTTACATCAGCTGGTCCATCAACGATAACTTCTAAACGTTTTTCAACATTTGGATTTGGATTGTCAATGGTTAAAACGACACCTTTTAAATTTAATACGATTGTTGTGACATCTTCGACAACATTTTCAATTGCAGTAAATTCATGTTCCACACCATCAATTGTGACATTCACAATTGCGGCTCCAGGTAAGGAAGACAATAAAACTCGTCTTAAAGAATTCCCAATGGTGATACCGAATCCACGGTCAAGTGGCGTGATAACAAATCTTCCGTAAGTATCATCGATTTCTTCAGTAATTGTTTTTGGTTTTTCGAATTTCAAGTCCTTCAATGTAAACCCTCCTATCCGCGAGGTCGTTTTGGTGGACGACATCCGTTATGTGGTACTGGTGTTACGTCTTTGATTGCAGTGATTTCTAAGCCTGCTACTTGTAAACTACGAATTGCGGCTTCTCTACCAGGACCAGGTCCTTTTACAGAAACTTCAACTTTTTGAACGCCGTTTTCCATTGCTAATTTCGCTGCTGCTTCACTTGCAAGACCTGCTGCGAAAGGTGTAGATTTACGGCTACCTTTGTACCCGATAGCACCACTTGAAGACCAAGCGATAGCATTTCCGTGAACATCAGTGATCGTGATAATTGTGTTATTGAAAGTCGAATGAATATGCGCTACTCCAAGAGGAATATTCTTTTTCACACGACGTTTTTTAGTTACATTACGTGCCATATATATTCATTCCCTCCTATTTCTTCTTATTCGCAACGGTTTTTCTTGGACCCTTACGTGTTCTAGCATTATTTCTTGTATTTTGACCTCTTACTGGAAGTCCTTTTCTATGACGGATTCCTCTGTAGGATCCAATTTCCATTAAACGTTTGATGTTTAATGCAATTTCTCTACGAAGGTCACCCTCAACTTTGTACTTTTGTACTTCTTGACGAATTCTGATAACTTCATCGTCTGTCAAATCTTTAACTCTTTTGTCTTCAGAAATACCTGCAGCAGCCAAAATCTTTTGTGATGTGGTTTTGCCGATACCAAAAACATAAGTTAAAGAAATCACAACGCGTTTCTCTCTAGGAATATCTACTCCTGCGATACGTGCCATTGTTACCTCCTATTTACCTTGTCTTTGTTTGTGTTTTGGATTTTCGCAGATGACCATTACATTGCCATTGCGTTTAATTACTTTACATTTGTCACAGATTTTTTTTACAGATGGTCTAATTTTCATACCATTACCTCCCTAAAATCTTTCTTAATTCATACGATATGTAATACGTCCACGTGTTAGATCATATGTTGATAATTCAACTTTGACTTTATCGCCTGGTAAAATGCGTATGTAATGCATGCGGATTTTACCAGAAACGTGACCGATAATGCGATGACCGATTTCTAATTCGATAATGAACTGGGCATTGGGTAACACTTCGATTACCGTCCCAACCATTTCGATAACATCATCTTTTTTTGCCATTGAATCACTCCTCTACTGTACTTTCGTGAGAATTTCATAGCCGGTATCCGTAATTAAGATTGTGTGCTCGAAATGAGCGCTTAATGACGAATCTTGTGTAACTGTTGTCCATCCATCAGATAACACCTTTACTTCTTTACGGCCGAGATTAATCATCGGTTCGATCGCTAGTGTCATTCCTTTGCGTAATGTCACTCCTCTTCCCGGTAATCCAAAATTTGGAATTTGTGGATCTTCATGAAGATGAGCGCCAACGCCATGTCCAACAAACTCTCTAACGACACTATATCCCAAACTTTCCGCATGCACTTGAATGGCATGGGATATATCTGTGAGTCTAGCACCGGATTTTGCTTGTTCAAGACCTTTGAATAGACTTGCTTCTGTACCTTCTAATAACTTTTGCGCTTTTAACGAAATCTCTCCGCATGCATATGTCCATGCTGAATCGCCGTGATAACCTTTATAAATCGCTCCAATATCGACAGAGACAATGTCTCCCTCTTTTAAGAGTTTTGATTTACTGGGAATACCATGAACAACTTCTTCATTGATAGATATGCATGCAGAAGATGGAAATCCGTTATAGTTTTTAAAACTAGGGATTGCACCATGGGAACGAATCGTTTTCTCAACAACTTGATCAAGTTCATAAGTCGATAATCCAGGTTTGATGGCTTCTTTGGCAGCTTGATGTGCTAAAGCAACAATTTTTCCTGCTTCTCTCATTAATTCGATTTCTCTTGTTGATTTGATCGTTACCACATTAATCACCTATTCTTTGAAGAATCGTATTGAATACTTCATCCTTTGGTCGTTCTCCGTTCACAACAAACAACAATCCTTTTTTCTTGTAATAATCAAGTAGTGGTTTTGTTTTTTCGTTGTAAATACGAAGACGGTTTAAGACGCTTTCTTCTAAGTCATCTTCTCTTTGAATTAACACTGTTCCGCATACGTCACAAACATTATCTTTGACCGGTGGGTGGAAGGAAATGTGATAAGTTGCATTGCAACTAGGACACACTCTTCGACCAGCCATTCTTTCTAGAAGAACTTTATCATCGACTTCTACGTTTATGACAGCGGTTAATGAAATTCCTAATTCTTTTAACATCTCATCTAGAGCAACAGCTTGAGCTGCAGTTCTAGGGTAACCATCCAGCATAAAGCCGTTTGGAAATTTTTTTGTAGATAATACATTTTTCACAATATCGTTGGTTACATCGTCGGGAACCAGTTCACCTTTGCCGATATATTGTTTCGCAAGTTTTCCGATGGCAGAATTTTTTGCCATCTCCTCGCGATAAATATCACCGGTTGAGATATGGGTTAGGTGATAATATTCAAGTAGTCTTGTCGATTGGGTCCCTTTGCCAGCTCCTGGCTTTCCCATAATGAGCAGATTTATCATGATGATTATCTCATGAATCCCGCGTATGCCTTTTCTTGCGTGTCTGTATTAATTTGTTTTGCTGTTTCTAATGCCACACCAACGATAATCAGTAACGATGTTCCACCGATATTCGCATAATTTTGCCCTAAAATGGCAGAAGTAATAATCGGTAAACTTGCGATAACCACTAAATATAAAGCTCCAATAACAGTAACTCTAAATAAAGTTTTCGTAATGTATGCTTCTGTTTCGTTTCCAGGACGAACTCCTGGGATGTAAGCATTTTGCTTTTGTAAGTTTTCTGCTGTTTGTTCAGGTTTAATTAAGATGAACGAATAGAAGAATGAGAATACAACAATTAAGATTACATAGAATGCAAACCCAATTGGTTGTGTATAAGTGAATATTTGACTGAACCAGTTTGACACTGCTGCATTACCAATATTTACGTAATTTGCAATGGTCATTGGTAAAGAAAGAATAATCGATGAGAACACAACTGGAATAACACCGGCAGTGTTGATTTTAATTGGAATGTTGGATTCTGATTTTCCAGCAAATTTTGAACTTGCTGGGCGGTTTGCGTATTGGATAGGTACTTTTCTTTGCGCATCTTGCATGAATGTAACACCAACGAGAACGATGATGAACATTAAGATACTAACACCGAATAATACATAACCTGCAAACTCTCCTTGGACACCAGACACCGTGGTCAAAGCTCCATTTGGATCTGTAATGTAATATTGTACTAAAGAAGCAATTGTTTGAGGGAAACTGATGATGATACCAGCAACGATTAACATTGATGAACCATTCCCAATTCCTCTTAACGTAATTTGGTCAGCTAACCAAATTGTAAATGCAGTCCCTGCAGTTAATACTACAGCAATATAGAAATACACTAAGAACCATAAGTTATGTCCGTTTGCAGTAGCCCAGTC
>QKCT01000085.1 GCA_003245625.1 Bacillota bacterium | reverse complement strand
CCGAAAATACCACCAAAGAGGTCTTTGAATCGTTTCGGAATCTTTTTGATGGATTCGCCGATAACACGAGGGAAAAGCACAATCGCTTCTGCAAAAGCCATTTTCTTGATTTCCGATTTACTCTGTCCTTTCAGGTTCATGAATAAGTAATTTCGGCAGATGATTCCAACTCTTAAAGAGAGAAGTGCATTTCCAGCGCCTTGTGCCAATGAACCGGTAACGGTTTTGACGACCGGAATCTCTGCGAGAGCGTTGATGGATGATTGAGGAAATAGCTCGCTAAATTTCATATCTTCGAGATTCTCCGCAATCAATGCAGAACTCATCACATTGAAAGAAAGACGTCCAAGTGCCGCGTAACTAGGACGAAATCCACATTTCATCACAAGCGACTTTATCGCTCTTAGATTGATTGTGAGTACAGCCAAAGCGTCTAGTTTCCCGTTTTGAGAAATCGCTGTCGTTAAGAATACGGACTCCGCATGTGTGACGATCATTTTATTGAGCTCTTTTTTGATCGTCGTATCAAAGATTTGACTGAGTGTCACTTTTAGTTCAATTGCATCACCCATATGATCTTCAATCGTTTGTTTCTCTTCATCGCTTAAATATTCCTCGGTCAAAAGATTTTTGGCGACTCGCCTGTACATATGGTAGTTTGCTCTTGCGTTTTGGTCTTCATCGAATAAACTATCCATAGAGAAGGTAGGCGAAAACAGGATTTGTACTATTGGTCTCACGATTAAGAAAATGAATAAAATCGCTGAAACTCCATAGAACGCATATTCTACGTATGGGTGAACACTCCGAAGTCGTTCGCCTAATTGAAGAACAGAACTTAAAATCAATAGAACGATAAAAAATAATGATGCAATTCCAATCAAAATCCAAAAGGATTTTCCGAATTTACGCATGATTTGCCTCCTTAAATTTGGCTTTGACATATTCGATGTCTTGATAGATTTGTTCGATCAATTGCACTTCTGTATCAAACTTAATTTCAGGGCGCAAGTATTCAATGAATCGAACTTCAATGACTTCATTATACAGGTTCTTGTCGATATGGAAAACGTGGGTTTCCACAGTGAGTGGAACATCGAAATAAGTTGGATTGTTTCCGATGTTGGTAACTCCATGATATTCTTTGTTTTTATAGAGAACTTTGGTATAGTATACACCCGATTTTGGCAAAATGTAAGGCATGTAGTCCATATTCGCAGTCGGATACCCGAGTCTCCGACCGATTCCTCTTCCAGATACTACTCGTCCTTTCATGGTATAAGGTCTTCCCAAAAGGTGATTGGCAATTTCTAGGTTACCGTCCCATAGATTTGCTTTGACTCTGGTAGAGCCGACTTTCAAATCCAAGTATTTCATTTCCGGTACCACGATTGTTGAGAAATTCTTTTGTTTGGCAAGGAGTTTGCGATCTCCTTCTCCGCGATATCCAAACCGGAAATCAAAACCGATGACGACGGTATTGGCATCTTGTAAAAACCGGTTAATGAATTCCAATGCTTGCATATGAATTAAGTGTTGACTAACTTTCATAACATATAAATAGTCAACTCCTAATTGTTTACAAATCTCCGCTTTATCTTCCACTGTTGTTAAACAACGATGACGCTCTTGGTTTAAATAGGCTTTAATACTCATGGAGAACGTAAAAACCGCCAAGGATAAGCCTTTCTCCTTCGCAATTGCTTTGGCTTCTTCGATTAATTTCACATGTGCAATATGCATTCCATCAAAGTAACCAATACAGATAACCATATTTTGTTCTGTGAGGAAATCATTGTATTCTAAATACTTAATTCTTAACACCATTTCACCGACATTCTAAGTTGATTTTTTTGTTGGTCATAAAAGTAGATTGCCAAAATTTCATTGGTTTCACTAACGAGGATACAATCTTCTTTGATTCCGATGATATCGGGATCCAAAAAGCGTCCATTATGGACAAAGTATTCTAATTGTTTTGGCAATGTTACTTTTGGTAAATTCAAAAACTGAAAGGGTTCTAGCAATTGATATTCTCCTGCCATTAAGTCCTCTAGACTACTTGCGTCCTCTAGATGAAACTTGTTGATAGACAATCGAACAAGGTCAACCAATGTTCCGTACACTCCTAATTTCTCACCTAAATCTCGAGCGATGCTGCGAATATATGTGCCTTTGGAAACGCATAGTGTAACCTCAAATGTAAACCCTGGTTGATCCTCTAGCACAAAGAAGTCTTCCAAGGAAAACACTTCGATGTTTCTTGGTTCGATAACGGGGATTTCAAGATCTCTTCGCGCCAATTCATACAGTTTTCTGCCTTTCACTTTGATAGCAGAGAAATTTGGTGGAACCTGTTTTTGCGGACCACGCATTTCGAAAAGTGCATTTTGAACCATTTCAGAATTCAATAAGTTTGTATCGGCTGTCGCTAAAACTGTACCTGTCATATCATCCGTATTTGTTTTAATACCAAGACGAATGGTAGCTCGATAGGTTTTGGTATGATGCTCAAAATACTTCACGAGTTTAGTAGCTTTGTCTACGCAAAGAACCAAAACCCCGGTGGCATTGGGATCTAAGGTACCAATGTGACCAATACGCTTTGTTTTCAAGACTTTTCTAGCGATATTTACGATATCGTGAGATGTATAGTTTTTTGGTTTGTTGACGATCAATACACCGTCCATAAAACCATTCCTTTCTAAATTAAATCCAAAAGATCTTCAAAATAGACAGAACCACTTAAGCGTTTTGACTCTTTGCCATCTTCTAGTAGAACGACGGTGGGTACTCCGTCAATGCGATACTTCTGTACCAATTCTTTTTCCGCTCCTGCATCGATGAATTCATAATCGATCGAGAACTTTCCTTCTTCTTGAAGAGTTCTGATTCTTCTTCGAATCGCTAGACATTTTCCGCAGGTTTTGGAATAAAACATCAGCAGTTTCCGTTCCATCGTAATCACCTACTTAAAATATATCACAGTTACACCCTTGCCGCCTTCATTTTGACCGCCAGAGCGTGAACTTTTGATTTGGTTGTTTTGTTTGATATATTCGTCAACTGCTTTTTTTAGAGCTCCAGTACCATAACCATGAATGATATAGCCAAATTCGAGATTGTTAATTAAACAAGTATCAACAAACTTATCGATTTCGTCAACTGCTTCTAAGTATCTCATGCCGCGAAGATCGAGTTCGATTTTTACTTGCGATGATTTAGTGACTGTGCCCCCTGATTTTGGTTTTTCTTTCATTGGTGTTTCGATGAACTCCAAATCGGTTTCTTCCAAAGTAATGGATAAAGTTCCCATCAAAACTTCATATTTGCCATCAGAAAGCTGTTTGTTCACAACTCCGTTCCGTTGGTAAGGGATAACCAATACGCGGTCTCCTTCGGCGATTTTCGTAACTTTAATCTTTTGATATTGGCTATCATCCAAACGAATGGATTTTGCATCGTGTTTCAAACGCGCCAATTCATGTTCCTTAAA
The DNA here is from genome assembly GCA_003245625.1 of Bacillota bacterium. Lineage (GTDB taxonomy): Bacteria > Bacillota_I > Bacilli_A > Izemoplasmatales > Hujiaoplasmataceae > 4572-104. Next base: position 1,272 of record QKCT01000085.1, on the reverse strand, counting down.
ACTGGCCGTTTTCTTTAATTCGTCTAACTCTCGAATGATTCGTTTCGCATCTGCTTCCATGGCTTCCATGTCGGCACGTTTTTCTTTTTCGAGTTGCTCCATCAGTTTGTTTTGACGGATTCGTTCTTCGACATATAAATCATCTAACTGATCTTGTTTATCTTTTAGGGATTGAATCTCTTGTTTGTGTTGTTCGATGGTATCTTCTAATTCCAAACTTTGTTTTTCCAATTTACGAATCAAATGAGAAATATCGGTATCAAATGAAATTGATACTTTTTCAGCCGCTTCAATAATCGATTGTCGTAATCCGAGTCTCTTTGCAATCTGTAATGCGTTTGATGTTCCCGGAACACCAATTTTTAAACGATAAGTTGGCCGCAATGTTTCGATATCAAATTCTACAGATGCATTGATCGTATCATCTAAATCAAAAGCATAGGTTTTGAGTTCTGGATAATGAGTAGTAACCATTGCATAGAGATCTTTTTTTCTTAAGTGATTGATGATGGAAATTGCTAAGGAAGCACCTTCCTTTGGATCTGTGCCAGACCCAATTTCATCCAATAAAACCAAAGATTTTGCTTTGGCGTGATCGATGATATAAGTAATATTAGATATATGAGAGGAGAATGTCGATAGCGATTGTTCAATCGATTGCTCGTCGCCAATATCCGCAAAAATTCCTGAAAACACAACCGTCTTAGATTCTTCATCAACTGGAATTAAGATTCCAGCTTGAGCCATAATCGACAATAAACCTAATGTCTTTAGGGCAACGGTTTTCCCACCAGTGTTTGGTCCAGTGATAATGATGTGACGATATCCACGAAAATTGATGTGATTGCCAACAACCTGGTCTTGCGGAATTAATGGATGTCTTGCATTTTTTAAATCAATAGTTGCTTTCGTCAGTTCTGGTTGATGAGAACGATACTCAATGGCATGTTTCGCTTTTGCAAATACAATATCAAGGTAGGTTAAAATCTCGAGATTGTTGCGAAGGGGAATCACATCTTCCCCAACACGTCCTGTTAGTTCTAGTAAAATTCGATCCACTTCCGCTTTCTCTTGAACGAGAATCCCCGCTAACTCATTGTTTAAAATAAAGCAGCTCATCGGCTCCATAAACACGGTTTCTCCACTTGCTGAAGAGTCATGAACAACCCCTTGAAAACTATTCTTAAACTCCGCTTTCACTGGTAAAACCAAACGGTTGTTTCGGATGGTAATAATCGAGTCCGTCAATTTATTGGCTTCGCTTCGAACCAA
>QKCT01000099.1 GCA_003245625.1 Bacillota bacterium | reverse complement strand
GAGTTTTTACTAGCAAGAAGAAAAGAAAAAGGAATTACCCAAAGCGATCTAGCTGATAAAATGGGTGTAACATATCAAGCTGTCTCCAGGTGGGAAAAAGGTGACAGTATACCTGATTTGGATACGTTGGACCATTTAGCAGACTTTTATGGTGTCACTGTGGATGAAATTCTTTGTAGAGAAACCGTCACACAAGATGTTGTCACAGAAAAAACAAGCCGCATGCCTAGCCTCTTTTTGATATATACAATTCTCTTATTCGTGAGCACTATCATTTTGTATGTGAGTTTGCTTGCTGGAGCTGAAGTCGCTGGAGATAGTGGAATTATTCTGATGGCGATTGGAATTGTACAATATATAATCGTACTTTTTGGATCGACAGCTTTTTTACAATACTACTTTTTCCATCATATCGAAAATAGAAAGAATCGGTCAGATTTCCAATGGTATTTTCGGGCAAATCGCATCCTGATTGCATTTATATTCATTGCACTATTCACGACAATTAGTACAATGGGTAGTTTGTTTATCTTGATTGCGGTAATTTTGATACTAATTGAGAAGTTCCATGAGCATAATCTTTTAAAAAATGATTTTGACGATAAATCTTCATACTTCTCAAAATTCATTCCAAAATCCATAGTAAATCAAGTATTAACGGGTATTGTAGCACTATCATTAGTCTTTGGAATGAAAATGATGCTATCAATTCAAGGGTTCCTAGTGATTTTGATTCTTCCTTTTCTTTATCTCATGTATTTGGCGATGAAGTAGCATTATAAATACAATGATGAACGAATTCACTTCTTAGTAAGTGAATTCTTTTTTATACCTTGACAGATTAGGTATGTTTTGCTACAATATACCTAAACAGATTAGGTAAGGAGATTATCATGTATACAAAAATTAGAGAATACGTAAATTTTAAACTTCGAAACGATTATTCGTCAGATGTGGAAGAAAAGAAAGAGGAAATTATTTCCAATATCATAGAACGGTATGATGCGCTATATGAGAAGACACAAGATGAATCTTACTCCTATATTGAAGCCATTAAGAATATTGGAGAATTCTCAGAAGAAAAAGAAGAAAATCAGTATAAACCACAATTTGCAGAAATGCTGTTAGTTTCAGCGACGGTACTATCCGTTATCAGTTTGATTGCAACATTTCTAAATGGTGTTGCTGGAATTATCGTTATTGGTGTCAGCATGTCGCTTTATGCTGTTGGAGCGATGTATCTGTATCAATATAGTAAATTTGTTCAAAGCGAAGAATATGATATTACAAAATACCATGCCTTCATCGATAAAAGTTTCTCCTATGCAATGACTAATTTTACGTTTTGGGCAATTTCTCTATCATTGATTTTTTCAAGAATCATTTATGGATTCCTTATTTCTCTACTCGTTCTTACCGTGACAGGCGATCCGGAAGCGGTATTAAGCATTCTTCTAATCAGTGTGATTGCTTTCTTGATTGCTTTAACAATCGTTGGTGCTGTCTTCATCGGTCTATATCGTAAACTAATGAAGAAATACACGGACTTAACTGGGAAAGAACAGGTTATTACTGTTGGCCAAAGAGTCAAACAATTCATGGGTAAAAGCAGTTCAGAGAAAGGCAATATTTTCTTAAGTTCTTGGTTCTATCCGATTTTTCATTTCATTATTGTTATTTTTCTAATCGCGGACATCATTCATATCTATGACCGAACTTACAATCCCAATATTGTATATAACGAACTATTCTTAATCGAAAACTTCACGCTCATTTTTCTTTATGTTGCGATTACGTTCTTACACATTGCCGGACGCATCAAGCATCATATGATTGTTCCCCTCTTTACACTTGGTATTTCTATCACTGGATTTATTTTTTGGTTAATTATGGCAAATAGTTACTATATTAGTAGTTTTAATGGCGAAGTATTTTTCTTTGTCGGAATTATTTTTCTATTTCTTACGATCCTCGACTTTGCGATTAATAGGAAAATCAAATAATGAGTTTCAACGGGGATCTCTTAAGAGGTCATACAGATATGATTCTGTTAAGTATTATTCAAGAAAAAGATTCCTACGGATATGAAATAAACAAACGGATTGAAGATTGGACAAATCAAGAATTTGCTTTTACAGAAGCTACTCTATATACGAGTTTTAAACGATTGGTTCAACTTGGTTATATTACTACATATTGGTTGGAAAGTGAATCTAACAAAAAAAGGAAATACTACTCTATCACGAAACTTGGTGAAGCGTATTTGAATCAAACCATTACAGAGTGGAAAGAAATGAAACAGATTATTGATAAGGTTATCCAAAAGAACCAATGAAAATCAACCGAGACAGAAATCTGTCTCGGTTTTTTGGCTAACTTTCTCTGTTGAAAGCGCATTTATCAGTGACTTTGCTTGAATAATAACGAATTACATTATATAATATTTTTGCATAGAAAAATGATGAATCTATCTAGTTTGGAGCGTATTATGTTTAAGAAACAAATTGAAAAAGACACATACATGTTTTCCATGAATGTGGAAAAGATGTTATTTGAAAGTATGTGGGAACTACCAAATGGAGTAACCATGAATTCTTATATTGTAAAGGGCAACGATATCGCTATTATCGATGGTGTTATCGGTTGGGACGGAGTTCCTGAAACTCTATATCAGGCAATGGAAGAAATCGATGTTAATGTGGACGATATCAAGTATTTGATCGTGAATCATGTTGAACCGGATCATTCTGGTTGGATCGAAAACTTTAAAAAGATTCGTACGGACTTCACCTTGGTGACGACTGCGAAAGGCGCAGAAATCACAAAAGCTTTTTATGGAGATGATTTTGATATTCTCGTCGTTAAAGAAGGCGACACGCTCGATTTGGGAAATGGTAGAATATTACATTTCCATCCGGTTCCAAATGTTCATTGGCCGGAAACCATGGTTACTTATGACGAGAAAACGAAGATATTGTTCACTTGCGACTTGTATGGCGCTTTTGGTTCCATTCAAGATCATTACTTTGATGATGAGATGACAGAAGAAGAAATGGCGAAGTATGAACTCGAAGGGAAACGATATTTCTCCAATGTAATGATGACATTTGTACCTTTATTGAAACGCGCAATTGCAAAAACCAAAACATTAGATCTTGCGATGATAGCTCCAGGTCATGGACCGCTATATCGAGGAAACCCAGAAAAGATTATCGATGGGTATTCAAGGTGGGCTGAATTTGCTAATGGTTCTGGAAAAAATGAGGTTACGATTCTTTGGGGAACAATGTATGGATCCACACAAAAAACGGTGGAATATGCAAAAGAGTTACTGGAGAAAAGTGGAGTCTCTGTTAACCTGCTACAAATGCCAATCGATACCCAAAGTGATGTTTTGACATACGTCCTTGAATCTGCCGGAGTGATTGTTGCTGCTCCAACCTATGAATACAAAATGTTCCCGCCCGTGGCTCACGCTATCGATGAACTTGGAAGAAAGAAAATGAACGGGAAAACCGCACTATACTTCGGATCGTTTGGCTGGAGTGCTGGTGCGAAAAAAGAACTGGAAACATTGCTTGAAGAGCATCGCATGAATTGGAACATGGTTGATTTCATCGAATTCAATGGAACACCAAAATCAGATGATTTTGATTTGGTGGAACAAGGAGTTTTGAAATTGATTGATGCAATGAAAGAAAAAGTAGTTCAAGAATAAAAATCATGTAGAGGGAAGAATTTTTGATTCAATCCCTCTTTTTTTATAACAATATGTTATAATTGTGGTGCATAAATATTGGAAAAAAGTAGAAATATAGACGATTAAACAACTAGAATTGTATGGCTTCGTTTGTTTTTATTTATGGGAACACAATTGGTTTTAGTTCTCTTGAATCATTTTTCCAGCTATCATGTACTTAAAGGGGGATTCCTTATGAAAATCACATTTAAAAGAACGAATTATCTATTAGGTTTTGCTGCTAAAATGGATATTTTGGTGAATCAAGAATTAGTACATCGCTTAAAAAGAGGCGAAACTTATGTGTATGAAGTAGATACAGCTAATCATATACTTATTGATTCCTGGTTCATAAGAAGTGTTGAGATTCCGATTGTTCCATCCATGCAAGACGTTGAAATTGAACTAAGTTATCAAATGGGACTTTTAGTCGCTGGAATCCTTGCGAAAGTTTCTTCGAATGGACAATTGATTGGTGTATATGAAAGCCGAATGTAGGTAGAAGAATTCGAGCAGAAGACAAACTCTATTGTTTGTCTTTTACTAATGATTTTAGTACAATATTATTATAGCAATCTAGAAGAGGTGATTTTTGATGCTACTATGGATCAATCTAGGAGTTGACATCGCTATTGCAGTTGTTTTGCTAGCGATCTTCGTCCTGTTTACGATTTTTACAAACAAATCAATGAAGAAATTTGAAACGATTCCCAAAGGCTTTATTTGGCTATACGTGTTGGATGTACTGTATTTATTTGCTGCAGTGACTTTCATTCTCTGGATGTTCGAATATGACTTTCAGACATCGCTGACGGATATGTGGGCATCTGTCCAAGACACTGTGCTTGCGAAAGTAGGGGCATTGATTGGGACAGCAATAACGATTATCTTGACGATGGTCATTCTTCGTGTTTCTGCAATCATTATTCGTAGAACCGGGGAAAAAGCAAAGAATAATAAAACGTAGAACCGGGGAAAAAGCAAAGAATAATAAAAAACGGATTGTGACTATACTTAAAGTTACCCAGAGCTTAATCAAATATGCAGTTGAAATCATTGCGCTATTGGCTATCTTGTCATTTTGGGGAGTAAATGTCATGCCAGCATTAGCCGGTTTAGGTATTTTAGGAGTGATTATTGGACTTGGTACACAAAGCCTTATTAAAGACTTCATCGCGGGTTTCTTCATTATCTTTGAACATCATTTTGATGTAGGAGATATTGTAGAGATCAATGGTTTCAAAGGAGAGGTTATTGATATTGGATTGAAAAGTACTAAAATCAAAAACTGGAAACAAGACATTATGATTTTTGCAAATGGAACTATAGAGAACACCATGAACTATACGATGTCACCATCGATGGGGATTATCGATTTCGGTATCGCTTATAAAGAGGATATTCAAAAAACTATTGAATTGGTCAAAGAAGATCTACCTCGATACAAAGAATTATTCCCGCAAATCATTGAAGATCCGATTTGCTTAGGAGTGATTGCTTTAGCGGATAGTTCCGTAAATCTACGTGTTATTGTCAAAACATTGACAGAACAACATTATCCTGTTGAGCGAGCAATCCGACAAGGAATCAAAGAATTGTTGGATAAGAATGGTATCGAGATTCCATTCCCTCAAGTGACAGTTCATCAAGGAGAGTAAAAATAAAATCACTACAGCTAATTTGTAGTGATTTTTTTCTTGTTATTTTGTGATATCGAGATAAACCTTACCATCTTTGATTTCAATAAT
>QKCT01000063.1 GCA_003245625.1 Bacillota bacterium | reverse complement strand
TAGCATTCACCTTAACTTAATTAATTTCTAAGGTGCTAAATAAGATAATTATTGATAAAAATACAAATGAAATTAACGAAAGTAAATGGAATAAGAATAATTTAGTCCCAAATCTTGATTGAGTATTTACTGTTTCATATGTTCTCTTTCCAAATACAACCATAATTGCATATGTTAATAAAAGAACAACACCATAAATATATATAGCAAAAGAATAAACGTCAAAATATGATGTTTTAGCTGCAATCAGTATAATCAGCATTACGAAATATACAATTGGAAGCAACCACAAATAAAAATACTTTTTTTGATTTCTCATAAAATTCTTCATTATTCTCTCCTATTTTTTCTCGACTCCTTAACGTTATTATATCACATTTTATAAACACATATTTAAAAAATTAATTATTGTAGCGTTTTTTCGTCTACAGTGTTCTGAGCAATATATCATGTTAAAACTTCTAGTACAATCGCACAAACACTATTGAAAATATCAACTTCAAGTACATACTTGATAAAATATGGTTTCGATTCTGCTTTTATGCACTTAACATTAATTATCCTATAAATCTCGAAAAAAAGTTAATGAAAAATTAATCGTGTAGGATTTAGGGTAATCGTGTAGATTATCCTCAAATAGTGTTGATTTAAAATGTAATCGTGTAAGGATCTTCTTTTTTTGTAGTAAAATGGGTAATTTTATATTGCATTTCTATATGATTTAGTACAAAGTAAAAATAGATAAAGGGCTCTATTTAGACAAAAAAAAGACCCAATACAAATTGTATTAGGCCAATGCTTTGCTAATGGTGGAGCTGAGGGGATTTGAACCCCTGTCCAAAATAGCCGATCATTTGACTTTCTACATGCTTAGTCAACTAAATTGTTTCGATCAACGGCTGCTAGCTAACGTGCTACCGAAGATCTATCCTTATTAATTTTGCCTATCAATCTGAAGGAGGTAGACGGATAAACTATCCCATTATCTGAAATTCAAATAGCGTAATGGGCACCGCTAAATGAATCCGTAGCTTCTTCTTAAGCTACGTAAGCGTAGTTTGTGTTTCCGGTTATATTTAACCGCGCATATTTACATCTGCCGATGGCATGCTTATCAAATTCGAACTACCCTGTCGAATCCAGAACAGCCCCGTTAAGAAGTCAAATTGTTCAGACGTTTTTCTACGTCTTTTTCTTTTTGACTTTGGCGTTTGTCGTAAAGTTTCTTTCCTTTGCACAAAGCAACTTCCACTTTACACAAACCTTCTTTTAAATATACTTTGGTTGGGACTAACGTCAAACCTTCGAGTTTGACCTTTTGTCCCAATTTGATGATCTCATGTTTTCCCATGAGGAGTTTCTTGTCTCGATCTTCGTTGTGATTGAAGATATTCCCATAATCATATTTGGAAATATGCATACCGATGATAAATAGTTCAAAGTCTCTAACTCTAACATAGCTTTCTTTAATCGAAAACTTACCGAGTCGAATTGATTTGATTTCGGTTCCTTTCAATACAATCCCACATTCATAGGTCTCCAAAATGAAATAATCATGGGCAACTTTTTTGTTGTTGGCTAAGATTTTCATTGAAGCACCTCCTTATGCAAGTTCGAAATCAATTTTTCCTAATAGTCGATTCACCTTGACCAGTTTCACTGTTACTTCCACACCTATAGTATACTGTTTTTTTGTGTGTTTTCCAAGAAGAATCAAATTGTTTTCATCGTATTCCATTTCTTCATCGAAGGTTGAGATGTGGACTAACCCTTCGACTGTGTTTGGTAATTCGACAAACATCCCAAACTTCAATATAGAAGAAACAATACCCGTAAAGGTTTCGCCAATGAATGGTTCCATGTATTCTGCTTTTTTCATGTCCATGACTTCACGTTCCGCGGTCATTGCCAAACGTTCCATCTTCGACGACTGTTTGGCGATGTCATCGAGTTTCGCTTTGAAGTCATCATTCGTGTATTTGTTATTGTCAAATAAATAACGGCGTAACAAGCGATGGACAATTAAATCTGGGTAACGACGAATCGGACTGGTAAAATGCGTATAGTGATCGAATGCAAGGCCATAGTGACCGACATTGTCTTTATCATATCTTGCTTTCGACATCGATCTTAATAACAAGGTATTGATTACCTTTTCATACAATGTTCCTTCGACGTTTTTGAGAATTTGTTGCAAGTTAAACTGTGTGGAATCATCATTGATACCTTGTTCGATCCCAAAGCGTTCTAACAAATTCAAGATTTGTTTGAGTTTATCTGGATTTGGTAATTCATGGATTCGGTAGACAAACGGAAGTTTGAGTCTAGCGATATGAGTCGCAACAACTTGATTGGCTACTAACATGAATTCTTCAATCAATCGTTCCGAACGAAGACGATCGCGAACTTTCAGTTCTTTGATATCACCGGTCGAATCATAGATAATCTTTGGCTCAATCGTCTCAAAGTCGATTGAACCCATGCGTTCTCTCACATCAGAGAGAATTGTTTGAAGTTCACTCATCAATAGTACGGTATCTTTGATATCGCGATATTCTTCCGATACTTCACTATCTCCATCGATGATTTTATTGACATTTTCATAGGTCATTTTGTATTTGGACTTGATGACAGAAGGATAAATATCGTATTGTAATACTTCTCCCTTTTTGTTGATTTCCATGCTACAAGAGATCGCAAAGCGATCCACTTGCGGATTCAACGAACAAATCCCATTGGATAGTTCTCTTGGCAACATCGGAATCACCGAATTTGCCAAGTAGATCGATGTTCCTCGTTTATAGGTACATTGATCCAATATCGAACCCTCAGTTACATAATGGCTAACATCCGCGATATGAACACCTAAAACATAATTGCCTTTGTTATTTTTATTGATCGAAACTGCATCATCGATATCTTTGGTATATTCCCCATCAATCGTAAAGATGATTTCGTTTCGTAAATCAACTCTTCCTGAGATATCAGAAGGATTGATTTCTTGTTCTACATTTCTGGCAAACGACAATTCTTCTTCGCTAAATTCATTTTGTAAATTATGGCGATGAATCACTTCAACGATTTCAATGCCTTCATCTTCAAATGTACCCAGGACTTTTTCCAACGTACATTCCTTGATAAAGGTTTTTCCATACTTGGTAATTTTCGCTTTGATCAGTTGATGATTCTTGACAAGACGCTTGTCTTCTTTACGTAATTTAAATACCACGTCATTGGTATAATTCTTCGGGAAAATCTGTCCTTCGTAATATTCTCCCACCACACTTGTGATATGACGTTCCAATACTTTAATGATTCGACCTTCCAGTTTTCCTCTGGTTTTTTCTTTGGTGATTTCCACCAAACAAACGTCTTGATCCATTGCGGTATCTTTCATCGTTTTTGGAATATAGATATCCGGCATGGATTCATCTTCTACAATGATAAAACCATACCCTTGGTATTTTAAGTCAAAGGTTCCCTTGACTAGATTTTTGTTTTGATACACATGATAGAATCCATCTTTATCTCGATAGATCAACCCTTCTTGCGTTAACACATGAAGCGTTTTTGTCAATTGCTGGAAACCTCTATCTGTGTCGACATGCATCAAAGAAGCCAACCCAATTAAGGTACGTTCCTTATAGGAGGCTCTTTTGATTAAATTATACACTTCGTCTTTCATTTGAATTCCTCCTTCTCGGAAATAAAAAAGAACACGTAATGTGTTCTTTACAGTACTAATGCTAAAATAGCTACTACCACAAAGGCAACGGATACGCCCATTGATATTCTTGTCAATAACAATTCAGCGCCGCGTTGTTTCTGGTTTTTAAATAGATCTGACTTCTCACCTGAGAATGTATTTTTAACATCGTCTTTCGACTCTTGAACCATTACTATAATAATTAAAAAGATTGCTAGAGCAAACAATAACCAGTGATACCAGTACATGATAAACCTCCTCATTGAATACAATACGTTTTGCACTAAACTATTATACCATAAAAAAATGTTTTTGGAAGACCCAAAAACATGTTTTTTTATGGAATGACTAGCGAAGGTTGTAGAATGATGCTAAACCTTTATATTCAGCGACTTCTTCCAATTCTTCTTCGATTCTCAACAATTGATTGTATTTCGCAATACGGTCTGTTCTTGACAAGGATCCAGTCTTGATTTGACCAGCATTTGTAGCGACAGAAATATCAGCGATTGTTGTATCTTCTGTTTCACCAGAACGATGTGATACAACAGCAGTATAACCAGCGCGTTTTGCCATTTCAATTGCGTTGAATGTTTCTGTTAAGGAACCGATTTGGTTGACTTTGATTAGGATAGAATTGGCGATGCCAAGTTCGATCCCTTTTGACAATTTTTCTGTATTGGTTACGAATAAATCATCTCCAACCAATTGGATTTTCTTGCCAAGTGCGTCAGTTAATTCTTTCCATCCGTCCCAGTCGTTTTCATCTAAACCATCTTCGATAGAGATGATTGGGTATTTTTCTACTAAGCCAGCATAGAATTGAACCATTTCAGAAGCAGTGTAGGATTTTCCTTCACCCTTTAGGTCGTATTTCTTTGTTTCTTTGTTATAGAATTCAGAAGCTGCGACATCCATTGCAATGTAAACATCTTTTCCAGGAACGTATCCAGCTTTTTCAATTGCTTCGATAATTACTTTGATTCCAGCTTCATTGGAATCTAGGTTTGGAGCGAATCCACCTTCGTCTCCGACTGCTGTATTGAATCCATATCCGCTCAAGACTTTTTTCAAATTATGGAATACTTCAGCACCCATGCGCAATGCTTCTTTGAAGGTTGGTGCACCAACAGGCATAATCATGAATTCTTGGAAATCCACGTTGTTGTCTGCG
>QKCT01000062.1 GCA_003245625.1 Bacillota bacterium | reverse complement strand
GCAATCGTTCCTACGGATTCACCAACTTCAGCTTTTTCTCCTGTTGCTAAGTTTTGACCGTAACATTTACGGCAAATCCCAACACTACTTGAACAAGTTAAAGCGGTACGGATAGGAACAGCGATATCAGCTACTTCATCAGGGTTCGCTGGATTAACTTTGCTGTCGATGATATATTTAGCCACTTCTTCAGAGATATATTGATTTCTGTGAACCAAGATTTCTCCTGTAAATGGATGAGCAAAGTCACTGGATGCATAACGCCCTAAGATACGATCGAATAAGGATTCAATTTCTTTACCATCACGATCAAGAACGGCTTTGACACGGACACCTTTGTCGGTACCGCAATCTTCTTCAGTAATAACGACATCTTGACTTACGTCAACAAGTCTTCTTGTTAAGTAACCAGATTCGGCAGTTTTTAACGCCGTATCGGTAGAACCTTTTCTCGCACCATGGGTAGAGATAAAGAATTCTGACATGGTTAATCCTTCACGGAAGGAAGCTTTAATTGGAAGTTCGATGGTTCCACCACTTGGGTTGGCCATCAAACCACGCATACCGGCTAATTGGGTAAAGTTGGAAATATTACCACGGGCACCAGAGTCAGACATCATGAAGATATGATTCTCATGATCTTGTTCTTGTTCTAGTCCTTTTTGGATTTCATCTTTGGCTTTTGCCCATTCATCGATAACTAATTTACTTCTTTCGTTATCGGTTAATAATCCCATATCGTAAAGTTCAGAAATTTCATCGACTTTTGCGTCATGAGCTTCAAGGATATCTTGTTTTTTGGAATATACTTTAACATCACTAGCCGCAACAGTAATACCTGCAACTGTCGAATACTTGAATCCAATGTTTTTCATTTTATCAAGCATCTTTGATGTTTCATTAATCTTATATTGTGCAAAGATTTGCGCAATAATTAATGATAAGAATTTTTTCTTAAATGGTGATACTTCAGGTAATGCTGCAATCGCTGCTTTAATGTTCGTACCAGGTTTTAAGAAATACTTCGTTGGTGTTGCCACTTCTAAGTTTTCTTTGGATGGTTCGTTGATATAAGGGAAGGTTGCAGGTAAGATTTCGTTGAAAATCAATTTACCAGGGGTAGTCACTAAATAATAATCTTTAAATTCGTCAGCTAAAGGATGATCAAGAGATGTTGTCTTAATCGCAATTCTTGTATGAAGTGTTAGTCTCTTATTTTCATAAGCTAAAATAACTTCATCAATGTTACGATATACCGTACCTTCTCCACTCTCTCCAGCTTTTTCAAGTGTTAAGTAGTAGTTACCAAGAACCATATCTTGAGATGGTGTAACAACTGGTTTTCCATCTTTAGGGTTCAAGATGTTATTTGAAGCGAGCATTAACACTCTAGCTTCTGCTTGTGCTTCTTCTGATAAAGGAACGTGAACCGCCATTTGGTCACCATCGAAGTCGGCGTTGAACGCTGTCGTTACGAGTGGGTGAAGACGAATTGCCTTTCCTTCGACTAGTTTAGGTTCAAATGCTTGAATACCTAAACGGTGAAGTGTAGGAGCACGGTTTAATAATACTGGATGTTCTCTGATGACGTCTTCTAATACGCCCCAAATGCGTCCATCTAATTTTTCAATATATTGTTTTGCCATACGGATATTCGCCGCAATTCCTCTAGAAATCATTTCGCGGATAACGAAAGGTTTGAAAAGGATGATTGCCATTTCTTTTGGCAAACCACATTGATACATTTCTAAGTCTGGTCCAACAACGATAACGCTACGTCCAGAATAGTCAACACGTTTTCCAAGTAAGTTTTGACGGAAACGACCTTGTTTACCTCTTAACATATCAGAAAGAGATTTTAACGCTCTGTTTCTTTCTACAACGACTTTTCTTCCGCGTTTAGAGTTGTCGATTAATGCATCAACAGCTTCTTGTAACATACGTTTTTCGTTTTTTGTGATAAGGTGAGGAGCACCTTGTTCGAATTGACGTTTTAAACGGTTGTTACGGTTTAAGATACGACGATATAAGTCATTTAAGTCGGTTGTCGCAAAACGACCTCCGTCTAATTGAACCATTGGTCTTAAATCAGGAGGAATGACTGGTAATACTTCAAGAACCATCCATTCAGGTAAGTTATCGCTATTTTTGAAAGCTTCGACAACATTTAAACGTTTAATAATTTTTTCGCGTCTTTGTTTTGAAGCAGTTTTTAACTCGATACGTAAAGCGAGTGTTTCTTTTTCAAGATCAATTTTCTTGAGTAAGTACTTCACTGCTTCAGCACCAGTTAAAGCTTTAAAGCGAGAACCGTATTCAAAATAATAATGGGTGTAATCAGCTTCAGATAAGATTTGTTTAAATGTTAAATCTGTATCCCCTGCATCTACAACAATATAAGATGCTAAGTAAACAACTTCTTCTAAGTCTTTGGATTTAATATCTAATAAAATCGCAAGACGTGAAGGTGAGTTTCTTAAGTACCATGCATGAACAACTGGAGCAGCTAGTTCAATATGTCCCATTCTTTCACGACGTACTTTACTTTCCGTATATTCAACACCACAAACTGGACATTTTTTTCCTGGATGTGCGCTTCTTTTTGATTTATTCGAACAAGCACATTGATAATCTTTGGTAGGTCCAAAAATTACTTCACAGAATAATCCATCTTTTTCTGGTTTCAATGTACGGTAATTGATTGTTTCATGCTTTTTAACTTCACCATAAGACCAACTTCTGATCTCTTCAGGAGAGGCAAGTCTTATCTTTAAATGAGAATATTTTTGGCTCATTAACATTCACTACCTTTCTTAGGATTTGAAACCATATTTTGTGATGTAGTCTTCAACGTCGTCATCCACTAAGGATTTATTAACTTCGTTGGTTCCTGAATCACGATTGATTAATTCAACATAGATACCAAGGGAACGAAGTTCTCTTGTTAATACTCTAAAGGATTCTGGTAAGGATGGATCAGGAATTGGTTGTCCATCAACAATCGCTCTAAAGACTTTGTTTCTACCGATAATATCATCTGATTTTACCGTTAACATTTCTTGTAATGTGTAAGCAGCGCCATAAGCTTCTAACGCCCAAACTTCCATTTCTCCGAAACGTTGTCCACCATTTTGAGCTTTACCACCCATAGGTTGTTGCGTTACTAAAGTATATGGACCGACACTACGTGCATGTAATTTATCGTCAACCATATGGTCAAGTTTGATCATATACATAACACCAACAGAAACGCGGTTATCAAATTTTTGACCGGTTCTTCCGTCATAAAGAACATATTTACCATCAGGATCCATTCCCGCTTCAGCCATGATATCATTTAAGTCTTCTTGTGTAACACCATCAAATACTGGTGTAGCAACATGGATACCTAAACGTTTTGCGGCCATTCCAAGATGGATTTCTAAAACTTGTCCGATGTTCATACGAGATGGAACACCAAGAGGGTTTAACATGATATCTACTGGAGTACCATCACTTAAGTATGGCATATCTTCACTTGGTAATATTTTAGAGATAACACCCTTGTTTCCATGACGTCCAGCCATTTTATCTCCTTCAGAGATTTTACGTTTTTGAACGATGTAAACACGTACTACTGTATTAACTCCTGGAGATAATTCGTCTTCTTCTCTAGTGAATACTTTGACAGAGTGGACAATACCGCCTCCACCATGAGGTACTCTTAAGGAAGTATCACGAACTTCTCTTGATTTTTCACCGAAGATAGCTAGTAATAAACGATCTTCTGGTGTTGGGTCAGTTACACCTTTTGGTGTTACTTTTCCAACTAAGATGTCGCCTTCTTTGACTTCGGCACCAGGGATGATAATTCCATGGTCATCTAAATATTTTCTTCCTTCGTCTCCGACGTTAGGAATTTCACGTGTAATTTCTTCTTTTCCAAGTTTTGTGTCACGTGCTTCAATTTCATATTTTTCAATATGGATTGAAGTGTAGACATCGTCTCTAACAAGACGTTCATTCATAATAACAGCATCTTCATAGTTGTATCCATTCCATGTCATGAATGCGACAACAACGTTTCTACCAAGCGCTAATTCTCCGTCTTCCATTGAAGGACCGTCAGCGATAATATCACCTTTTTTAACGATTTCTCCAAGTTCAACAATTGGCTTTTGGTTGATGCATGTTCCTTGGTTACTTCTTCTGAATTTTTGTAATGGATATTCATCGAATGTTCCATCCTCAACTCTTACTTTAACGCGGTAACCATCCACATATTCAATCACACCGTCTCTTTGACAGATGACAGATGTTCCTGAGTCATGGGCTGTAATGTATTCAATACCTGTACCAACAAATGGTGCTTCAGGTTTTAATAGTGGGATTGCTTGACGTTGCATGTTGGCACCCATTAGTGCACGGTTTGCATCATCATGTTCTAAGAATGGGATACAAGATGTAGAAATGGAAACGATTTGTTTTGGAGAAACGTCCATGTATTCACATTTTGCTCTATCCACAATCTTCGTTTCACCTAAATGACGAGCAACAACTCTGTCTTCCATAATTGTCATATCATCATTTAATTTTACGTTCGCTTGTGCAATCGTGAATTTTTGTTCTTGGTCAGCTGTTAAGTAATCAACTTGATCTGTAACTTTTCCTGTATTTGGATCAATTCTTAAATAAGGAGTCTCCATGAATCCATATTTATTGACTTTAACATAGCATGCTAAACTGTTGATCAAACCAATGTTTTGACCTTCAGGTGTTTCAATTGGACAAATTCTTCCATAGTGAGATTGATGCACGTCACGAACTTCAAATCCTGCACGGTCTCTGGTTAACCCACCAGGTCCAAGGGCAGAAATTCTTCTCTTATGTGTGATTTCATCAAGAGG
>QKCT01000058.1 GCA_003245625.1 Bacillota bacterium | reverse complement strand
AGTTCATTTCATAATCATAGCGGTTTTCTTTGATTGATAAGGCAAACGGAATCAAATCTTTCGATATTCCTCGTAATCCTGTTTGAGTATCCTGAATTTTTACATGGGTACGTTGCTTGAAATAGAATGCCGAGAAACGATTTCCGAATCGACTCTTTTTTGGGACGTTTTCATTGTTGAAATCGCGTTGCCCCAGAATAATACTGCCGGGATTCGAGTCTAACATATCGGATACTCTTGCGATATCTTTGGCTTGGTGCTGTCCGTCTGCGTCACATGTGATAAAACCGTTTTGGTGTTGCAGGTGCGTCGAAATATACTGGATTCCGGTTTTAATCGCTGCGCCTTTTCCACAGTTTTGTTTATGATATAACAGGATGCATCCGAGTTCTTTCGCTTCCTTAAAGATGGAATCTTTGAGGGAATCACTTCCATCGTTGATCACAACGATGGAGGAAAACGATTCTCGTTTTAAGTCTTGAATTAAGTCGATGAGTTTTTTGTCCGGATTATATGCCGGAATGATAATTGTGTTCATAAGGTACCTCGAGAGATATTACTCCTGCACGACGCGGTGCTTCAGTAAAGAAGTAATATACATAATAACGGCGATAGAGAATAAGAGTATCGCTGCGACAAAATAACCGAGTACCAAAGAAGACGACGATCCATAGATGTCAAAGACTCCTTTGATCAAAAAACCTGCGGTTAATGTGGCTAGTGCCATATTCCATATCTGAATATTAAACCAGGATGGTCGCGGCAGTTTCATAAATGCGAGCGACACTCCCGCTCCTCCAATCAAGAAAATCAAGAAGGCATAGCGCATGTAGTTGGAGTTGACTCCATGTGCGAATTGTTCGTATATGATTCCGAAGACCAATAATCCTATACTAATGTAGAGATAGGTCTTCGCTGCCTTTTGACAAACGGATTTATCCAATGATGTATACACAGTCTCCTACTTTCCTTTCTGAGCCCTGACTAGGGACATTGATGACTTCTCCATCGAAATACATGGTTGAGGATCCGCCACCGTCAAAATTATACGCTTCGGTACAACCAAGTGTGAGCATGATATCCGCTAGCTCTTCGATATCAACTCCTTGAGAAGCTGTGGTTCTACCATCTACGGTGATAAACATAAAGTGATTGGCAGATACCATTCCAAAAGCAGTTCTTGGATTGTCTACTTTATCACGGTCGAGTCCATCGTTGACATCGGATACCGCCACACCATCTTCTACTAAGACCGGTCCAAAGGACCATACTTGCCAAGCCCCTTCTTCCAATAGTTCTTGCGCGGTTGTCGAAGATTCTGCGAAGGTGGAGATCGTTCCATCTGACCATAGTGCGACAGCGTCTCTTGAACTGATTGAAGTTCTTAAAATTGATCCATTGCGGATGACAATGCCGGTATCGTAATGGCTGGCGTAATCCGCATTGATGGCGAAGATTGCGTTGTGATCTTCTGCCATATCGGATACGGTTTGAACGACATTCGTTCCGCCAAACGTATTATATGCCAAAGCGGTTAAGATGACAGAGGCATCTGAGACGACGACATCGGCGACATAGATATCCGAACTGTACATGCGTATTTGATATATAGTGATTAACACGTTCTCACTTTCATACGATCCGAGGACTTCCGCATCTTCCAACACCGATGGGATTTCTTCCGAGTAGGATAGTACTAAGGAATCCGTGGTAGTCGAAGTACCGGATTCATCTGTAGTAGCTGTTCCATCGGTCGAGCCTTGTGTCGTTGTGGTTGTAATGACGGGGTCTTCAATGATGACCCCACCATGCGGAATGACGAATTCATAGAGGAAAACGAACGTGGTAAATAATGTCAGTACAATATAAAATAGTACAATTATGCGCTGTTGTTTCATAGGACCACCTTTATTCGTATTGGTTGTTTTCCATCTTCACTATAACTCCCTACTCTTAAACCTACCTTAAACCAGAAAAACATCATAGAAACTACACAATGTCCAAAGACAAGCGCCACCATATTGTGATACAATATGAGGTAAGAATAGCAGGTGATGAAGATGAAACTAGAAGAAAAACAATTAAACCATGAGTTATTATATGAATGCAATTTCTTAAAACTCTATCGCGATGAAGTATTATTACCTAATGAGAAAACCAGCAGCCGCGTTTATATCATGCATAACAGTGCAGCTGCAGTATTACCAATCACAACAGAAGGAAAAATCCTTTTGGTCAAACAATACCGGTATCCGATTCGAAGTGAATCGATTGAGATACCCGCTGGAAAAAAGGATTTTCTATATGAAGCAGGACTGGATTGCGCCAGAAGAGAATTAGAAGAAGAAACGGGATATGTCTCTGAGGATTTTGAATTGCTGAGAAATATCCATTCTTGCGTTGGTTATAGCAACGAAATGATTGAGATATTTATCGCAAAGAATTGCGTGAAAAAAGAGAACCCCGCTCATAGCGATGAGGATGAATTCTTGGAATTGATGGAAACATCGATTGAAGAAGTCAAAGCAATGTTGAAGATGGGAATGATTACGGATGCCAAAACGTTGATTGCTCTTCAACAATATCTCTTAATGACCGAATAAAAACGAAAAGGACCTTTTGGGTCCTTATTCTTTTGGTTTCATCATATGAAATTCCCATTTCATACCGTATTTGTCTTCTAAGACTCCATATACCGCTCCCCAGAAGGTATCATGAAGATCTTGAATGACTTTGCTTGATTCTTTCATCCGATAGAATGCTTGTTTGAGTGGTTCCAATGTCTCATAGTTTAATAGAAGCATTGTTTGATCACTCGGTTTTTGTGGACCATCCGCTAGATACAGAAAATGACCTTGAATGGTTAATTCCAAATGAACCACTTTCTCCAAATCTTCTTTCTTGCAATCTGGCATATCTTTACCAAACATGATATAAGGAATCTCTCCGTCAAATACTTCTTTGTAGTAGTTTGCGACTTCTAATGAATTTTCAAACATTAGATAAGGGATAATAAATTGTCTCATCATCGTTTCTCCTTTTTTCTTCAGTCTAACAAAGAATACAGAGATAGTCAAAAGATTTGGATGAAAACTTGAAAGTGATTGGAAATCAAATAGGAAACAATGGTATAATGCAACTAGTAAAACGATTAGGAGTCCATGATATGAAGATTACAATCATCAGTGTCGGTAAAATCAAAGAGAAATATCTTGTAGAAGCAATCAAGGAATATGCCAAACGTCTTTCGGCATATACCAAACTAGATTTTATCGAAGTCAATGATGAAAAAGCTCCGGATAACTTGTCAGAAAAAGAAATCGAATTGATTAAAGATAAAGAAGGAGAGAAGATCCTTTCAAAACTACCAGATGGATATACGATATGTCTTGCAATCGAAGGGAAACAATTATCTTCGATTGAATTAGCAGAAGAGATGACAAAGATTATGACGTATCATTCCTCCAATATTACCTTTATTATTGGTGGGTCATTAGGTTTGTCGCAACAAGTCTTAAAGAAAGCAGATTTATTATTATCCTTTTCCAAAATGACCTTTCCTCATCAAATCATGAAATTTATTTTATTAGAACAAATATATCGTGCATTTCGTATCAATAACAATGAGCCGTACCATAAGTAGTTGCAACTTATGGTATTAATAACATACCAATGAGATTTGTATATCATTAAATAATGCGAAGTCTAGTGTAGATGAAGGTGACATTTTGAACATAGCTATAAAGAATACTTTGGAAAAGTTTCGGAAGGATCTAATAAGTCGTTTTGACAACAAAATAATAGATATAGTTATTTATGGGTCAGTAATTCGTGGAGGATTTAATTCGAAGAAAAGTGATATTGATTTCATCGTTTTTTTAAATGAAGAACTTACAGAAGTAGACATGGTTAAAATCAAAGAAATGCACACAGAATATAGAAGGACAAGAAAACTATTATCTTTACTTGAGGGAAGATATATAGCAATTGATAATACTCGTTTTGTGAATGGGTATTACGTAGGCACAAATGTTCAGGGATGGAAACCATTATCTGATATAGGATTTGATAGTCTAGAATCTGCAATGATATTAGACAGTTATATGTCTTTATACAGAATGAATACAATATCTATGGTGCTTCATTTTGATTGGGCCGAAATTAGAGACCAGATTTGCGTGCAAATAGAAGAATTTATAAATAATGAGTTATTGTTAAGTGATGAAGGTTTTAAAGAATACGCCTTAATCACAGCGGCTCGCTCTCTATACACATATCTTGAAAGTGGATTTATCTCCAAAAAAGGAGCAAAACAGTGGATTGAGCATAATTTTCTACAAATAGATTATCGAAAGCCAAGAGAGTATTTGTATGGAATAAGGGAAATTATTAGAAAAAATAGTCTGAATAAGATAAATGTATTTTGTACAAAATGAGCTACGATTAAGTATGCATCTCAAAGGGATTGAAAACTATGAAATGTATATATTCAAAAAAACTTGATGAAACATACAACTCCCAAGAACACATAATTCCTGCATTTTTAGGTGGCAAACTTAAATTACCAAACGGGTATGTATCTGATCAAACAAATAATCTATTCTCAGGGCTTGAATACCAATTATCCCATTATTCAGGTTTATCATTTATTCGATCTATGAACGGGCCAGGAAAAAGAGGGAAGCTTGATTATGAATCCTATCCATTGATTGCTTATTCCAATAATGGCCGAGGATATTTAACAATAAAGAGAAATAATCACATCACTTTAATAACTCAACTGGAATTTCTATTTGATGATAATACCTTTAGTGCAATAGGTATTACTGCAAATGCTTCCTCAACTAAGGCGGGATTTAATGAGGTAAACGGTTTACGACTAGCACTTGAAGCAAAAAC
>QKCT01000007.1 GCA_003245625.1 Bacillota bacterium | reverse complement strand
TTTCATCATTTCGCGATCTGTTACTTCAAACAGATAAACTGTTCGATTCTTTGGATAATGGATAATATCATACAACTTGTCATATACATTCAGAATAAATTTTCCAATACGTTTTTCGACATTATCGGATAAATCTTTCGAAATAAGTTGTAAGCTTCTTCCCACCAAAACATTGGAGAAGTACTCTTTTGCTTGGGAATTGGCATATACGATGTTGGATGATTCGTCATACAAGATGATTCCGACCGGAAGATAATTCAGAGCTATATCTTCACTATTAAACCGGAAGATAATTCAGAGCTATATCTTCACTATTAATCTTTTGCTTTCCTACTTTGCTTAAATCACGAATACGATTCTCTAAATCGCTAATGCGATTCTTATCCCCTTTTGAGGATAGAACCAAAATGATATAGGAAGCTAACAGAATTGTTAGGGCAATATTATAAAACCAATTGATTTCTGTACTGACATTCGGCAATAAGAAAAGGATACCCAATCCGATGAGTACTACGTATATGATTATTGGTATGAGTATTCGTTTTCTAATGGGTTTCTTCATAAGACACCCCTTTTCAGATGAATTAAGATAATTATATCACAATTTAGAATATTTTTGAAACTTGTTCACAATATTGAATGTTGTTTTTTACTTACAATTTCGTCCCCGTTTTAAATCTTTGATTTAAGTAATTGGAGTATGCAATAAAAAAGGCTCAATTGAGCCTTGTAATACTATTCTTTCACGTATGGTAGCAACGCCATAAAACGAGCGCGTTTGATTGCGTTTGCTAAGTGCTTTTGATAGTAAGATTTTGTGCCAGTTACACGTCTTGGTAAAATTTTACCTCTATCAGAGACAAATCTCTTTAGTAACTCAACATCTTTAAAATCTATGTAATCAATCTTATTCTCAGTGAAATAGCATCTTTTACGCCCTCTACGGCGATTGTTTTTAAATCCTGGTCTAGGCATAATAATCCTCCTTCTTTAGAATGGTAAATCGTCTTCTACGTTATCAAAATTACCGTTTGGTAATTCTTCTTCCCTAGAATCATTTTCATTTGGACTATTATAATCGCTGTCACCTTGGTTTCTTGTATCTAAGAATACAACGGAATCACAGACAACTTCGGTGATGTATCTTTTTGCATTGATTTTTTCATCTAAATAGTCTCTGGTTTGAAGTTTACCCTCTACAGCGACCATACTGCCTTTACTGACATAACGATGAATATTCTCTGCTTGTTTTCTCCATGCAGTACAGTTGATGAAATCTGCATTGCGATCTCCGTTTTGGTTACCATATGGGCGATTAACAGCCAAAGTGAATGAAACAACAGGAAGGTTGTTGGTACTTGTGTATCTAAGTTCAGGGTCTTTAGTCAATCTACCGATCAACACCACTTTATTAAACATATTTCCCTCCTACTTTTCGTCTCTGTTCACAATGATATGACGAATTACGTTTTCTCTGATCTTCATGATTCTGCCGAGCTCATTTACAGCTTCAACAGAAGCTACTACATCTAAAACAACATAGTAACCCTTCTTCACATCAGCGATTTCGTATGCAAGATCTCTTAATCCCCATTCATCAACTTTCAAATCTGTTGAACCAAGATCGGTCAGTAATTTGTTGAATTCTTGAATTAATTCATTTCTGACTCCGTCTTCAAGATTTGGACGAATGATATACATGATTTCATATCTTCTCATAATGTTCCTCCTTTTGGTCTAATGGCTGCTTAGCAGCAAGGTGAGTGATTCACGCCGTAGTATTATATCATAATAAAAAGCGTTTGTCCATATAAAAACATTGACAAACGCAAATATTATATATATAAATATATCTTACTTTATTGACCAGTTGTAGTGGTTTCTGTTGAACTTACAGTCGTAACAGTAACTGTAGTTGTTGTGAAAATTTGATGGTCAGCTCTGCCTTGGAAAATTTCTACGAAATCATCATAACGATCCATGAACCCATCCAATACAATTAGCAAGCAATTACCGTTAATGTAATCGGCTTGATCCAATCCTTCGAATTGTTCCTGTAAAGCAACTGTTGTTTCTAGCAACTCATACAATAAATCAGTTGTTTGGAATTCCATAACAAGAACCGCATACTCCCCATTTGAGAATACATAGGATGCAAAACCTAATTCTTCTGTTGTAACAGTTGTTGTTGTAGTATCGGATCCTGTTGTTGCTGTTGTTGTGATGACAAAATCAGTTGTAGTCATAGTAGTTGTAGAAGTATCAACCGTAGTTAAAGCATCTAATTCATCTACTAATGCATCATGCACAGAAAACAGAACAGACTCTCCAATACCATTATATTGATAACGAACAAATCCTTGTTCCTCAAAGTAATTCGTCACTTTGTTTAGCTCACTACAAGCCGTTAATGCAAAGGTTAATAATGCCAACACCATGACAGCTAATAGCTTTTTCAAATTTCTCATTTAAATCTCCTCTTATCATAATAAATTACATTTATTACTCCATATAACGCTCTCTACAAGATTATATATCATAACACTTTATATGTCAATAAGTCATTTGTTTCGTGGTTCTTTGGTTTTCTTTTGAAAAAATGGAAAAATCATCGAAACTTTTTGTTGATATTCAAGATATCCAGGTCGATTTTTTAGTTTATCTTCCATCAATGGAACACTGATAAAAACGAATAAAACAATCATTGCGATAGGACAGAATATATAGAGGTCGATTGCAAGAATTGAAGATAGATACATGACATAAATACCGACCCAAAACAGCAGTTCACCAAAATAGTTTGGATGTCTAGAAAATCGCCACAATCCGCTATTTATCACTTTACCCTTCTCGGTGTTTTCTTTGCGGAATTGATACATCTGTTTATCAGCAATAAACTGAATAATCGGTGCTGAAAAAGCAAAAATAAATCCGATAATATAACCAACATTTAGAGTGGCGAAACTTACAATTCGAAATGCAACCAACATTTGCAAATACACAACAATGGTAGGTACTAGGTGAATACCAACAAGGTTGACAATCCAATACTGTTTTGGGTTTTGTTCTTTCAATAAATCGTAACGCCAATCTTGTTTTTCAAAACCTTCCCAATTTTTCCACCAATTATAAGTCAAACGAATTGACCAAAATAGCATAGCGATTAAGAGAAGAATCATTGGTAGTTGAGAGAATGAACCTCTATAAACGAGCACATAGATTACTAAAAAATAGGGTGGAATCACACTCCAATACGGATCATACAATGAGGCATTTTTCAGTAATAATCCAACAACAAAGATGATTCCGGTCATGATGATATCTACAACCAAAACCAAGAACCATGGTGGAATCCAGAAATATACACCTACTGCATATACAAATAATCCTATTACCATGGTTACAAGATATATGAACAAAATCAGAAAACCTGATTTTGTTTTTGACATAGAATTGAGACTCATAACTCCCCCTGCAAAATAGTAAGTATTACTATTGTATCATTTTTTTGCGGAGATTCAAGGTCTACTATTCTTTTTCTACTTTTGTTCTTGGTAAGATGAAGTTGAGCAGAATACCTACGACTGCTGCAAAACTCATATCATAGATTTGGAATGTACCGATTGAGATTACTGCACCGCCTAATCCAATGACAAGCATTGTTGCTACAATGATAAGATTTCTTAAGTCAAACATATTTACTTTATTGTCAATCAATACTTTCAATCCATTCGATGCAATGAATCCGTACAGTATAATTGAAATACCACCCATTACAGAAGCTGGGATTGTTGAAATTAAACTTGTAAATACATTGAAGAATGATAACACAATCGCAATAACTGCTGCTCCACCAGTAACGTATACAGAAGCAACTCTTGTCATACCAACCACTGATGTATTCTCTCCATATGTGGTGTTTGCTGGACCACCAATTAGTGCAGCAAAGGAAGTAGCAAGTCCATCTCCAAGTAATGTTTTATCTAGACCTGGATCTTTTAAGAAGTCTTTCCCAACGATTTTGCTTAAAACTGCATGGTCTCCAATATGCTCTGCCGCTGTAACAAAGGCCAATGGAGCAATTGTTAAGACAGCCGCTAGATTCGCTTTATAGAAAGTGATTTCAGTTCCAAGAACAGTTGCGCTTCCATCTTTCCAACCTAAGAACATGAAACTTGGGATACGGAACCAATCTTTTGGAGATGTAATAACATCTGTGAATGCCGTAAAATCTACAATACCTAAGATGGATGCAATGATATAACCACCAACGATACCAATTAAGAAAGGAACGATTTTTACAAAGCCCTTTCCTTTCAGTGCGACGACAACTACAACAGCTAATGCTACAGCTGCTGTAACCATATCTTTCCAACTACCACCATTTAAACCGGCGTTGGAAATTGCCACACTGGATAATCCTAAACCGATGATCATTATCATTGGCCCAATGACGACTGGAGGTAAAGCAATCTCAATCCAACGCTTCCCAACCAATTTGATGATTACTGAAATTAAAGCATAAATCATACCGACTACAAATAGTCCTGTCAAAGCTGATGCATAGTTCGCAGTTGTAGGGTCCGTACTGAATCCACTAACTGATGCAACAACAAGAATATAAGCAAACGAACTACCTAAGTATACTGGAACTTTTGCATTGGTACAAAGAATATAAATCAATGTCCCTGCTCCGGATGCAAATAACGCAACAGAGATTGGTAAGCCCGTTAATAACGGAACCAATATTGTTGCCCCAAACATCGCGAATACGTGTTGGAAACTCAACGCCAACCATTTCCAAGTTTTTGGTTTTTCTGAAACCCCTAAAATCATTTTTTCATTCATTCTAATAACTCCTCCTCATTTTTATTTAAAAAAAAGGGGGGAATAAATCCACCCTTTCAAATATTAAAGAAACAATAAAAACTTTATGATGTAATAAACCAGGAATAGGAACGACAGAACATACATGATTGGATCAACTTCTTTTGCTCTTTTAGAAGCAACCATCAATATAACATAGATGATGAAACCGAAGAAGATACCTTCAGAGATGGAATAAGCTAAGACCATCATGATGATAACCAAGAATGTTACTGCAGATGCTACGCCATCAGTCCAATCGATTTCTTTCAATTGAGACGCCATCAATGCTCCAACGTAAACCAAAGCCATAGAAGTTGCTGGAGATACGAAGATTGTTGTTCCAGAAGTTAAAGTAACAGGGATGGAACCAACAAATGCGAATAAATTGAACAAGAACAACGATAACAAGAATAAGACACCAACAGTTGCTGCTGACAAACCAGTACGCGCACCTTGCTTGATACCAGTAGTTGATTCAATATAAGATGTAACATTTGAAGTACCGATGATAGCACCAACGATAGTACCAGTCGCATCAGAGATCAATGCTTTGTCTCCACCAATCAATTCACCTTCTTTTGTGATCAAACCTGCATCATGGCCAACTGCGACCAATGTACCTGCTGTATCGAAGAAGTCAACGAACAATAGTGAGAAGATGACTGCGTAAGACAATGGATTAGAAAGTAAAGATGGTAAAGCCAAGAATGCTTGACCAAATGTTCCTTTTACATCGCCGATTCCACCAAGATTAGCTCCACTCAATGTTGGCATTGCTGCAGCTAAACTTGGGAATATCCAACCAAGGATAACGCCAAGGAAACCAGTTGCTACAATAGAAATGATAACTGCAAAGCGACCGATTTTACCACCGATTGCATGAAGAACGAAAACCAAAATAATTCCGAATAATGCAAGTAATACGGTTGGATTATTCAATTCCCCAAGAGTGACATAAGTAGCAGAACTACCTACAACAACTCCAGCACCCTTCAAACCGATGAAGGCAATAAAGAAACCAATACCAGCACCAACAGCGATTTTCAAGTTCTTTGGTATCGCATTGATAACTTTTTTACGTAATCCTGTAAGTGAAATGATCAAGAACAAGATACCAGATACTAGAACAGCTGCTAACGCTTCTTGCCAAGAAAATCCAAGGCCAAATACTACAGTGTATGTGAAGAATGCGTTAACGCCCATGCCAGATGCAAGACCGATTGGGTAATTTGCGAATAACCCCATCATCAAGCTGGCAACTGCTGCTGCAATCGCTGTAGCCGCGAATACAGCTGCGAAACTCATACCTGTACTGGAAAGGATATCCGCATTGACAGGTAAGATGTAAACCATTGCCAGGAAAATGGTAAGACCACCTAGCAATTCCTTTGTGATTGTAGAACCACGTTCTTCAATCTTGAAGAAACCATTCAAAAACTCTTTCATTCTTTTCCTCCCATTATGTTTTGTCAATAAAAGCCATAACAAAAGCCTTAGAGTCACTCCAAGGCTAGCCATATCAAAACACAGTGAAATTTGATCCATGTATTGAATAGTAGCCGTAGTCTTGTCTTTTACGGTGACAAGGTAGAGACGTTCGAACCATATTATCGAATTTATACGACTTTTATTAACTTCGTATCCGATTATATCATAATGACATAACCAAAAACAACCTGAATTTTTAATGTAAACGCTTGTAAAGAAAATAGGCTACAAAGAGCCTATTCGAGTTCATTTTAGTTTGTAAAATAATTCTGAGAGAATAAAAACCGTCGCATTGTCAATAATACCTAAACGATCTCCAGCGAAGATTTTTTTGTAAGTATATTCTTCTTCTTTAATTATAAGAGAAAAACAAACCGTTCCAATTTGAATTTCGGAATCACTTGGATTGGGTCCAGCTTCTCCTGTTGTAGCAATTGCGATATCGCAATTGGCGACTTTCTTCAATCCTCTCGCCATTTCCAAGGCAACTTCTTCAGAGACAACACCAAACCCTTCGATAACTTTTGTATCGACTCCTAAAACAGCGCGCTTTGCTTGATTGGAATATACAACATAGGATTGTTCTGTGATATTGGATGCGCCGGAGATTTCGATTAATGAACTAATAATCTTACCACCAGTAACGGATTCTGCAGTGCTAATTTTCAAATTTCTTTCCCTTAATAAATCAACTAGCAACTGATTGATTTTCATGTCATTCACCTAAAGATTAAAGCGGAAATGGAAAACATCACCATCTTTGGCAATATATTCCTTTCCTTCCAAACGATATTTCCCAAGTTCTTTGGCTTTTCCTTCTGAACCAGAGGCGATTAGATCTTCATAATGAATTGTTTCTGCACGAATGAATCCCTTTTGAAAATCGGTATGTATGATTCCGGCACATTCAGGGGCTTTCATTCCATTTTTAAATGTCCAAGCACGAACCTCTTTTTCCCCTGCAGTAAAGAATGTTTTTAACCCTAATACTTCATAACTTACGGTGATGAGTTCTTCTAGTCCGGAACGATAAATACCCAAATCCTCCATGAACATCTTTCGTTCTTCTGGGTCTAATTCGGATAATTCCTGTTCTATCTTAGCCGAAATCACAACCACTCGTGAGTTCTCTTTTGAAGCCAATTCTTGGATTTGTTTTACATATGCATTTTCTGAATGATCGACTACTTCTTCATCCGATACATTACAAACATACAACATTGGTTTCGCAGTTAAAAAAGAAAAATTCTTGATTAGTCTCTTTTCATCTTCTGATAAGTCAAGGGCACGAATTGGAATTTCTTCTTTCAGCGCCTCGTTGAGTTTTGATAAAATCTCATATTCAACTACTGCTTCCGTATCCAACTTCATCTGAGCGCGTTTTTGAATCTTTGGCAAGCGTTTTTCGATAACTTCCATATCTGCAAAGATTAATTCAATTAAGATGGTTTCAATGTCTCTCATTGGATTGATGGATCCATCAACATGAACAACATTCTCATCTTCAAAACAACGAATCACTTGGACGATTGCATCTGTGCTTCGGATATGAGAAAGAAACTGGTTTCCAAGACCTTCTCCCTTAGAAGCACCACGAACCAATCCTGCGATATCGCGAAACTCAAATGTTGTATATATCGTCTTTTTTGGTTGATACATTTGTGTAAGCATATCAACTCTTTGATCCGGAACTTCGACAACTCCAATATTAGGTTCGATGGTTGCGAACGGATAGTTCGCTGCTAAGACCTTTGAATTTGTAATTGCATTAAATAACGTTGATTTACCAACATTTGGTAAACCTACAATTCCCGCTGTCAATCCCATTATTTCACCTCTATTTTATTCCAAACAGGCGACAGGTATTTGCGTAAGTCGCCGCTTCTATTTCTTCAAATGATACTTTTTTTATCCTTGCAATCTCTTGGGCAACATAGAATACATTTTTTGGTTCATTTGTTTTCCCACGATATGGTACTGGAGAAAGATAAGGTGAATCCGTTTCCACCAATAGTTTTTCCAAAGGAACAACTTCTGCCACTTCTTTCGGTACTCTAGCATTTTTGAAGGTAACCGGACCGGCTAAGGAGATATACATTCCTAAATCCAAAAATTGCTGCATCGCTTCCTTTGAAGAAGAATAACAGTGCATCACCCCTGATGCTTCTTTGTCCATATACTCTCTTAACATCTCGAATGTATCATTCGTGGCATCTCTCATATGAATAATAACCGGTAAATGATACTTTCCAGCTAATTCCATTTGTCTTTGAAACAATTGTTTTTGTTCTTCTATTTTGGATTTATCCCAATAGTAATCTAATCCGATTTCTCCAACAGCTACCACTTTTGGATTGCCAAGATATTCTTTCATCCAATCTAGGTCAATCTCGAATTGATTCGCTTCAGAGGGATGAATTCCGATAGCTGCATAAATAGACTCATATTGATTTGCGAGTTCCACAGCCAAAAGACTGGAATCTTTATCGAACCCTACACACAGGATCTTTTCCACTTTATTTTCTATGGCATTTGCCAAGATGTCTTCCGTTCTTTCGATTAAAGCCACATCGTTTAAATGGGCGTGGGAGTCAAATAACATATTGTGTCCTAACGATTGAAAATCGGATGAGTCATCCGATTTACATATTCAAATAATATTCGGTTATGGTATCTGTTGTAAAACCAAGAGAAGCTACAACCTCATTGCCTTTTCCACTTTTTCCGAAACGATCGATTCCAAACACCTCAGTCGCAAAGCGATACCAAGTTAAGGAGGCGCCCATTTCAATTGCTAAACGTTTTTTGCATGTTGTAGGAATAATGCGTTCTTGAATTTCCTTTGGTTGAGTTAAAAATAACTCCATACAAGGCATTGAAACAACGCGAACGAAAATTCCTTCGTTTTTCAATTTTTCTTGTACCGATAAAGCCAATTCCACTTCTGATCCTGACGCAATTAGAATTCCTTCAAAGTTGTCTAAATCTTTTACGATGTAAGCACCCATACGAAACTCTTCATACGCGATTTTTTGAGTAACCAGTGTGTTTTGTCTTGTTAAGACAACAACGGATGGTTGATTCTTAGAAGTTAAAGCATAGCGCATTGCCAATCTTGTTTCATTTGCATTAGCGGGGCGGAATGTATTGATATTTGGAGTTGTACGGAACATCGATAATTGCTCAATAGGTTCATGAGTTGGCCCATCTTCTCCTACTGCTACTGAATCATGAGTGAAAATAAACATAGAAGGTAAGCCCATCAAAGCAGCCAACCGAATCGATGGTTTCATATAATCCGCAAAAACAAAGAAACCTCCACTAAATGATTTTAAATGGTGTAAAGCCAAGCCATTTGTGATTGCAGCCATAGCGTGCTCACGTACACCATAATTAATATTGCGTCCTGTTCTATTGTCAACGTCGAAATCGCCATTGATTCCTTTCACTTTTGTCGAAGAAGTTAAATCAGCAGACCCACCAATCATTTCTGGTAATGCTTCTGAAAGAACAGGTAAGATTTTTCCGATTGATATACGAGTAGCCTCTTTTGTTCCGGGATCTACTTGTGGAATCAATTCTTCAAAGTCAATGTCAATCGTACCGTCAATGATTCGTTTTAGTTTACGGTAGTCTTCCAAATACGCATCTTTATATTTGAGCAACAAACGGTTCCATTCTTTATATTTTTCAGAACCACGCAGTCCAAAATTTTGATTAAAATCTTGATATACGGCTTGTGGGATATCAAATGGAGCGTAAGGATAATCCATTCTTGATCTCATAGCTTTCGCTTCATCTTCACCCACTGGAGACCCGTGAGTTCCGGAAGTTCCCTGAGCAGAGGACCCATATCCGATGATACTTTTTACTTCGATAAAAACAGGCTTATCTGAGGACTTTGCCTCTGTTAAAACTTGATTTAACGTCGTGAGATCGTTTGGTTGGGATACCTTGTAATAGTTCCAATTCATGGATTTGACTTTCATTTCAATATCATCGCCGTTTGCTTTGTCTGTCGGTCCATCTAGTTGAATATCATTGGAGTCAAACAAAACAATTAATTTATTTAAACCGAGTCTTCCCGCAATACTCATCGCCTCTAATGTAACGCCTTCTTGTAAATCTCCGTCTCCACAAAGCGCATAAGTATTGTGGTCGATGATTTCGAAGCTATCTTTATTAAAAGTAGCAGCTAAATAACTTTCTGCTAAAGCATTTCCAACCGCCATTGCGACACCTTGTCCTAATGGTCCAGTTGTGGAATCCACTCCAGCGGTATGTCCAAACTCTGGGTGTCCAGGTGTTTTCGAATCGAGTTGTCTAAACTCCTTTAAATCTTCCAAAGATATGTCATATCCTGAAAGATGAAGCATTGAATAAAGCAATGCACTTCCGTGTCCTGCAGCTAAAAAGAAGCGATCACGGTTAAACCATGTTGGTTCTTTCGGATTTGCTTTAAGATGATTTTGAAATAACTCATAAACCGTTCCTGCGGCTCCCAATACGATTCCAGGATGCCCACTGTTTGCTTTGTTCACCATATCGGTGCCTAAAAATCTGATTGTCTGAATTGATAGTTCCATAATGTCTCCCATACTAAAGATATATCATTTATCATATGAAAATATTATAACACATAAAGGTCTAGTTTGAAACATTTTCACTACTTGATAATCAAATAAAAACGATTTCTGAATGAATAGATTTAATTGGTAGATTTATGATATTATTTTAACAAATCAATATTAATGGGATCTAAAACTATGTCTTTTCACCAAAAGATAAAACCAAGAAAATCGCTATATGGTTTTCAGAACACTGAATATTCCATGATGTTACCGAAAAATTCAGATATAAAATGATGTTTGGTGGTTTTTCTTCTGAAAATATCCTTGATCAAGGCAAATAAAAAACCTCGCCTGGAATGCAGACAAGGTATTTTTAATTTACAAATTATTTAAGGATTGTAACGACGGATCCAGCACCAACTGTGTGTCCACCTTCGCGGATTGAGAACTTAGTTCCTTGTTCCAAAGCGATTGGATGGATTAATTCTACTTCCATTTCGATGTTGTCACCAGGCATAACCATTTCAACGCCTTGAGGCAATTGGATAACACCAGTGATATCAGTTGTTGTGAAATAGAATTGAGGGCGATAGTTTGAGAAGAATGGAGTGTGACGTCCACCTTCATCGTGTGACAATACGTAAACTTGTGCAGTAAACTTTGTATGAGGAGTTACTGATTTTGGTTTCGCAATAACTTGTCCACGTTGTACGTCGTCTCTAGCAACACCACGAAGCAACAAACCTACGTTGTCACCAGCTTGCGCGTAGTCCAACAATTTACGGAACATTTCAACACCTGTAACTACAGTTGTTTTTGTGTCTCTAATACCAATGATTTCTACTTGTTCACCAACTTTGATAGTTCCGCGATCTACTCTACCAGTAACAACGGTTCCACGTCCAGTAATAGTGAAGACGTCTTCGATTGGCATCATGAATGGTTTGTCAGTTGGTCTTTCAGGAAGCGGGATGTAATCATCAACAGCGTCCATCAATTCCAAGATTTTTGCTTCCGCTTCTTCGTCGCCTTCCAAAGCTTTTAAAGCAGAACCAACGATGATTGGAGTTTCATCTCCAGGGAATTTGTATTCATCCAATAATTCACGAATTTCCATTTCTACTAATTCGATCAATTCTGGATCGTCAACCATGTCAGCTTTGTTCAAAAATACAACGATTTTTGGAACACCAACTTGGCGTGATAACAAAATGTGCTCTCTTGTTTGAGGCATTGCACCATCTGCTGCGGAAACAACTAGGATTGCTCCGTCCATTTGTGCAGCACCGGTAATCATGTTCTTAACATAGTCGGCATGTCCTGGGCAGTCCACATGTGCATAGTGGCGTTTGTCAGTTTCATACTCGATGTGAGCTGTGTTAATAGTGATACCTCTTGCTTTTTCTTCTGGTGCAGAGTCAATAGATGCATAATCTTTTACTTCGATGTTAGGGTTTTTTCTTGCTAAAACCATGGTAATAGCTGCTGTCAAAGTCGTTTTTCCATGGTCAACGTGTCCGATTGTACCAATGTTAACGTGCGGTTTCGTACGTTCAAATTTAGCTTTAGCCATTTTTCTAATCTCCTTTATATTGATTTTTTCTTATTTTTTGCCTAATAGCATTAGTTTATCGATATTATTGTATAACAATATGATTTATTTTGCAATAATTAAATCTTTAGAATCCGATACCAAATCTTCAATCCAAATACTTAACTATTTCGCTTTGCGATGATTTCCTCAGAAATAGATTTTGGACATTGATCATAGTGCGAGAATTGCATCGTGTGCGTCGCTCTACCTTGCGTATTTGAACGCAATGCTGTAGCATATCCGAACATTTCCGATAGTGGAACTTTCGCAGAAACTTTTTGGGCATTACCCAACATTTCTTGTGATTCGATTCGGCCTCTTCTTGAAGTCAAATCTCCGATGACGTTACCGATGTAATCATCAGGTGTGACAACATCGACACTCATAATCGGTTCTAACAAGACTGGATTACATTTATCTCTAGCTTGTTTCAAAGCCATGGATGCAGCAATCTTAAATGCCATTTCACTCGAGTCGACTTCATGGTAAGATCCATCATATAGAGTCGCTTTAATATCCAATAATGGATATCCAGCAATAATTCCTCCACCAAGGGATTCTTGAATACCTTTATCAACAACTGAGATATATTCTCTCGGAACCACACCACCGACAACCTTGTCGACAAATTCATAGCCTTTTCCAGGGTTTGGTTCAAATTTGACCCAAACATGACCATATTGACCACGACCACCGGATTGGCGAACGAATTTCCCTTCACAAGAAGCTTCGGTTTGAATGGTTTCACGGTAAGATACTTGTGGGTTACCCACGGTAGCTTCTACTTTGAATTCGCGTCTCATACGATCCACGATAATTTCCAAGTGAAGTTCACCCATACCGGAAATGATAGTTTGTCCTGTTTCTTTGTCCGTATAAGTACGGAATGTAGGATCCTCTTCTGACAATTTTTGCAAAGCGACACCCATTTTTTCTTGGTCTTTTTTGGTCTTCGGTTCGATCGCAACTGAGATGACCGGTTCCGGGAAACGCATGGATTCAAGAACAACATGTTTGTTCACGGCACACAAAGTGTCACCGGTGATCGTATCTTTCAGACCAACCGCTGCTGCGATATCTCCTGAATAGACTTCTTCGATCTCCGTACGGGAGTTCGCGTGCATTTGCAGAATACGTCCTAAACGCTCTTTTTTATCTTTAGATGCGTTATAGATGTAAGATCCTTTCTTCGCAACGCCTGAATAGACGCGGAAGAATGTTACACGTCCGACAAATGGGTCAGTCATAACTTTGAAAGCCAAAGCCACGAAATCTTTATTGTCATCATGTACGATTTCTACTTCTCTGTCATTACTGTCAAATCCGTGGATTTGTGCAACTTCAACAGGAGAAGGAAGATAATCGATTACAGCATCAAGAATGAACTTGACACCTTTATTTTTGAAGGCACTACCACAAACGACTGGGAAGAATGTTACACTCAAAGTTGCTTTTCTAATTGCAGCTTTCAGTAATTCAACAGTGATCTCTTCTCCTTCTAGGTAAACCATCATCAATTCTTCGTCATAATCCGCCAATACTTCGATGAGAGCATGTCTTCTTGTTTCCGCTTCATCAGCGAGGTCGGCAGGAATCGGAATTTCAACATAATTTTCTTCTGGACCGCCATCAAAATGATAAGCTTTCATCGTTACTAAATCGATGATTCCAGTAAAATCGTCTTCGGCTCCGATTGGCCATTGTATTGCTTCAGCTTTTTCGCCCAAGCGATTGTGGATGGAATCGATTGCTGCTGAGAAATCAGCTCCAATCTTATCCATTTTGTTTGCAAATACCAAACGAGGTACTT
The DNA here is from genome assembly GCA_003245625.1 of Bacillota bacterium. Classification (GTDB taxonomy): domain Bacteria; phylum Bacillota_I; class Bacilli_A; order Izemoplasmatales; family Hujiaoplasmataceae; genus 4572-104. The sequence goes on along the minus strand of QKCT01000007.1, from coordinate 3,957 downwards.
TGTATTCATTTGCCTGGCGCCAGACGGTTTCCGTCTGAGGCTCGACTCCCGCTTGTGCATCTAACACCGTTACAGCACCGTCTAGTACGCGTAATGATCTTGATACTTCAACAGTGAAGTCAACATGTCCTGGGGTATCAATAATGTTCACTCTATGATTTTTCCAGAAAGCGGTAGTTGCTGCGGCAGTAATAGTAATTCCACGTTCCTGTTCCTGTTCCATCCAGTCCATTTGAGAGGCTCCATCATGTGTTTCACCCATCTTATGAATTTTACCTGTATGGTATAGGACACGTTCGGTTGTAGTGGTTTTACCAGCATCAATATGTGCCATGATACCGATATTACGTGTGTTTTCTAAACTATATTCACGTGCCATAACTTTGTTCCTTTCCTAATTAAAATCTATAATGTGCGAAAGCTTTATTAGCTTCTGCCATTCTGTGCATATCTTCTTTCTTCTTGATTGATGAACCAACGTTGTTGGAGGCATCGACGATTTCCTTTGCCAATCTTTCATCCATTGTTTTCTCATTTCTAGAACGAGAATATTGTACCAACCATCTAAGTCCAAGTGTAACTCTTCTATCCGGTCTAACTTCACTTGGAACTTGATAGTTCTGTCCACCGATACGGCGGCTTCTAACTTCTAATACTGGCATGATGTTGTTTAATGCTTCATTGAACACTTCTAGCGGTTCTTTTCCAGTGATTTCTCTGATGCGCTCAAATGCGTTGTAGAGAATTCCCTGAGCTGTGCTTTTTTTACCATCTAACATAATGTTGTTGATGAGTTTAGTTACCAATTTTGAATTGTATATTGGATCTGGTAAGACATCTCTTTTTACGATTTTCCCTTTACGAGGCATAATTACTTCCTCCTTTCAAATTCTAGTATTTAAAAATAATTATTTTTTCGGTCTTTTCGCTCCGTACTTGGAACGGCTTTGTCTTCTACCATCCACTGCTGTCGTATCTAAAGTTCCTCTGACGATGTGATAACGAACACCAGGCAGGTCCTTTACACGACCACCGCGGATCAGTACAACGCTATGCTCTTGTAAAGTATGTCCAATACCAGGAATATATGCGTTCACTTCCCCACCGTTCGATAAACGAACACGTGCGTATTTTCTCAATGCTGAGTTTGGCTTCTTTGGTGTCATAGTTGCAACTCTGACACATACTCCACGCTTTTGAGGGCTACTTAGGTCTGTATATTTCTTTTGCAAACTGTTGAAGCCGATGTTTAGCTGTGGTGATTTGGACTTTTTCACTTTATCGTGACGCCCTTTTTTAATTAATTGGTTAATCGTTGGCATGATGCATCTCCTCCTTTCTTACCCACACACCCGGGAGGTGCGTTTTTCTCATTTTTATAAGGTTGACGCGCAACCTTGATGATTATTATATATTAGAGCGTAATAATTATACACTACATGTCTAGGTGTGTCAAGTTTTTTTTACTCGGATGCAAAACCTCAATTATTATAACGGAAAAACAAGTAAAAATCCACTGATTTTTGTATGAAAATGGTTACAAAAAAAGAATGGAAAGTTTGTGTAAAAACAAGTTCCATTCTTTTGATTTTTTATGTTGTATTTTGGTACAATATCTTCTATTTTTTACCAAGAATTTTCAACATCATATTGGATTTGATCACTGACTATTACACTAGGTGAATCAGCAATTTCGAACCACACCCATTCACTACCTTCATTCCATACTCCGTGGGAGGATTGTCCATCCACTGTTATCACCAAATCTTGATTTACTATGGATTGATCAAGGGCAATGAACCAGCGATCATCTTGAGTTACAAAATAGTAACCTACATGAAAAGACTGATCAGATGCGTTTAAATTTAGCAAATCGAACCCGATATCAGCATCCATATACCCAATTGTAATTTTACTGAAAAGAACAAGTTCATTCTCGCCAGATTTGTTTTCGTACTCAACTACTGCATAGTCATCAACTTGGTAGTCTGTAATGTAGGTATTATTTCCAAATAACGTATATTTATCGTAAAATAGTGACATTTTAGGGGTGAACCCCCAAGAAAATAATAATCCAAACAGAACAAAAAACAGAATCGAATAAAGAATTCTGCTAAACAATTTCTTTGGTTTGGATTTTCGAAACCAAAGGTTATAAATCGTCATTAGAATCAAGAAAATAAAGAGAAGCTCCAACATGAGTATTTCCTTTCCAAAACCAAATGAACTCAAAGATATGATAAAATTTTAATTCATTCCGCTTCCGGCTGTTGTAGATGTATTTGTTGAAGTTGAAATGCTGGTATCTTTTGTGATAGTGCAGGAATCATCCGTAGCTGTTGGATCTGCATTATCCGTATCCACAGTACAACTTGCTGTTGTGCTGGTATCCGTAATTTTCGTGACATCATCATCGTTGGTTGCTGAAATGTCATTATTCAAAGTATCAATCGTTGTTGTCGGTTCACATGCCAGAAACAACCAAAATGAGAAAAGGAAGCAAATCAATATTGCTATTTTCTTCACTGATAGACACCTCCGCTTAGTTCACTTGACAAGCTGGCGACGATGATGTTGTAGGATAAACATAAATTGAAACTGTATCAATAATACTTGTGTTATCATTACTTGTCACAGTAACAATGTTTTCAGTGATATCTCCACTCGTGCCTTCTGCAACAACTTCTACTTGCATTTGATTGCTACCGGCGACGAAACTCAACATATAAGTCGGATTGATGGAAATTGTGTAAGTTTGATCTGTTGCGTTCGATGGATAAACGGTTACGGTAAAAGAAATAACAGTACCTTGGCAAGGCTCTTGAATATCCGCCTCAATATCAATATTTGTAACCGGTATATATGTAGTGCTTTGGGTAATTCCAGTAATCAAGGATGCAGTTGCAGTAGTAGGCTCACATGCCATAAAAACAAATGACAAAAAAACCGTTAGTAAAATTGCTAATAGCTTTTTCATACTTCTTCCTCCTTAAGTAAATATTAATTTTCATTTTTCTTACATTATATCAAAATATATCTAAATTTCTATCATTTTAAGGATTTTTATGTATTTTCAAACTAAAAAATGAAAAATATTATAAGAATCAGGTCTTACTCGATTATTTTTTGATAAAATTTCATCCCCATACCATAATCTAAAATGAGTGAATCATCCGAATAATTCCTTAATTTCCATGCAATGAAAAAATCTCCAATACACGCCATAAAATGAATAGAAAATACGACGTATCCCAAAAGAAAATTATACCCATCCAAGAAAAATAATACCACAATCAAAACCAAAGAAAGGATGATTGCGGGAGCAAGACCCGCTCTCAAGTATGGTTTTTTGTAGAAATAGGAATTTGGAATGGATGCCGAAGCCATTAATAAATTAATGGTGAATTTTAATTTCTCCTTTGATGCCATTTTAAAAAAGATGCCATGGATCAATTCATGTAAAATAATAATCAAAAACATGCTAACGATAAAAAGAAAAAGACTCAATGGTGGATTGCTACTTGTTGTTTCATAAAACCAATCCTTTGAAGAAAATTCTACGATAACATAATAGATGACTGCCAAAGGAATCAAGAATATCAAAGAGAACAGATTCAAATACAAAAACAACTTCTTGTCTTTCATCAAATCTACTTCATATGCCAAAACGTAATACTGTGGTAATTCATTCACACTTCCAAGTTTCATACCATACCCTCCCGTCTATATCAATTATTATAACATTGCAATCAAAAGCAAACAATACATAAAAAAAATTCCTGATGCGTCGATCAGGAATTAATTGATTTAGTTAGAAAGCAGCCTGGCAATGTCCTAGTCTTGCACCCGAAGGTACTACATTCGGCGCTGAAGTGCTTAACTTCTGTGTTCGGTATGGGAACAGGTGTGTCCACTTCGCCATCATCACCAGACCTCTTTCAAAACTGAATATACTGT
>QKCT01000056.1 GCA_003245625.1 Bacillota bacterium | reverse complement strand
CACTTGGCGTTCCACCTCTTTGGATGTATCCTAATACTGTCGCTCTTGATTCATAATTGGAATTCGCTTGAATATCTTTTGCCAAATCAAATACATTGGTAATATGTTCTGCGACAACAACAATCAAGTGACGTTTTCCTAGATTTTGAGCATGTTTGACTTGTTTTAATAAGTCTTCCTTATTAAAGCCAGTTTCCTTTGTGATTACGATTTCCGCACCACAAGCAATCCCAGAATAGATCGACAGATCTCCACAGTCGCGACCCATAACCTCGACCACGGTACATCTTTGATGAGAGAAAGAAGTATCTCTTAATTTATCGATTGCGTCAATTGCTGTATCAAGAGCAGTAAAGAATCCAATCGTATATTCCGTCGACGCGATATCGTTATCGATTGTTCCTGGAATCGCCACAACATTGATTCCCATTTCGTTTAGTGCCATACCTCCGCGATAGGTACCATCACCACCGATGACAACTAAGGCGTCGATACCATGCTCTTTCAAATTATCTACTGCTTTTTGTCGAACTTCACGTTGTTTGAATGATTCCAAACGAGAGGATCCTAGAATTGTTCCTCCACGATTTAGAATTTGACCAACATCATTTCTCCCCAATTTTTGAATCTTGTTTTCAACGAGCCCCTTATACCCGTCAAAAACTCCATACGCTTCAAATCCATAGTGAATTGCAGAACGAACTACCGCGCGTACGCAAGCGTTCATTCCTGGTGCATCTCCACCAGATGTCAATACTCCAATTTTCATAATGATTACTCCTTTAATTCTTGAATTTCGTTTATGATGATTTGTGTTTTATTATTGCGAATCTCTCTTTTTCCTGAGAATAGGAAAACTTCTCCCTTACGAAGTTTTCTTCGATATAATTCATATGTCTTCGGAAAGAAGGTTGTATCAATGGATTGGAAGATGTCTTCCACTTCAATGAATGCCATTTCTTCCGATTTTTTCGTTGTGATCTGCTTGATTCTTGAAATCACTCCGATAAAATAGACGTTCTCTTTTTCGTTTTCTAAAATATCAGATACCATTGGATAATGGTTCTTTTGAATGATGTCTTTGTATTTGTTCAAAATATGATATTGGAAATTCAAGCCCAGAAGTTCTTTTTCTTTTTGATGCAATGTCTCATAATCATATTCTTCGTATTCGACAAAATGGAATGTTTCATTCTGATAATCGAATTCGACAAAACTAATTAACTTTGGAAGATTTTCGATCATCGTTCTCTTATTCCATTTCAAATCGTCGAACACACCGGCGTAGATCAGCGCTTCAATCACATTGACATGAACATCTCTTTTTCGACGAACAAAGTCAACTAGATCCTTAACCGGTTTTTCCTCTTGTACTGAAATCACAGACATAGCCGCAATTGGACCGATTCCCTTAATGCCTTTAATCGGAAAACGAAGGTTTCCATCTTCAGGCATATAATTCACGTGAGATTTATTGATGCGCGGCGGTAAAACATCGATTCCCAATTGTTTGGCTTCCATGATATAGGTTTTTGTTCCGCCTACAGAACCGATTTGAGAATTCAACAATACTGACATGAAGTATTTACCATAATTCGCTTTTAGATAAGCCATCCAATATCCAACCAATGCATACGCTACAGCGTGACTCTTATTAAATCCATAATTGGCAAATTTAACGATATAGTCATAAATCGTATTCGCAACCGACTCAGGATAGCCTTGTTTTTTTGAACCTTCAATGAACCGCTTCCGCTCACTTTCCAGAACTTCCCTTTTCTTTTTTGAGACCGCCCTTCTTAATACATCGGCTTCTCCCAAAGAATACCCAGCAAACTTACTAGCTACTGCCATGATTTGTTCTTGGTAAATGATAATGCCATTAGTTGGCTTCAATATTGGTAATAAATCGACATGCGGATAGCTAATTCTCTCTTCATTGTTTCTTCGTTTCAAAAAACTTGGTATATTCTCCATTGGACCTGGTCGGAACAACGAGATACAAGTCGCAATATCTTCGAATGTGTCGATTTGCAATTTACCAACCAAATCCATCATTCCTCTGGATTCCAGTTGAAATACACCAAGGGTTTTGACTTCTTTCAAAAGATGGAAAGTAGGTCGATCATCCAAAGGTATTTTATATATATTTAGACTCTTTCCTTCTTGTTCTTCGATTAAATCTAATGTATCTTTAATTATCGTAAGATTTCTCAACCCTAAGAAATCAAATTTAAGCAAACCGATACTTTCCAAATCTGTCGCTTCATATTGGGTTTGATACGCATCCATTAACCCGGGTTGAATCGGACTATAATTACGAATATCCTCTCCTGTGATAATGATACCCGCTGCGTGAGTGGATACGTGCTTCACAAGACCACTAAGTTGGTCGGCAATTTCAATCAATTCTTTGATTTGTGGGATATTCATATAATAGGAATATTCTTTTTTGAATTTTTGTCGAAACACTTCTAAAGAATTGTTGGCATTCGAAAGTGCTTTGCTTAATTCATCCACGATAACCGAATCAATTTCTAAAATGCGCCCAGCATCACGAATTGCGGACTTCCCTTGAAACGTCCCAAAAGTGATGATGGATACCACTTTCTCTTTCCCAAACTTGTTGATCACATAACGGATGACATCTTCGCGTTTATCATCCGGAAAGTCCATATCGATATCCGGCATGCTGATGCGTTCCGGATTTAAGAACCGTTCAAAATAGAGGTCATTCTCAATTGGATCAACATCCACGATACCAAGTGCATAGGCGACCAAAGATCCGGCTGCAGATCCTCTACCCGGTCCTACCAAAATTCCATTTTTCTTTGCATATAGGACAAAGTCCCAAACAATTAAGAAGTAATCTTCATAACCCATCCGTTGAATGATGGATAATTCATAATCAAGTCTTTGTTTGTAGACTTCATATTGTTCGTTAAGAAGATTACTTTGACCAAGTCTTCGCTTCATTCCTTTATTCGCCAATGAAATGAGTTTCTCTATGGCAGTTTCGTCTTCTAAAGGATACTTCGGTAGTAATCTTTGAGATAGATCAATCTTCAGTTCGCAAGATTCTATCAATTCAATACTGTTCTTGATTGCTTGTGTATATTGAGAGTACATGGAATCCATATCCGCAATTTCTTTGAGATTGTAGTACACTTCTTCATTATGAAAGAGTCCTACTTCTTCATTGGTTTCCCTCAAGATTTTACTCAGCACTTTGGAAGCTTTAATGTCCTTTTTATCGTAGTATTTCACCTTGTTCATAATCAATAAAGGACCTAGCATTTTTAGTCTTGGAGCAGCTTGCATCTCAAAACTGTAGTCGTTTAAATCCAGACCTAGATAAAAACTCTTTGTGAGTTCTTGTAAAGCTTTGATGAGCAACTTCAACTCCTCGAGATCATTCTCATATAATCTTTTCGCAACGACACCTTCATCTGTTTTCAAAATCAAAGCGATTCCATTGAGATATAATTTTAATTGAGGAATATTGATCTTACTTTCAAAAGAAACCAATGAACTGATTTGAATAAGGTTTTGATATCCTTGGAAATTCTTCGCCATTAGCAGCAAATCCACTTCACCCAAAAAACCGGATTCCAAACTCACTTGCAATCCGATGATCGGTTTTATGCCTGTTCCAAGACATTTCTTATAAAATTTTAGCGCTCCGTACATATGGTTTTGATCCACGAGTCCCAAGGTTTTATATCCTTGTTTTTTCGCATTATCTACGACCTTATCGATGTCGATAATACTACCGTTTAACGAATATGTACTTTGAATGAAAAGGTTAAAATCTATCATACAGTTCACCAAAAATATTATAACATACTCGTGAACAAAACTCTATTTCTTACGTAAAATATAATACCCCCCTAAAAGAAGAATCCCAATTAAAATCAAATTCCGATAATCGAACGATTCCCCCGCGTCTTGCTCCTCCGCCTCCTCTGCCAAAATCATAAATGTGATTGTTTGATAGGTTTCATCTTCTAAAACAAGTCTCAATATATAAGTTCCAGGTTCTTCTAAGTGAACATCACCTTGGACCAATTCGTCATTTAAATAAGCTTCCCCAAAAACCTGAAAGTCGACAAAATGGTATTCTTTTTGATCTTCTATTCCGGTAACGGTTGGATAAATCGAAAAACGAATTTCTGCGCAAAATCCGTTGATTCCATATACCATTAATGTATGAGAGCCGGTCGTCTCAATCGTTTCCGATTGATAAACCTCACCATCCAATGTCATAGAAATTGCATTGGTGTATATTTTGGTAGGTCGATACAAAACAATATCTTCCACCAAATCAACACTCGTCGTACCATCAAAATATCGAATCGATGGCAATATTGTAAATGGATATTGTTTTTCATATCCATTTGCCCCATAGATTGTCAAATGATAGTTTCCCGGAGTGGAAAGTATTGTTTGGGATTCATATAGTTGGTTGTTAAGAAAAAGAATTCCCTTACTCTCAATAGACACCTCCCCCATAAAGTACTCTCCAAACGTCTCGCCATGGAAGGTTACTTGAGGATGAATCGTTATCGTATAAGAAAACTCATAAGTGTTATCCTTGATTGTAATCGCATAATATCCTGGTTCGAAAAGATCCAGAGAATCGACTAAAATTTGATCCACATAAGCTTCCCCTTGATACAAAGCATCATAGTTTCCTGTATAATTCTGTAGTGGTTGATAATTCTCTTCTATCTTACCATTTTGATCCATATAGAGAATATCACCGCCATTAGGAACCAATATCAACCTATTATTGTGGTTATGAAAAGCTTTAAAGTTTACTGGGGATGTATAAACGATATTGAGAGTATGATTATTGTAATCATAAGCTAATATAATTGTTTTCTGAAAAGAAGGCAACTCCATGCCGGTCGTCGTTTCATACTGCTTGCACACCAAAAAATAGCGATCGTTTCCCATGTCCGCAAGATATTGAAACAGTTCAACATCCTGATCATCAAAAATCATCTGGTCTATATATATATTTTGAATTATCGATTTTACACCGATGTATCCATCGTAATTTCCATCGCCATAATACACGGATCCATATTCAAACAACAGATCATCCTTTTCGTAGGTTCCCATGACCGAAACGGATGCTTCCTCGGGGATTTTGGATACAGCGTCAAATCCAAACAACCAAAATGATAGGAATGTAGTAAACCAAAGCATAAAAAAAGCCTCCCTTTTGGATAAATAATACCCATAGGAGGCTTAAATTCTTTTATAACAAGGATAAAGTATCTCTAGCAATCATGACTTCTTCATTCGTAGGAATAACATAAACCTTAATTTTGGAATCATCCGTTGAAATCAATTGTTCTTGGCGAACCTTTGCGTTTCTTTCTGGATCAATTTTCGCTCCTAAAACAGCTAAACGATCGATTACATTCGCTCTTGTTGGAACTGCGTTTTCTCCGATTCCTGCAGTAAAGACGATTGCGTCAGCTCCACCCATGTAAACATAATAACTAGCAATATAATCTACGATGCGTTTTGCTTGAATATCGATTGCCAGTTTTGCGCGATGGTTTCCTTCATCAGCGGCTGCGACTAAATCTCTAGAATCAGATGAAATCCCAGACACACCAAGATACCCGGATTGTTTGTTTAGGTAATTGGTAATTTCTTTCGCTGATTTGTGTTTCTTGTTCATCATGTATTCGATAATGGCTGGGTCAACATTTCCTGATCTTGTTCCCATTGGAATACCTTCTAATGGTGTAAAGCCCATGGTTGTATCAACACTGATACCGCCTTTCACTGCACAAATAGAAGCTCCATTACCGATGTGAGCGATGATGATGTTAACATCTTCTACTTTTTTACCCAAAATTTCCGCACAACGTTGGGAAACATATTTATGACTCGTTCCATGGAAGCCATATTTTCTAACTTTATATTGCGTATACCAATCGTATGGAACAGCATAAAGGAACGCTTCTTCCGGGATGGTATGATGGAATGCCGTATCAAACACACCAACATGTTTCACATTTGGCAATACTTCTTTGAACGCTTTGATTCCAATTAAGTTTGGACCTAAATGAAGTGGCGCCAAATCTACGATTGATTCTAAGTATTCAATTTCTTCCGCTTCTAAAACGACAGATTCTGTAATCTTATCTCCACCGTGAACAACGCGATGTCCAACACCTGAGATTTCATCATAAGAAGCGATGATTTTTAAGTCAATCAATTTGTTTAACAAAATGTTAACCGCTACTCCGTGATCTTCAATCTCTAATGTTTCTTCCAATTTTTCTCCATTGACTTTAATGGCGAATACGGAATGCTTCATTCCGATTCGTTCCACGATACCGCTCGTGATTAGTTTTTCCTCTGGCATTTCCAGCAATTGGAACTTTAAGGATGAACTCCCTGCATTAACAGCCATGATTTTTTTCATAATAACTACCTTCTCCTATACTTTGTAAAATTCCGTATTTGTAAACCAGTCATTTAACTGGGATATCACATGTTTCATTTCGGTTTGGTTGCTGAAATCTGGTAAATCAACAAGCAAGAATCGATTCGGTTGAATCACTTCAGAGCCATCTCGTTGTAAAACGACAATGCTCTTCTTTTGTTGCTTGGTCAATGTTTGGGGTAAATGAATCATTCCAAACAACTTCCAGACTCCATTCCATCCTTGAGAATGTTCCACAAGGATTTCTGGTTGTACTGTTTCACCATCGAAAACACCAATCAAGAATCCACCTTCGACAAGGTTTTTCTCGTGATGTTTCATGATCTCATATACTTGCTCCTTTTCTATACCCGAAGCATCCATAATAATGGCATCTACCACTGGATAAAGAAAGGTATTCGTGTCTTGATAGTACACTTGATCTCCGTAGCCTAACAAATCAAACAAAGCACTTGATAATCGATAGGATTCTTGATCCATATCAACTCCAACCAATAACTCAGGTTCTTCCATATGATTTGCCACTGTTGTGATTAGATTCCCCGTCCCAACAAGCGGATCCAATAAACGCAAGTTTTTCTTGTCATAAAGTTTGCTGATTAAGTATTGGATAAAGATGCCAATGGTTTCGGGTGTAATCATTTGATTGGATTGGTTCGCATGTTTAAAACCTTTCAAACAAGCAAACTGAAATGCTTTTCGAATTTCTTCAGGTTGAAAATCAATTTCGGAAACAGAGCGAATCATTCCGACTAAATCCGACTTGATTTCTTGATATATTTCTTCCACAGTATTGGACATCAAATTTTCAACAGAGATGACCAATCCATCCAAATATGGTTTTTTGTAAGTCTTGTATAGTAGTGTGCTAGAAGCATCAAAGTAATCAAATAGGGTTTCTATATTGGTTTGATTTATCATTCAATCACCACCTTATATTGTATCATAATGAATTTTTTTAAACAACCGAAAATGTCTATTTTACAGAAAAAACTCCACCTTGAGGTGAAGTTTTATTCATATTGTAAATATGCATGTAATAACCATGTTTTTTTCGCTTACCGTTTCCCCGGATCATACGGGATTCCTTCTGCTTTTGGAGCTCTTGATTGTTTTGACGTAAATGCCAACACCACTAACGTGATAAGATATGGCAACATCTTATATAGATTCTCCGGAGATTCTAAATTGAATGTCGGGAAAATCGAAGCCAATTGAGCATCTGTTGACAAAGCAGATATTGTCTTAAAGAATGAGAAGAAGAATGCCGCAAACAATATTCTACCCGGTTTCCAGTTACCAAAAATCATAACAGCCAAAGCTAAGAATCCGTATCCTGCAACTTGTCCTGTAAAAATAGAATCACTACTTGCCATTACAAATGCAAACCCACCGATACCTGCCAAGAAGCCAGAGATAGCAACACCAATATAGCGCATACGTAATACTTTGATACCAACGCTATCGGCTGCTTGAGGATGTTCACCACAAGCGCGAAGTCGTAAACCAAACTTGGTTTTATATAACGTAACATAAGAAATTGCTAAAATGACAAACGATAATGGGGTAGTAAGATACATTTTCTTATTCAAAAGTGTATCCAACCAATCTGGAAGATTCGCGCTTGCAATTCCAAACCAATCTGATGTTAAACTAATCGAATCCGGTAATGGAATATCCGTAATACCTTGTCCTTGAACTGCCCATGCCAAGATCACTGCGAATGCAGGAGCGAAAATGTTTAAAGCTGTACCACTAATGACTTGATCTGCTTTTAGATTAATCGCTGCATATCCAAGCAAGAGTGAGAACAATGTACCTAAAATCGCCGAGATCAACATCGCCACAAGAACCATGAATTGTGGATGCGCAATTGCATAATCTGTTCCCATCAGGTTCGAGGTTAAGAACAACGCTCCAAACAAGGAACCAAAAATCATAATACCTTCCAAAGCAATGTTAACAACACCACTTCGCTCACTGAACATACCAGCAAGAGCTACCAACAGTAGGGGAACTCCATAGGCGATTGTGTTGGCTATAATAATAACAATAATATCCATTACTTTTCGCCTCCTTCTTCTGGAGTTTTTGGAGTGCTGATTTTATTTACCTCTTCCGAGGCAACATCCAAAACAACATCCGTTTCTTCTGTTGCTTCATCTCCTCCAAGTCGTTTTTTCATATATTTCTTGATCAACTGACTGACAATCAATGCGAATGCACTGAAGTAGATGATTACTGATGTAATGATATTAACCATTTCCGGACTATAAACCGGTTGCATCGCTTCACCACCAACTTGTAAATAGGAGATGAATAGACTGGTTATGATAATACCGAGCGGATTCGAGAATGCCAGTAAAGCAACAGGGATTCCATTAAAGCCCATCGGTAACAGTGTCGTAGATGTAACTGTATATGGTACCGTTCCAGAAAGATATTGGATTCCACCACCAACTCCTGCCAAGGCACCACTAATCAACATGGTATAAACAATCGTTCTTTTCGCTTTGATTCCAGCATATACACTAGCGTTTTTATTGTTTCCACACGCTTTGATTTCAAATCCAAATGTGGTGCGTTCCAAAACGATGAAAATGACTACAGCGAAGAGAATCGCAATAAAGATACCAATATTGAAATAGCTATCACTCACACCCAAATCCGGTAATATAGCACTCGGATTTGCAACAGCAAGATTCATGGTACGCTCTCTGGATTCATAGATTCCAGGATTGTTATAGAACAATAAATTTACAAAGAATAGAGCTGTCCAGTTTAACATAATGGTTGTGATAACTTCATTGATATTAAATACGGCTTTAAAGATACCTGGGACCAATCCCCATAAACCACCAGCAATCATAGCGACGATCAATGCTGCCCACCAAGGGAACTGCCATAAGATAGCAGCTATTAATGCGAAGAATGCACCAACCGTATATTGTCCTGTAGCACCAATATTGAATAATCCCGCTTTAAACGCAAAGCCAACCGCGAGACCAACCATTAAAAGTGGAGCGGCTTTATATAAGACTTTGATAATACTTCGGATGGAAGAAAAGCCTTCAACCATTAAATTTGAGAATCCATAGAAAGGATTTGTCATATCAGGAGTTTCTTTGATTACTTCAATAATAAATAGAAAAACCAAACCAAACAATAGACCAACAATAATAGAGACTACCGATGAAATTACAGTTACTTTTAATTCTGATATTTCAGTAATTGTCTTCTGAGGAGATGTATCTTTCTTTGATTTCAATCCCAACATTATGCTTCACCTCCAACCGTTTTAAATCGGTCTTGTACTTTGGCGCCAACCATATAAAGACCAATTTCTTGAGGTGTTGTTTTTTTCGGATCTAGTTCAGCAACAATTTTTCCATTATACATTACAAGAATTCTATCGCTGATATCCATTACCTCATCTAACTCCAAACTAACTAAGAGAACAGCTTTCCCTTGGTCTCTTTGCTTAATTAAAGTCTTATGAATATTTTCAATTGCACCAACATCTAAACCTCTTGTTGGTTGTACAGCAACAAGCAATTTTGCGCCACAATCAATTTCTCGAGCGATAATTGCTTTTTGTTGATTCCCACCACTCATACTTCTCGCGATTGTTGCAGATCGTTTTCCACTACGAATATCATATAGATCAATTAAAATTTCTGAATGTTCTTTGATTTTCCCAAAATCGATAAATCCATTGTGTTGGAACCCCTCTTGGAAATACTTTTTCAAGGCTAAATTTTGTCCCAAATTAAAATCCAATACCAAGCCATATTTGTGTCGATCCTCTGGAATGTGACTCATCCCGGTTAAATTACGATCACGAATACTCATCTTGGTGATATCTTTTCCATTTAAGATTATTGACCCGGAAGAAATCTTCTCCAAACCAGTAATTCCGTATACCAATTCGCTTTGTCCGTTTCCTTCAATTCCAGCGACACACAAGATTTCTCCAGCGCGAGTTTGGAAGGACACGTTATTGACAGCGTTGTTCTTATGTAATTTACTAGGAACAATCAAATTATTTACTTCTAAGATCACTTCATCCGTTTTCTTAGCCGGATTTTTCTTAATCGAATCAATTTTACGACCAACCATCATCTCTGATAATTGATCAATACTTGTTTTATCCACGTCAACGGTTCCGATGTATTTCCCTTTGCGAAGAACAGTCACGCGATCAGATACTTCCATGATTTCATTTAGTTTATGCGAAATAAAGAGAATTGATTTCCCTTCTTTGATAAGATTCTTCATGATTTTCATCAATTCATCAATTTCTTGAGGTGTCAACACAGCGGTTGGCTCATCAAAAATTAATATCTCATTTTCACGATAAAGCATTTTTAGAATCTCAACACGTTGTTGCATCCCAACTGAAATATCTTCAATTTTCGCATCAACATCAACCATTAAATTAAACTTCTTACTCAATTCTAAAACTTTTTCTCTGGTTTCTTTTGTTGTTAAAAAGCCATATTTCGTTGGTTCTGCACCAAGGATAATATTCTCTAATACGGTAAAGACTTCCACTAGTTTAAAGTGCTGATGGACCATACCAATACCGAGATCGTTTGCATCATTTGGATTTTGAATATTGACAACTTCGCCATCTTTTCGTATTTCGCCTTTTTCTGGACGATATAACCCAAACAATACGCTCATCAAGGTTGACTTCCCAGCGCCATTTTCGCCAAGCAAAGCATGAATTTCACCTTTTTTTAATTGTAAGGTGATATCATCGTTCGCAACGACACCAGGAAATTCTTTTCTGATATGATTCATTTCGATAATGTAATCTCCCATAAATTTCCTCTCTTTGCTATTGTTTTATGTACATATAATATAACGATATTATATCATATAAAAAAAGAAAAGGGCAGTGCCCTTTTCAAAAAGAAATTTGCTTGAATTTTTATATTTCTTTTATGCAGTGTAATCTACAGTAACCAAAGTGGTTTCTGGTACGTATCCTGGCATATCTTCTTCATCAGAACCAGGGTTAGCTGCTAACCATGCAGTTACTTCATCAGTAGTCCAACCGATTTTGTTGCTTACTTCTACAGTACCATCAACTAAGTCAGCGAAGATTTCTTCATAAGCTGTAACTGTGAAAGTTTCAAATCTCCATGAAGCAGTAGCTGTTGGAAGACCAATACCGTCTGTATCAGCGCCAAGAGTTGAAGTAGTACCAGCTAATTCTGTTGGCCAAGCCATATCGTTATCATAGAAAGCTGTCAAAGCGTCTACTACAGATACAGTCAAACCTTTCATAGCTGAAGTGATAATTCTGTCAGATTCTGCAACTTGGTCAACGTCAACACCGATTACTTTACCATCATCAGTATTTTCAGCTGCTGCAACAACGCTAGTGTAAAGTTTACCACCACAAGCGAATACAACTTCTGTACCAGCTGCATACCAACCATCCATCTTAGTTTCTAATGCGTCACTACCTACGAAAGCATCAGCGTAGTAATATTTGATAGTAACATCGCCAGCTGATAATCCAAGTTCGTCTGCTGCAAATTCAGCACCTTGAACAAATCCGTAACCATAACGTACTACGGCTGGAACTGCCATTCCACCAACGAAACCAAGTGCTCTGTATCCATCTTGAACAGCTGCATATCCAGCAAGGAATCCGGCTTGTTCTTCTTGATACAAGATGTTATGAGTGTTTGATGTAGTTTCATAAGTTGCATAATCATCTGTATGAGGTTCTCCATCCAACAATAAGAATGCTACTTCTGGATAGCTTGCTTGAACTTGATAAATAGCTGTTTCAAACAAATATCCTGGGCAAACTACGATCTTTGCACCTTTGTCAATTGCATTTTCGATAGTTTCAACGCGAGCTGCTGTACTATCTTCGGAAGGACGATAATATGCATATGAAACATCATTTGCTTCTGCATATTCTTTTACACCATTCCAAGCGCCTTCATTGAAAGACTTGTCATCGATGTTACCGACGTCGGTAACAAGAGCGATTTCATAAGTTTTGCCAGTACATGATACAAATGCGAATACTGCCACTAAAGCTAACAATAATACTCCAAAAAACTTTTTCATTTCTTTCCTCCTATTTTTTAATGATTTACCTTTAATATTATAAACCGATATAACAAAAATGTAAATGCTCTTTTCAGACGAAATCGAGTTACAGCACATCGATTTTACATTCAAACCCCAGAAATTACAGATAATTTTCTGAACCATAAAAATTGCAGTTGTCGAATTCCCCCTTGAAGCAAATATTGTATTTCCATGTAAAAAAGTGATACAATGAATATGGTGAACGATATGAAAAAATTCATAATCAAATTAATTAGGGGATATCAGAATGCAACCAAAGGAAAAAACCCAACTTGCAGATATCATCCAACCTGCTCCAATTATGCAGTTCAAGCATATGAAGAATATAATATTTTTTCTGCCACATTTTTGACAATTTGGCGGATTTTGCGTTGTAATCCTTTTTCCAAAGGCGGTTATGACCCTCTACCAAAATATAAGAAGGAATTAAAAGCACAACTTAAAGCGGAAAAAGAAGCGGAAGAAGCAAAGAAAAAAGACTCGGAATGAGTCTTATTTTTTTAAGCACTTGCCAGTCCGTTCATTATCATATAAAACAATGAGCCAACCAATATAGAAGCCAAAATGCCATATAAAACATATCTTGATTTCTTATCCACCTTCATGTACCAATAAATCATCGCAACAAAACCGACAAAAGGAAGAAAGAATCCAAGCAACATTGCATATAGGTACTCCATTTGAAATCCATCTGCATAATTTTGATACTTCACTTTGCTCATAGAATCATTTAATTTTTCTTCTTTTTCTTGTTGCGACATGAAAACATAACCGCACATATCACAGGACTTATCATTCTCTAAAACTGCGTTTCCACATGTTGGACATTTTTTCATATAATCTTCCTCCAATATTGATATTCTACCAATGAAAGCAATATATATCAATCATTATTCGAACATCCATATTTACATTTGATTTTTCTAAGATGAAATACATTCAATTATGTAAAAAAGTATTTGCAATGCACAAAAAAAGAAAAAAAGACTCAAAATGAGTCTTGATCTCTTATCTGGTGCGGGTGACAGGACTTGAACCTGCACTCCGTGGGAACTAGATCCTAAGTCTAGCGCGTCTGCCAATTTCGCCACACCCGCAAAAACATGGTGACCCGCAGGCGATTCGAACGCCTGACCCTTTGATTAAAAGTCAAATGCTCTACCGGCTGAGCTAGCGGGTCATAAAAAAATGGCTGGGCTAGCTAGATTTGAACTAGCGATCTCGGAGTCAAAGTCCGATGCCTTAACCACTTGGCCATAGCCCAATTTTTTATGTCATGGGGCGATTGATGGGAATCGAACCCACGAGTGTCGGAGCCACAATCCGATGCGTTAACCACTTCGCCACAATCGCCATCTGTTTTCGCATATATTAGTTTACTAAATTGCTTATTGTTTGTCAAGAAATATATTTCCTTTTGAAGAAAAAAGATTTCCCCATTTTTTGAGAGGAAATCATATTTTTCATTCTGCGACGATTGCAATACCAAAGCCTTTGTTGCCAAGGTGTGAATAGAACACCGGGCTAACAAAATTAGTAAGATGGATTTCTATGTTCTTATAATTCTCGGTCACATAATCCAAAAGTTTCTGTCCCCAATCTTCCATATTCAAATTTATGATGTCCAAATACACTTTTTTGTATTTTTGAACATATCCTTTGATTTGATTGGTAAAATGTTCTAAGCAATCGATATTTTTTCGTTTTTTCTCAACCAATTCCAATTTACCATCCACCATTTCAATTACTGGTTTGATTCTTAGAATCTTACCGATAAAGGCTTGGATGCGGTTTAATCTCCCGCCATGGAATAGATGTGTAAGATCTCCGAGTGTAAAAGCGATTAATGGATCTTGGAAGATCGAATGATATCGTTCCGTTAATGCTTCATACCCCAAATTACTTTTGATTGCTTCTGCTAATTGTTTGGCGCCAAGCGCTAAACCAAATGATGCAGAATTAGGAGAATGAACATCAATTTGCATATCGCATTCGCACATCGACTTTGCGATTAAGGCGGATTGATATGTCCCACTCAATTTATGAGATAAGACAACCGCTATTACATGGGTATATCCTTCTTTATGAAATTCGTTATAGGCATCCAAGAATTCTGTCGGTGCAGGTTGAGAAGTTAAAAACTTCTTACCTTCTTCGATGTAAGTCTCCATTTCAGCGCTGGACAATTGAGATTCATCAAATGTTTCTTGGTCTACTTGGACTTTGAGTTGAACGTATTTGATAAATCCGTATTCTTTTAAATCATCTCTTGTCAATGAAGTACTATCTAATAATAACCCTATTTTTTCCATACTATATCCTCACAAATAAATTACTCTATCACACATAATACTTTAACATTAAGCATACAGATTGTCAATGATATGCATTTGATTTTTTTGTGAGAAAAAAAGAAGCGGCAAAATCTGCCGCTTCATTTTATTTCTTGAGTTCTTCTTCGTGACGTTTTTGTTCTTCAATAATCTTGTCTGTCAAGTTACCAGGAACTTCCTCATAACGAATGAATTCACGACTGAATGTACCCGATCCTTGAGTCATCGCTTTTAGGTCGATTGTATACTTCGTGATTTCTTGTTCCGGAACTTCCGCAACAACTTTTTGGTAACCTTCTGTTGCTGGTTCCATACCCAAAACTCTACCTCTACGTTTATTGATATCGCCGAGAACATCACCGAGATATTCGTCCTTGATTGTAACTTCAACTTTGTAGATTGGTTCTAGAATAACAGGTCTAGCAGTTTTGCATGCTTCTTTAAACGCGATAGAAGCTGCCATTTTGAATGCTAATTCATTAGAATCGACTGGATGATACTTACCATCAGTCAAAATACCTTTGACACCGATAACAGGGAAACCAGCGAGTGCGCCGTGTTCCAAAGTCTCTTGTAATCCTTTATCAACCGCTGGGAAATAACCTCTTGGAACTGCTCCACCGAATACTTCTTCTGCGAATTCATAATCTTTCCCAGGCAGTGGTTCAAAACGCATTACAACGACACCATAATAACCAGATCCACCGGATTGTTTGATATAACGTCCTTCAGCTGTTGCTGTCGCTTTGATGGTTTCACGATAAACGATTCTTTGATCTTCTGTTGCTAGTGGAACTTTATAGGTGTGTTTCATCTTTTCAATGATATATCCAAGATGAATCATACCTTGTCCACCGATTAGTAGTTGAGAAGTCTCTTTGTTTCTCTTAACTTCCAAAGTATTGTCTTCCAATTGCATTTTTGATAATGCACTGGATAATTTATCTTCGTCTTTTTTGTTTTCTGGATGAATTGCTACATACATCGTTGGATTCGGTGTAACGACTTCATCAAATTCCACTAAATTCTTCTTATCACAAATGGTGCAACCAGTTGTTACACCGTTGACTTTTGCAAAAGCACAAATATCTCCGGCATGAGCTTCATCCAATGCCACTTGCGTTTTACCAACCATAGTAAAGATTTGAGTAGCACGTTCGGTGTTTGCTGTGGAAGATACATAGATGTCTTGATCTTTCTTCAATGTACCAGAAGCGATTTTCATAAAGCTGATTGCTCCTAAGAATGGATCGATCATTGTTTTGAAAATGATTGCACTAAATGGTTCATCATCCGAATAATGGCGTACGATTTCTTTGTCTCCATCTTTTCCTTTTGCTGGTTCGATTTCTGAAACAGCAGGGAAGTAACGGTTGATCATATGAAGGAGCGTTAATGTTCCAACATCTTTTGTTGCAGATCCAACGATTACCGGAATTGCTTCTCCAGATAGAACAGACAAATGCAATCCTCTGTGGATTTCATCCATAGTCAATTCTTCACCTTCAAAATACTTTTCCAATAATGCTTCATCGGATCCGGCTACTGTTTCAACCAATTCCATACGTAATTCTTGCACGCGGTCCATTTTGTCTTCATAGATTTCTCCATCAATACAAGTGTTTCCGTCGTAAATTCTTGCTTTCAATTCAACGATATCTGCGAAACCGTTGAATTCTTCACTTTTACCGATTGGTAAAGCGAAAGGTACTGCTTCTTTTCCTAGTTTTGTTTGAATCTCTTTTAATAACTCATCGTATTTTACATTTTCTTTATCCATTTTGTTGATAAAGATAAATGCAGGTTTATTTGATTGCTTGATTTCCAACCACATTTTTTCGGTACCGACTTGAACACCACTGGAAGCATCAACAATCAAAACAGCAGCGTCAGCTACGGACATTGCATGTTTAATATCACCGATTAATTCATCTGCACCAGGAGCATCCAAAACATTGATCTTCACGTCTTTGAATTCCAAAGGGATCAAACTTGTTGACAGTGAACTAAGTTTTGCTTGTTCTTCCGGTGAAAAGTCAGAAATCGTATTCTTCTTTTCGACGTTTCCTTTCTTGTCTATTGTACCTGCGATAAAAGCTAGCGACTCAGCAAGTGTTGTCTTACCACTCCCTAAATGTCCTAATAATACGACATTCTTGATTGCGTTCGCTTTATATTCTTTCATATATTAAAGTCTCCTCTCATAAAACGCTTTCAGTCTATAATATTATATCATAATAACGGAAAAAGAAAAGTTTTAAAATCTGATTTTTTCGCTCTTCTCGGGCCAAACAAAAAAACAAAACATTTTTCAATGCTTTGCTTTCGTTTCAAGGCCCTCTTAGAGGTAAATATCCGGCAGATTTTCCTTCTGGTCAATCAACACTTTCTCGATTGCTTCGAATGCATTTCTCTTCTTCATCGGCATGCAATCTTCGCAGAAATGAGGTTTGTTGCAATTGGCGCAGAAGACACTTGTCATGTCCTTGTACTCGTTGATGATTGCCAAAGTTGCGTCAATGGTTTCGATTTCGTCTTCCCGTCTAAAATAGTAATATGCATCTAAGACGTCCTCAACAACCTTGTCCTGCAACTCATCAACACCCCTGAATGCTTTGATTCTCTGTGATGTTTTCATCTGTCGCTCCTTTATGAAATTTCATTATCTTCTTTTATTATACTTGAAATGATTTTGAAAATAAACTACATTCCGATATTTTTCCTGAATAAATCTAAATTCAGTGCTTTTTCATATTTTTGATTAAACTATATTTCTCTGTTCTCCCCATCAAAAAATAGAATTTTTCCCACATCGATAGTGAATGCAATGGAATTTCTACACCATCCAAAGAAATTCTCTTTTCGATTTCAGACTCCTGTAAGGGGAAATATTGATTCTGAATAGTAAATCCACCAATAATATCAATCTCAACCCCGCGAAATACAACCGGTATAAAAACCCGGGAATTACACCCCTGTTTTTCTTGTGGTTGTCGAACAGAAAATTCTGATTTGCTCACAATATCTCGAACCAAATCTTCCTGATTTTCATCGATTAAAATATCGATGTCATTTGCTTTTGGAACCAGTCCATGAAAATACAGTAGCATAGACCCACCTAAAGCCCATTTGATCTTTTCTTTTTGAAAGAGAAGTGCCAATTCTCTTAATGCAGATTTGCATTGATTCATATTCGGTTGTTCCATAAATATACTCCCCTCTAAAGAGAAATCGGAGCCTAAGCTCCG
>QKCT01000059.1 GCA_003245625.1 Bacillota bacterium | reverse complement strand
TTTGTTTGGGATCCTTGATAAAAACAATTGCAAGAATCAATCCCAATATAAACAGTGCTAAAATCCCTATAACTGCATATACGATGACAGGCCAATTGATTTCTTGAAGTGTATCAATTGAATAAATTGTGTAGAATAAAAGTGTTGGTAATGCAACGCGAAATACAAACTTATTTCCAATATGTAAGAATTGTTCATTTAGAAAGCCGACCCGCTTTAAAATATAACCCAGACTCATCAAAATAAGAATTGGTAAAACGGTATTTAATGAAAAGATTAGTGTGTCCATATGTTCTCCGAGCGTCTATTTTTTTCCTACTGTAGCTATATAAATAACAAATTCTTCGTTACCAATATCGAAGAGTTTATCTGCGAATTCTTGATGATATGCAGCGATTGCCACCGCCCCATATCCGATAGCTTCACTAGCTAGATATAAGTTTTGACAAGCATGTCCCGCTTCCATGGCAATCATTTTATGTGCGGTAAAAGAATATTTATATTCACTTCGATAAGGAGTTGCAGTCCAAAATACTACAACCTGTGCATCCCGTAATTGATTGGATGTGACATCGTTGATTTTTTCGGGAAGAATATCAGTTCGAATCAATCTCAAACGATTCTCATCCTTCATATAATGGTATAAGCCACGTGGAAAAGCTTCCACATGGTTCAAATAGAAATAAGTCTCCAAAGTACTGGAGGCTCCACCGGATGGGATAACTCCAAACGCATAGCCCGGTCCGTAGTTGATAATATCACAAGTCAAACTAACCAAATATGAAAATTCCTTCTTCGACATATCTCCGCTACCATATTTCCGCAGAGAACGACGCGTATGAACAATATCAAACAACGATTTCTTGCTTAAATCCGAAATATCATTATCGAGATCAAATACCTCTCCACGGTAATATTGCTTACACACAACTGGTTTCGGAAGTTTCTTACCTCGATCTGTTTTATCAAAATCAAGTTTTTGCCAATTGGGTTTTAACATATCACGAAATGGTTGAAGAGAACCCTTTTCCTCTTTGTTCTTCATATGATCACCTACTTCTATTATGAATACATAATATCACTTTCCGAAAACTCTGTATAGTTTCTGATAAGAAAAAAGGAGAATTTCTTCTCCTTATTAGATCGAACACTTCTCGTAATCACAAAGGTCATTGCTGCATTGAACGCAGCCTTGTCTCTTAACTAAGACAGAATCACACATTGGGCATAATTCTCTTTCCATTTTGTTCGGTGTATATTTCATGTTATCGATGATAACATTTGTTGTATATTGTTTTGTTTCACCGCTCAACTTTTGATACCAAGTTTCCTCGATATGCATATGAGGTGCAGTTGCAGGGTTAAGATCTTCGGTATTTTCATTGATTCCTGCTAAAATTCCAATCTTTGCACAACGATCGCGGAAGACTGTAGCGCCTTTTAAATTCTTTTTCCAAGCAGTCATGTAAATATCCATGACATCTTGTACAGTAGCGCTATTAGGCAAATTGAATGTAGAACTAATTGCTGTATCAACATACTTTTGAATCGTTGCCTGTACATTTGCACGGTCAATGAATTTGATATTTTGTGAAGTGATCTTCGTCCACTCTGGTAATTGCTCCGGTTCAATATTTAAAGCTCTTGCCATTTCTAATGGAGTCTTTTCCCAAACTGTGATTTTCTTTTCCTCATCGAACATACTAATAATTCTTCTTGTATAGTTAATTTGGAAAAATGGCTCTACTCCTCCACTTACTCCAAGAATATTACTAATCGATCCCGTAGGAGCCACACTCAATAAACGAGAGTTTCTCATACCGTATTTTCGGACCAATTCGTCTGTTTCTGGCGTAATAGTATCTTTATAGAATTTGGAAGATGATATCTTCTCATAATCATAGACAGGGAATGAACCTTTTTCTTTCGCATTCAAAGCACTAGCTTTTGTAGCAGTATTGATCATCCGTTTCATCAATACATCAAGAAACTCGATGAATTCAGGGCTACCATATGGTTTTTTCATCGCCAAAGCCAAATCAGCCAATCCCATTACTCCAAGACCAACTTCACGATATTTTATAACATGATCTCTTTGTTCTTTTAAAGCGTGACGATCTCCTAACATGGACAATAACTCGTCCAAAGAGAAAATCATTTCTGTCACAACAGAGTCGAAACGATCAAAGTCAAAATATGCTTCATCTGTAAATTGTTTTTTGACAAAAGCTTTAAGATTAATACTAGCTAGATTACAGGATCCATGAGGCATCAAAGGTTGTTCGCCACAAGGATTTGTTGCTGTAAACTTTACCTCATCATACTCGGATAAGAAATGATAATCATTCATATGATTGATGAACATAATTCCTGGGTCACCCATTGTATGTGCTGAATATCCTATCAACTCCAATAATTTCTTGGCTCTGACTTTCTTTTCAATCACTTCATATGGTGTTTCAAAACGCATAATCCATTGATCATCATTTTCAACAGCATTCATAAAATCATCGGTCAAAGCAACAGATATATTCGCTCCATTGATCTTTGATAAATCCAATTTGGTTGTGACGAATTCGATAACATCTGGATGATCGATGTTTAGTACCAACATCAAAGCCCCACGACGATTATCTTGTTGAGTATTCAGAGTAGTATGAGAATACTTTTCAGCAAATACCATGACTCCTGGAGTCGTATTGGAGCTATTGTTGACTTTCGCACCTTTCGGTCTTAATTTGGATAAGTTTAAGCCTTGCCCTCCGCCATAACTATAGGTTCTAGCGATTTGATAATCTACTTTGTAGATACTTTCTAGATTATCATCTGGATCTTCCGTTACATAGCAATTGGACCCTGTGATGTTTCCATCTCTTCCTATGGCATAAAGATTTCTACCTGCGAAGACTGCTTCTTTATGTCGCAGAATCTTTTCTAGTGCAGGTCGACCAAACGAAACTCTTTTGAGAAATTCTTTCTTGCTTTCATTATGTAACAAGTATTTTTCTAAAATCAAATCCTGACGTTCATCGGTGTCTCTCCAAGGATGTTCTCTATCCAGTCTTTGTTTTTCACGATATTTGATAAATGCTTTTGCTGCTTCGTACTTTTTCGTTTCCATCAAATACAATTCGACGCTATCTTGAATCGTCTCAATATTGATTTCATCGTTTTTGTGGTAGTCTTTCGTAATCAACTTGGCTTGATCCACGCACTCTTTTATCGTAATATCTTCCCCGACACTAATGTATGCTTTGTGCATTGCTTTGGCGATTTTATTCAAATCAAATTTTTCTTTCTCACCGTTTCGTTTGATAACTAACATATTCATTCTCCCGTCCTATTCGATAAAAAATAAACCATCGATTGTGAAATCGATGCTTTATCTCTTTTTGTGTTCAATTTATTATATACTATTCCTCCTTGTTTTTGTAGAGAAATGATAATTTTTTTGAAAAAAAAACAGCCATATTTTTATGGCTGTATAGAATGATATTCTTGAATTGCTTTGAATTTCAAACCGATTTATTATTCTTGAGTTTGTTTCAACACTCCGATTGTATTATTGATTCTGGCAATTACTCTTTCTTTACCAAGAATCGACAAAATGAAGTAAAAATTAGGAGTGTTTTTGCTCGCACAAGTAGCTAATCGGAGAATCTCAGCATAGTCCCCAATTGTACCAATAAAGAGCTCTGGATTTTTCTTAAAATCCTTACCTTTAGCGGCAAAAGAGCGATTGACTGCTAGGTTTTTCATGTGCTCAAACCACTCTTCTTGAGTTACTTCTAAGGAGAAATTATCTCGATATTCTTCCAATAAATCAATCAGTAGTTTTTTCTCATATCTTACGTTGAATTCCAATCCTTCAGCCACTCTGTTGAAGTAATATTCATCATACATAAAATCAATAACACGTAGGATATCCGAGTATTTTTCATAGTCTTTTCGAGGCTTCTCTGGATTGCGTTCAATATTGATGATTGCTTTGAAATATTCCGGATCTTGGTCTATTACCTTTTTTAACTCTGGTGAAAACTGAACAGAATAGTCATAAGCGTTCTTTACAAAGGTGTCGGCATCCATTAAACCCAAACGATCCTTACAGATTGATTTAATTTTTTCCATATCAAATAAAGCTCCGTCAAGGCTCATTTTATCAAAGGATAATTGAAAATCAAAGATGTCGTTTTGTGGATGTTCTAAGCGCCATTCTTCGAAATTGCTATTTGCTAATGTCATCAAATATTCCAAGAACCCTTCAATTGGATACCCTTCTTCCAAAAAGAAATCCACGGACGCTTCTAAATCTTTTCTTTTGGAGAGTTTGCGACGTTTGCCATCATCTATTTTCATGATAACTGGAAAATGAGCATATATTGGTAATTCAAAACCCAACGCCTCGAACATCGCTATGTGATTTGGAACGGATGGCATCCATTCCTCTCCTCTTGTGACGTGAGTAGTTCTCATAAAATGATCATCTACTACATGAGCAAAGTGATAGGTTGGTAATTGATCGCCTTTCATAATAACGATGTCTTGAATATTAACAGGCGCACTAAATGTGATAGTGCCTCGAATTGCATCCGTAAATCCAATCTCTTCGTCTTGACTTCTTTTCGATTTGAATCGTATCACATAGGATTCTTTGTTCTCAAGCTTTTCTATAATATCATCATCACTTAAAAAACGACATTTTGCATATTCGCCATAATACCCTTGCAAAACACTCTTTTCTTCCTGTACTTTTCGTATTTCATCCAATTCTTCATGCGTACAGAAACAAGGATAGGCTAGATCATTCATAATCATTTCCTTAATAACTGTATGATAGATATTCTTTCTTTCCGACTGAACATATGGCTCGTATGGTCCGTTGACAACATAACTTTCATCTGGATCGATTCCATAAATGTGAAGTTGTTCTAACACTTTTTCTCCAGAACCGGCAATCTCTCTTTTTTGATCTGTGTCCTCCAAACGGACATAGAATACTCCTCCTGTTTGATGTGCAAAACGAGTACTTACCAAGGAGGTAAATAAAGATCCTGTATGCAAAAAACCAGTAGGAGAAGGTGCGAATCTCGTAACGATTGCTCCATCTGGAAGGTTTCTTTTTGGATAACGAATTTCTAAATCCTGAATCGTATCTTTGATTTCAGGAAAAATCATATTTGCAATTATTTCCTTCTTATTCATATTATCATCCTAATCTAATTTATTCTTATCGTCTTTATCTTTTTCGTTTGAAACAAGATAGATGAATCCCCCTATTACAATGATAGAAATAATTCCTATCAGTATGATTACGAACAGATTCATATTCTACCTCCATTTGTCTATGATAGTATATCATATTTCTTATGAAATAAAAAGCACGGGAATTGCGAAGGTGAGTTGTTGACTATCGAATTTTGTTATGTTAATATTGATGTGATATTTTATCTCCAACCGTGAGAGGGAAAACATGAATCAAATTGAATATGAACAAGAGTTTTTTCAGATTTTAGAAGAAGAATTGGTTCCTGCAGCCGGCTGTACTGAACCGATTTCTTTAGCGTATACTGGTGCTAAAGCAAGAGAATTATTAGGTCAAATTCCAGAGAAAATCACAATCGAATGCAGTGGGAATCTGATAAAAAACATTCGTTGTGTGACCGTTCCAAATACCAATAATCTCGTCGGCATTGATGCAAGTATATTATCTGGTATCGTTGGTGGAGACCCCACAAGAGGAATGGAAGTAATATCTGGACTTGATGCCAATCAATTAATAGAAGTTAATCAGTTATTGACAAAGAAGATCATTACCACAAAACTATTGAACACTCCACTTAATCTTCATTACATCATGACTTGCAAAACAAAAGAACATCAATGTTCCATTGAAGTGAAGAATTTGCACACCAACATTACTAAGATCATAATGGATGATACCGTTCTCCTCGAGAAGGATACGATTAACGATCAATACTTTGGAGTGGAAACCGATCGTAGTTTTTTAACTGTTGAGCGCATTCTTAATTTTGCCAATCAAGTCGATTTTAAGAAATTGAAACCTCTTTTAGAAACTCAAGTCGATTACAATATTGCGATTGCTGAAGAAGGTTTTTCGAGAAACTTCTCCGTTTCTATTGGTCCCACTATACTAAAACATGACCAATCTATTTATGGCAAAATGAAAGCTTATGCTGCTTCTGCATCAGAAGCAAGAATGTCAGGTTGTTCTTTGCCGGTCATTACAAACTCCGGCAGCGGAAATCAAGGCATCGCAAGCTCTGTTCCCGTCATTTTGTATGCACGACATAAATATCTAAAAGAAGAAAAGATGTATCGAGCATTAGCACTAAGCAACTTGCTAACGATCTATCAAAAAGGATTTATCGGTAGATTATCCGCCTTCTGCGGAGCGATTAGCGCAGCGATTAGTAGCGGGGCTGCATTAACCTATATCGAAGGCGGAACGCTAGAGCAAATCAAAATGACGATTATTAATGCTCTTGCGAATGTCTCAGGAGTCGTCTGTGATGGAGCGAAACCTTCTTGTGCAGCGAAAATAGTAACCGGATTGGAAGCTGCTTTCCTAGGTCATTTTCTAGCCATGGATCATCATAGTTATAATCCATTCTCTGGTATTATTCAAAAAGATGTGGATGAAACCATTAGTGCTATTGGAAAAATGGCAAATCAAGGTATGAAAGAAACAGATCATGTCATTTTAAATATCATGATGGAAGAATAAACAATTGAAAAGGTACTTCAGATTGAAGTACCTTTTTTTATTGTCCTATAGCAAATTTCATAATTGCTTCGCATGCAACTTTTCCATCTACAGTCGCCCGAGCTTCAGCAATTCCTAGCATTCCTTTCCTATTAATCACTCTAGCTTCAAGGCGGAGTGTATCGCCAGGAATGACTTTTTGTTTAAATTTGCACTTATCAATTCCAGCAAAATATGCAATTTTGCCTTTGTTTTCTTCTAATGAAAGAATCGTGACAGCTCCTGTTTGAGCAAGGGCTTCAACGATTAAAACACCAGGCATGACGTGTTCTTGCGGGAAATGTCCATTAAAGAAATAATCGTTGACAGTAACGTTCTTAATTGCTACAGCACTATCTCCCGGTTTTAGTTCAATGACTCTGTCAATTAGAAGAAATGGGGGTCTATGAGGTATGATTTCCTGAATTTGGTTACTACTCAAAAACATATTCTTACTCTCCTTTGTATTTCTGAAATGCTATTGTTGCATTATGTCCACCAAAACCAAGGGAATTCGTAATTGCAAAATCAACTTTTCGGTGAACTCCTTGATTAACCGTATAATTCAAATCGCATAAGGGATCTAATTCTTTCACATTGATGGTCGGTGTAACAAAATCTTCCTTTACCGACAACAAAGTAAAAATTGCTTCGATTGCGCCGGTTGCTCCCAACATGTGTCCTGTCATCGATTTGGAACTGGATACATTTAATTGATAAGCGTGTTCTCCAAAGGCGTTCTGAATTGCCATTGTTTCCGTTTTATCATTTAGTGGAGTTGATGTACCGTGGGCATTAATATAATCTACATCCCGAGGCTCATGCCCGGCGTCTTTCACAGCCATTAACATACATCTTCTCGCTCCATCCCCTTCTGGGTCAGGGCTGGTGATATGAGTTGCATCACAACTGGCACCATAGCCAACGATTTCACCATATATTTTTGCATTTCGCTTTAAGGCGGATTCTAAGTCTTCGAGAATCAACGTTCCCGCTCCCTCACCCAATACAAATCCACTTCTGTTTACATCAAATGGGATACTTGCATTATTTGGATCTTCGCTTTTTGTCAAAGCTTGCATCACAGAGAATCCCCATATAGCAAGCGGGATAACTGTTGCTTCAGCACCGCCTGTTACGCAAACGTCTAAATACCCATCGCGAATCGCTCTAAAAGCTTCTCCAATACTATTCGTTGCGCTGGCACAAGCTGTGACAGTTGACAGGACAGGACCTTTGATATGATGCTCGATCGCAATATTACCGGCAGCTATATTAATGATTGTACTAGGAATGAAGTATGGACTTAACCGATTATAGCCTCGTTCCAGTGCTTTCTGATTTTGTTCTGCTATCGTCTCAAGCCCACCGATACCACTGGCATAATACACTCCTACACGGTCTTGATCATAGGATGAAAAATCGATTTTGCTATCTTGAATCGCTTCATTCGTCGCCACAAGCGCCAATTGAACAAAACGATCCATTCTTTTTAGATTCTTCTTTCCAAAATATTCTTCAAAATCAAAATTCTTGATTTCACCAGCTAATTTTACATCGTCTTGACTTGCATCATAACGAGAGATAAAGTCAATGCCGTTCACTCCATTTTTTGCGTTTGCCCATGCGGTCTCGACATTATTTCCAATTGGATTAATTGTTCCAATTCCGGTAACTACTACTCTTCTCTTCATTTTGTCTCCTCTTTCCTCTAAATCATTCCACCGTTAACATTTAATACTTGACCAGTGATATAATTTGCATCTTCACTCGCTAAGAATAGGCAAGCATTCGCAATATCTTCTACTCGACCAAATTCATTCAAAGGAATCTGTTTCAGATAACTCTGTTTGATTTCTTCCGGTAGTTGGTCTGTCATTTCCGTTTCGATGAATCCTGGTGCTACGGCATTGACGCGGATATGTCTACTGCCAAATTCTTTTGCGAGACTTTTAGTTAAGCCAATGATTCCTGCTTTGGATGCGACATAATTTGCTTGTCCTGGATTTCCGATAAGTCCAACAACACTTGTGATATTAATGATAGACCCAGCTTTGTTTTTTAAAAAATGTCTTGTCACATTTTTACACATGTTCCAAGTTCCTTTTAAGTTGACATCTATAACACGATCAAAATCGTCTTCTGTCATTCTTAACATTAGGTTATCCTTGGTGATTCCAGAATTATTGACTAACACATCAATTCGTCCAAAAGCATCAATCGCTTCATTCACCATACGTTCTGAATCAGTAAATACAGATACATCCCCTTTTACAACGATTGCATTACCCCCGTTATTCCGAATTTCTTCTGCCAATTCATTTGCCGGACGTTCCGAGGCTACATAATTAATAATAACGTTTGCCCCTTGTTCTGCAAACGCCTTAACAATTGCTTTTCCAATTCCTCGGCTACTTCCTGTCACGAAGACAGTTTTATTATTGAATGAATACATTTACCCCTCCAAAGTTACTATTGTATTTTGTAAAGACTCTAAATCTTCTACATTGCATATCTTCACATCTTGATTTATTTTGCGAACGAAACTGCATAAAGTTTTCTTCGGTCCAATCTCAATGAATGTATCAACACCGTCTTCAATCAAACGCTCGATCGATTGAGTGAATCGTACCGGATTTGTGATTTGAAGCGCCATTACCTCTTTCAGATGACCTTTATAGTAATCTCCTGTTACATTGATTACTAAATGTTTATTGGGTTCAGAAAGACTATATGCATCCAGAAAATGACTGAAATCTACCGCGGCCTGTCTCATCAATTCGCAATGAAATGCACCGCTGGTGTTGAGCGTGATTGCTCTTTTTGCGCCGTTTTCTTTCGCAAGTACATTCAAGGATTCGACAGCTTCTTGTTCTCCGCTAACGACTAATTGTCCGTATGTATTGTAATTTGCAACTCGAACATATCCGGGTATTTGTTGAACAAGTCGCTCTAGGATGTCTGCATCCATACCCATGATTGCACTCATTTTACCAGGGTTTTTTTGAGCAGCCAAACTCATGAATTTCCCGCGGGACTGAATGATTTGTAATCCTGTTTCAAAATCAAATACTTGATTGTGATAATAGGCTCCATATTCTCCCAAACTTAAACCAAGACTATATTCTGCATTTATACCGTGTTCTTTCAAGACTTCCAGTACGCTGACATAAAGAACGAACATGGCCACTTGTGTATACCTTGTATTATTCAACAAGTCTTCTTTTTGAAATAGGACTTCTTTGATATCATATCCCAAAACGCGATTTGCATGCGAGAACACATCCCGGACACAACCATATGCTTCATATAATTGTTCTCCCATACCGATATATTGTGAACCTTGTCCGGAAAACATGAAGGCAGTACTCATCCCAAAATCCCTTTATAAACCAATGAGTTTTCAAAAATATCTTTCAATATATCTTCAACTGAGCGTAATTCATTGACTAATCCAGCGGATTGACCTGCCATGAATGACCCGCCATCTAGATCTCCATCAAATACCGCTTTTCTCAAAGACCCCAAAGTTAATTTTTCTAGTTCTTCCAAACTAGCATTTCCATACTTTGTTAGATTGAGATACTCTCTTGCCATTTTGTTTTTTAGAACACGAACAGGTGCTCCTGTTTGTCTTCCCGTTACGACTGTATCTGTATCTTTTGCTTTGAGAACCATATTTTTATAATTTTCGTGAATTGGGCATTCATAACTCGCCAAAAGAACGGTACCGATTTGAACACCTTTAGCCCCTAGTACATAGGCCGCGTCTAAACCTCTATGGTCAGCAACTCCACCAGCTGCGATGACGGGAATATTGACGGCATCAACTATTTGAGGGACTAATGTCATAGTAGTGATTTCTCCTATATGACCACCTGCTTCTGTTCCTTCCACTACCAAAGCGTCAGCTCCTGCTCGCTCTAATCTTTTTGCATAAGCAACACTAGGAACAACCGGAATTACAATAATTCCAGCTGCTTTCCATTTTTCCATATAAATACCAGGGTTACCTGCCCCTGTTGTTACCACTTTAACGCCTTCTTCCACAACAACATCACTAATCGCAGCGGCATGAGGGCTCATCAACATAATATTGACTCCAAACGGGTTATTCGTCAAAGCTTTCGTTTTTCGAATTTCATCTCTCACACGTTCCGCATCCCAGCCTCCAGCGCCGACCAATCCCAAACCACCTGCGTTGGATACAGCTGCGGCCAATTGATGCGTTGCAATATTTGCCATCCCACCTTGTATAATCGGGTATTTGATGTGTAGCAAATCTCTTATATCCATAATCTGTCTCCTATAATGTGATTAGGGCTCCGCCCCAGGTCAATCCTCCACCAAAAGCGACTGTTATGAAACGATCACCTTTTTTAAGGAAATTTGTGCGAATCGCTTCATCAATTGCAATTGGAACACTTGCTGCAGATGTGTTTCCATATTTGTGGATATTGGAAAACATTTTGCTCATATCGATTCCCAAATCCCTAGCGGATTTATCAATGATACGCTGGTTTGCTTGATGTGCAACGACACAATCCAAGTCATTGATAGTTAAATGATTTCTTTCTAATAAATCTGTCACGGTTTTTGGCATGATACGTGTTGCAAACTTGAATACTTCTTGTCCCTTCATGTGAATGTGATCTTGTGAACTAATCGCATTCACATGTGGATCTTTTAAATCAGGGTTTTTGCAAACCAGTAAAAGATCTGTATCACCTTGCGCTCCTGTGATAATATCAGTTATTTGATTGGTATCGCTTTTAGAAATGATCATTGCTCCTGCGCCATCACCAAATAAGACACAAGTATTTCTATCTCTCCAGTCAGTTAATCTAGTCAAAGTTTCAGCTCCTACAATCAAAGCGTTGTGAAAGCCTCCAGCTTTAATCATTTTATCTGCAATTTGCATCGCATATAAGAAACCACTACATGCGGCGTTGATATCAAAAGCTGTCGCGCCTTCAATCTCTAGTTGTGCTTGAAGCAATTGAGAAACACCTGGAAAAGCATAATCAGCTGTAACTGTTGCGACAATAATTAAGTCTATTTCGTTTTTGTCAATCTGTGCTGAATGTATAGCGTTAATTGCTGCATGATATGCGAGATCCAAAGTTGTTTCGCCCTGAGTCATATGTCTTTCTCGAATCCCTGTTCGAGTAAATATCCATTCATCACTGGTATCCACAAATTGTTTTAAATCATCATTTGTAAAAACTGTTTGTGGTACATAACTTCCTGTACCTGCTATTTTTGTAAAACTCATCTTTTTATACCTCCAAGATTATCGTAGTTGAATCGCTGCAAGAATCCATAATTGCGAATCTTATTGTTTTTCAGGTAATGTAATTCCGTCGGACTAAGTCTTCTCAATTTGTTGAACTCTTCCATGATTGCATTCTTCGTATCTTGGAATGTTTTAACCTTATCAAAATGAGCGCCGCCTAATGGCTCCATAATGATACGGTCAATAATGGAAAACTCCTTTAAATCATAAGCTGTCAATTTCATTACTTCGGCAGCTTTTGGTGCTAAGTTTGAATCCTTCCAAATGATACTTGCGTATCCTTCGGGACTTAAGATGGAATAAATTGCATTTTCTAACATCATAACTTTGTTAGCAACACCCAAAGCTAATGCCCCACCGCTTCCACCTTCACCAATTATCACAGTGATAATTGGAACAGTGAATTGACTCATCTCCAATAGATTTTGTGCGATTGCATGTCCTTGTCCACGTTCTTCTGCGCCGATTCCAGGGTAGGCTCCCGGTGTATCAATCAGAGTTAGGATTGGACGTTTAAACTTCTGTGCTTGTTGCATCAATCGCAATGCTTTTCGATATCCTTCTGGATGAGGCATTGCAAAGTTGCGCTCCAAATTCTCTTCTAATGACTTCCCTTTTTGCTGAGCGATAATGGTAAAAACAACTCCGTCTATCGTCCCTATGCCGCCGATGATACTGTGATCATCACGAAACAAACGATCTCCATGCAACTCGATGAAATCAGGTGCCATGAATTGTATAAAATCCATTGCTGTTGGTCGTTGTTGATGTCGTGCCAACAATACGCGATCCCAAGCAGAGAGTTTCCTCATTTCTTTTTCTTTATATCGAGTGATTTCCTGTTTGATTTTCACAACAGCTTCACTATTACCAAGTTCCGAAATCTGCTTTTCTAGTTCTTTCACCTTGCGTTCTTTAGCTAGAATGTCCATTAGGCAACCCTCCGATGCATCAATAGTAATTGCGCTAATGTCTTTTTCAAGTCTTTTCGGTGAACTACTTTATCAACAAATCCCTTTTCCTCCATAAATTCAGCGGTTTGGAATCCATCTGGTAATTTTTGTTTGATTGTTTGTTCGATAACTCTTGGACCAGCAAAGCCGATTAAAGCTCCTGGTTCTGCCAAAATAATATCTCCAAGTGTTGCAAAACTTGCTGTAACTCCACCAGTTGTTGGGTGCGTCAAAACACTAATATAGAGTAAGCCCATTTTGCTGTGTTTTGCAACTGCGGCGCTTGTTTTCGCCATTTGCATCAAACTGAAGATTCCTTCTTGCATCCTAGCTCCGCCGGATGCTGTAAAGATGATAATCGGTAGTTTTTTGTAAACCGCATATTCGAAGCTCTTCGTGACTTTCTCACCAACTACAGAGCCCATACTACCCATCAAAAAATAACTATCCATTACCCCAACCACACATTGTTGACCATTGATTTGTCCGAATCCGTAAATGTATGCATCATCTAGGTTAGTTGTTTTTTTGTAATGTGATATTTTCTCTTCATAGCCATCCTGAAATAAAGGATTCAAAGTAATATACCCAAGTCCTTTTTCTACAAAAGTATCCTCATCCACGATATAACGTATACGATCGATTGCACGCATACGAAAATGATTTCCGCAATGCTTACAGATATAGTCATTCGCTATATTGGATTTCATGTTTACTGTACGATTGCAACTTGGACATTTTTCATAGAGTCCTTCTGGGACATCCATCTTTTGTGCTTTTGCAAACGAACTTTGTTCCTGAATGATTTTCAGGTTATTTTTGATTTTTTTTCTTTTATGTAGGGTTTTTGCAATACTAGTCATAATCCTCATACTCCAGTAAAGAGTCCAATTTCTTCTCCACAAAAGAAGTATCAAAATTCCCTTTCGAGTAGTCGCGATCATTCATTAGCATGTATAGAAATGTCTGATTCGTGTCAATGCCCTCCACTACTAGTTCTTCTAGTGTAGCTCGCATTTTTTTGATAGCTTCCGTTCTGTCGACTCCGTGTACAATGATCTTTCCGATCATCGAATCGTAGAATGGTTGTATCTGATAATCTTTGTAAATAAAACTGTCGAAACGAATACCGTTGCCGGATGGTGAATGTAATAGGGTGATTGTCCCTGGACTTGGTCGAAATCCATTTTTTGGATTTTCGGCATTTAAACGACATTCAATCGCATGTCCACGAAGAATTATATCTTCTTGAGTTACCGATAATTTTTCTCCCGTAGCGATACGAATTTGTTCTTTCACTATATCCAATCCTGTAATCATTTCTGTTACCGGATGTTCCACTTGAATTCTAGTATTCATCTCGATGAAATAGAAATCCTCTCCTGATACCAAAAACTCAATTGTGCCGGCATTTTCGTATTGTACGGCTTTACAGATCTGAATCGCTGCTTCACCCATGCGTTGGCGTAAGTCTTCTGAAATCAAGCTCGGAGCTTCTTCCACGACTTTTTGATTTCTTCGCTGTATTGAACAATCACGTTCACCAAGATGAATCACGTTCCCATATTTATCCGCTAACATTTGAAATTCAATATGTTTCGGTCGAACGATATACTTTTCTAAATACATTGTGTCGTCACCGAAGGCGTTCTTTGCTTCCGTTTTTGCGGTTTGAAAAGCAGAGGTAAACTCATCGATATCATATGCGATACGCATTCCTCTTCCACCACCACCAGCACTCGCTTTAATTAAAATAGGAAATCCAATCTCTAAAGCGACTGATTTTGCTTCTTCCAAATCCTTGACATGACCGGCGCTGCCGGGTACGACAGGGACTTTGGCTTTGACAACAATCTCTCTCGCTTTGGACTTATTTCCCATTAGTTTTATCGAGTTGCTATTTGGACCGATGAAATGAATACCGACTTGTTCACATAATTCCGCGAATTGCGGGTTTTCGCTTAAAAATCCAAATCCGGGGTGGATGGCTTCTGCGCCTTTGCTAACCGCAGCTTGAATGATGTTCTCCATGTGAAGATAGGACTCAGCACTCTTTGCTCCACCAACACAAACCGATTCATCAGCTAGTTGTACATGTAAACTATCTTTATCAACGTCACTATATATTGCCACCGTATCGATGCCCATATACTTACAGGTCCTAATGATTCTTACCGCTATTTCTCCCCTATTAGCGATTAGAATTTTTTGGAACATTATTCTTCCATCTCCATAACGATTTGCCCATATTCAACCATAGATGCGTTCGTTACATTGATACGTTTGATGATTCCCGATACCGGTGCAGTAATTTCGTTCATCACCTTCATCGCTTCGACGATAAAAAGCACATCGCCTTTATTGACGTGTTGATTGAGTACTACAAATGGTTCACTATCGGGAGAAGGGGATTCGTAATACGTACCAACCAATGGGGAAATAACAGAAATATAACTACTTTCTTCCACATCGATAAAATTAGGATTGGAAGGGGAAGACTCATTATCCTGATTAAAAGGAGCCCCCTGATATGAAACAGGAGAAATTGGGTCATTTCCCTTTTTCTCCATTTTTACAGTAAAATCTTTTTCAGTTATTTCGAGTTTGTGAATGGTAGAATCCTCAAACTCTTTGATAATGTTTTTCAGTTGTCTTAAGTCCATTACAGTCTCTCCTTTGAATAACTGAGATACTTCGATTTTTCCTTAAGAAAAATTATTTCAAGGTGTTCTCAATGAATTCTACAATTTGACCAACTGTTTTGAATGATTGAGCCACTTCATCATCGATAGTAAGATCGAATTCGTCTTCTATTGCCATAATCAATTCTACAGCGTCCAATGAATCCGCACCAAGGTCAGCGACAAGATCCGCTTCTAGAGTTACTTGCTCTTTTTCTACTCCCAATCCTTCTACGATCAGGTCTTGTAATTTTTTAAAATCCATTTTTATCCTCCTAATGTTTAAAATCTTACTAATTTTACCACTATTTAATAGTATTGTCAAATTATTTTGATATTCAAATGATTTGAAGTTCAATAAGTGGTTAACGAATGAATTATTTTCATTTTAATATAATGTTTTTCAAGGCGTTTAGTAAATCAAGGTTCATTGTTCTAAAACGATATTTGTCACGTAAAAAAAAGAAAAACGAAATCCTTTTTCAAGTAATTTCGCTTAATTTTAGATAATTTTTATGATATTTGCGTAAATATGAAATGATTTGAGGGTGAATTTTATGATTCTACTCAATATTTGGGTTATTGTTATGACTTTCCATCTGTAAATGAAAAATCCAAAATCAAGCACATAATCTATGCAAAATTTAAATATGTCTTATTTATTATTAAATTCAACATCTATTGATATTCTCTAGGCAGTGAGACGTGATTATAATCCAGAGTTATGGCTCTCCCTTCACATTCTAGTAGTAAAGATCCATCTTCGAGCACATCTAATATTTTCCACTCTTTTTTTGAAAGGATTAGTGTATTATTGTGAAACGTTAGTTTCTTCTTATATTCTCGAAAGAGGATAGGGGAGGGAATGAACTGATTGTATTCTTGAATAAACAGGTTCAGAACGTCGTTTGGTGTAACGTTTTTCTCGCACCATTCATTAATTGACGTCGCTTTATCTTTTAAAGAATCATCTGATACTCCTTCTAGATTAATACCAACACCAACGATAATCGAATCGATTTTTTGATATCCGATACTCTCCATCAATATACCGGAAATCTTCTTCCCGTTCACCAAAATGTCGTTTGGATACTTAATCGTGGATGACATTCCTAATTTGGCAAGAACATTGCTAACGGTTAAGGATGCATGGATCAGTACTGAGAACAGTTCTTCCCGAACACATTCTTTTTTGATTAAAAAACTAAAGTACAAATTTTTCAAAGCACTATCCCATATATTTCCATGTCTTCCCCGACCTTGAGTCTGGGTTTTTGAAACAACGAGAAAACCATCTTCTAGATGATCTCTTTCACGTTTTATATAATTATTTGTACTATCAATTGTTTCCAGTTCAAGAACTCGTTGGCCAATCATACTTACCTCATTTAAATAATACAAAACGGCTGAAATAGCCGTCATTTTCTTCATGGTGACCCGTACGGGGTTCGAACCCGTGAATGCATGCGTGAGAGGCATGTGAGTTAACCATTTCTCCAACGGGCCGTTCTTCTTCGGTGAAATCATTATAACACAAGAATGTGATTCTTACAATCTGTTAAACATGTTAAATATGCTTCTATGAGAAATATTTTGAATCTTCTTTTTGTATGATATGATACATTTTTTGAATAAAATGTTTTCTTTTATTTTGCTTTTTGATATACTTATTGAAAGGAGGATATATATGAAAAAGTTTTTACTAGCTGCATTTCTATTTACGTTTTCATTTATTTTGATTGCATGTGATTCCAATAGTTCAACAGATTACTTCATTAAAGATGGAGGAACCGAGGATTATCTTGGTGAAGTTCAAACGGTATTGGAAGATCAAGGATTTACAATGGTTGAATCAGTACTCGAGAGTGAATTAGAAGCTCTATCTGATACAATTTCTACCAATTACTCCCTTAGTGTTACTCCAATAACGTTACAATACGGTGAAATGACGGACGCAACCACAACACAATTGTATTATGCTGATGTCGTGCAAGTCAGCACTTCCACACAGGCTCAACAATACTATGACGCTTTGGATTTGGACTCTAGCGTGACTTGTTATTTGTTTGTATATCATGATGTTGTCGTACAAACCGATTCCCAAGTAGCGTATAACGCACTTAATACTGCATTATCTTAAAAAAGCAATAACATAAAAAAGAAAGACTTAGGAATTTCCTAAGTCTTTATTTCATTTATTTGGTGACCCGTACGGGATTCGAACCCGTGAATGCATGCGTGAAAGGCATGTGAGTTAACCGTTTCTCCAACGGGCCAAGTAAATGGCGCCCCAACTAGGACTCGAACCTAGGACCCCATGATTAACAGTCATGTGCTCTAACCAACTGAGCTACTGAGGCTTTAAAAAGAAAGCAGCCTGGCAATGTCCTAGTCTTGCACCCGAAGGTACTACATTCGGCGCTGAAGTGCTTAACTTCTGTGTTCGGTATGGGAACAGGTGTGTCCACTTCGCCATCATCACCAGACCTCTTTCAAAACTGAATATACTGT
>QKCT01000113.1 GCA_003245625.1 Bacillota bacterium | reverse complement strand
GATTGGAATTGGGAAAGAAGTCGAGATATTATTCTGAGGCAATAGCGTTAGAACTTTGTTCATTGCCGCATCTTCTGTAGCCCCAGGGAAACGGAATAGTTTTGTTTCCTTGGTTTTCATCCCCATATACACGAACCCAATCGTTGACTCATCATTTCCAGCACTGGTAAGACCTGTGAAGTAATATAATTCTCCTTCATTCATGATTACTCTCGTACCGGATGATGTTTGTAATACTCCTTTTTGAGCAAAGATAGAATTCAACCATCCCTCTTGTAAAGAGCCCCAATAATTCAGTTGTTCGAATAATAACGAATTTGGATATACCGATTCGACCCAATCCGGTTCTTCTCCCGGACTATAGATTTGAATATCTCCATTCACCGCATTCACCACTGCGATCTTATTAATCTTATTCCCGCCGTTGATAAAAATCGTAGGTAGAGAATACTGTAACACATAATATGGTACTCCCGATTCATCGATTTCAAAGAATTGATTCTCTAAGCGATATTTGGACATTCCATTGTAATAGGCATAACGCACCAAATCTTGACTAAAGAACGCCGATGGAGTATAAAGCAACCCTTCTCCAGTGGTATCTGTTAAATTCACAAATGTGGTTTCCGCAGTTACTTTGTTGATTAAGATATATCCCGGAGTACCAACGGTTTTGTTGTTTAGCCATTTGAAGATATCACGATATTCCAAAGGAGCGACTAAATATTGTTTTCCTTGATAAATAATATCGGAGTACTCTCCCGCCTCAAATTGCGAACCAATCCCCGGATACTCTCCTAGTTTTAATTGCCCCAGTTTATACCCATACGCTTTATCCACTAATGGGAGCGTTTCGATATCAACGGTTTGAATATCATTTACAAAATCCGCTTCTTCCACTTGAATCAAATCCGCATATTCTTCCGCATACAGATATGGTCTTCCCCCGAAGAACCATAAGCAAAGCGATACGACTAAGAAGATTCCTAAAATAGAAGCGCTGATGCGAATTCTATTCTCAATATCGGTTTGTCGATATTTCATCACGATGTTATACACCAAAATGATAAACAAGAATAGATAAACGACAATTCCATAGTAACGAAGATTCAACTTAACCAATAAATAATAATTAGCAAGTATCATCCCTGCAGTCAATAGAACCAAGGAACCGATCAATATCATTAGATTTCGTTTTGGATCCACATAATCGTCATTACGTAATAATAGTCCCTTTTTCACCATATTGGTTAAAACCGCTTTGGAAACTTTGGTTTTATGAATCAAAGCAATTTCTTCTGAACTTCCGTTGTTTTCCAATTCCGTCATCACTATTTGTTGATTTGGAGTCAAATCAACTTGTGGTGCAATTGGATTTCGTTGATATCGGACTTCTTTTCTCTCTGTCGCAAATCCTTGTTGTTCCATGATCGTTCTTTTCAAAAAAACAAAAATGAAGTAGACAATGATAAGTAATCCGATTATTCCCAATAAGAACATAATCTTCCTCCTTTTATTTCTACTTCATTATAACGTAAAAGTTGTTAAATTGCTATGTTAGTTCATTTCTTCTTAATTTTTATAATAACCGGATCTGTCACGAGTACCATCTTCCCTTGTTTTACTTTGATCGCTTTCTTTGTAAGAATATTGCGGTAAGTTCCATCTGGAAGTTGAACATCGATTTCGCCTTCGACTTGACCGACATTGAAGATGCCATGATATTCTTTATTCACATCTTCGACGGTGTTATAGGCAACTCCATCGATTGTAGGAATATAGAAATGGAAGATTCCTTTTGAGAAAATGATTTGTTTCTTCAGTTTTGCCAGCGAAACCAAAAATTCTGAGATATCCTCGTTTTTGTCATATAAATCTTTTTCAAACAAAGAAGGGGTAATCGTGGAACAATATTCTTCTCCTGCATAGAGCATAACCGCTCCCTTTTGGAAATAATTGAATGCCGTCCAGTTTTTGATTTTATCGAGATTTCCATCAACGTATTTAGCGATTCTTAGATTATCATGATTCTCTAAGTTCTTCATCTTGACGTAATTTCCAGGATAGATCTCTTCTTGACGTTGAATAGCTTCCAAGAAATCCTTTAGCGGTCTTTTTCCTCTTAGATAATCGTCATAGAATGGTTGGACATCATAATCATATGCCATATCAAATACTTGGTAAATCTCCGGTTCGCTCATACACTCATGACCAAGATCTCTTAGGTATTTGCAGAACCCACCATGAATCGATTCCGATAACCAAAAGACGTTACGATTGACTTTACGAACATTCTTCCCTGCAAACTTCCAGAAATCCATCGGCACACAGGATGCAACATCACAACGGAAACCATCAACGCCTTTTTTTACATAATCAACCAAAGTATCGCTGAGTTCTGTCCATAAAGCTTTATCTTTGCTATAATCAAAATCTGTTACATCGCTCCAATCTTCGACTTTGCTCGCAAGATTACCAGATTTATTTCGATAAAAATATTCTGGATGTTCTTGTAACAATACCGAATCATTGGACGTGTGGTTATAAACGATATCCATCATGATTTTCAATCCACGAGAATGGACTTCTTGAATCAAATGTTCCAAATCATTCATCGTTCCAAGTTCTTTGGCAATCGCACGATAATCTTGAATTGAGTAAGGGCATCCTAAACTGCCTTTTTTTCCTTTGACACCAATTGGGTGAATTGGCAACAAATAAACCACATCAACACCCAATGCTTTGATACGATCCAATTCCGGAACAATTGCATTTAATGTTCCTTCCTTCGAAAAATTACGAACATAAATTTGATAAATGACCAAGTTTCTCAACTTGATATTGGTATTCTTCATATTACCCTCCACTGTACTCTGATACTTAATAGTTTACTATAATAATAGGGTCTTGTCTAATAGATAAGTGACCGCTTTTATATGAAATTGTTTTCATATTTTTGTGTGATTTATCGTAAAATCATGTGTTTTTTGCATATTTTATGTAATTTTTTACACAAAAGGAAGCAATTGCCTTTTAAAATGGTCAAATTTATGTATAATTTTACATATAAAGAGGTGATTAGTATGGCTACAATCAAAGATGTTGCTAAGCTGGCTCATGTCAGTGTCGCTACTGTCTCAAGAGTCATCAACCAAAAAGGATATGTTAATTCTGAAACTAAAGAAATGGTCTTGGAAGCAA
Organism: Bacillota bacterium; assembly: GCA_003245625.1. Lineage (GTDB taxonomy): Bacteria > Bacillota_I > Bacilli_A > Izemoplasmatales > Hujiaoplasmataceae > 4572-104. Next base: position 1,843 of record QKCT01000113.1, on the reverse strand, counting down.
TCCATGAATTAAACTATGTCCCGAATGAACTAGCCAGATCCTTATTTCAAAAAAAATCCAGTATCATTGCAGTATTGGTCCCCCACCTTACTTCCTTTTATTTTGCTGAATTATTGGAGATTATCGAAGATCTCACCTTACAATATGATTATCGACTCATGGTATGTAACTCCCATGATGATCCCAAAAAAGAAGACCAGTATCTTAAAATCTTCGATCAATACAATATCGATGGCTTGATTTTAATTGCCAATACACATCGTATCGAAGATTATAAGAAATTGGATATTCCCATCATTGAAATCGACCATAAATTAACAGATGATATCCCATCGATTACTTCCAACAACTTCTTAGGCGGTAAATTAGCTGCCGAAAAGTTAATCAAAGGTGGTTGTAAGAAAATCATCCACTTCCGTGGGCCATCCGACCTTGTGATTGTAAGAGAACGTACAGAAGGGTTTAAATCCGCTTTGGAAGAAAAAGAGATTTATAACTTCTCGTATGACTTGGAATTTAAAACTCCAAGCCAAGACGACATTGAAAACGTCATTCAATCCAACTTGGATTGCGATGGAATCTTTTGTGATTCGGATTATATGGCAATCATGGCAATTCAAGCCTTGCAAAGAGCTGGCAAAAGAATTCCTCAGGATGTACAAATCATCGGTTTCGATAATATCGAGATGGCAGAACATCTCAAACCAAAATTGACCACCATCTCACAGAACAGAAAAGAAATCGGTTCTTTCGCGGTAACTTCTTTGATGAAATTAATCAACAAAGAGGAGTTAGAAGAATTCCATCGTAAGATTGATGTCGAATTAATTGCTAGAGATACTACTAAATAAAAAAAAGACAGAGCAACCAAATGGTTACTCTGTTTTTAATTGTTGAACGAGTTTTTCTAGTTTCTCAGCTGTTTCATCTGAAATGGAGTGTTCGATACCGCAAGCTTCTTGATTTGCAGTGGTTGGAGGAACCTTCAAGATATCAATCAAGAATGTTCTTAAGAGTTTATGTTTCCATAAAATACGGGCAGAGATATCTTTGCCTTTTTTCGTGAGTGAAATATCGCCATACAATTCTTTATCGACTAAACCTTCGTCCATCAAAGTATTGATTGCCTTATTCACACTAGCCCTGGAAACATTTAATTGTTTTGCCAAATCAACAGATTTCACATGTTCCCCACCATGCATACAAATTGCTTCTAAATAATCCTCTAACGATTCTGAATATCGTTTACTCTCCATCCGTTTCACCTCTATCAATCGAAGATTCAATATCTTCTTTAAACTTAATATATTGAGTCAAATTGCATCCTGTTGTTTTATTACAACTAGCACAATCCGGTCCACAAGCACTCCCTTTGTTCTTAATAAACTTACGAACCATAAAGAATACAAAAACCAGTACCAAAGCTGTAAAGACATAGGTCAGTATGGTTCCTAGTGGAATAGAGGATGCTTGAAAGATTAAGAAAGCAACCAAATAAGCAATTACTATCTCATAAACAAGTGTGAAGATGAACCACTTCCATGATTTTAATTCTTTCTTCATCGCAGAAACCGATGCGATACATGGGGTACTCAACAATGCAAAGACCATGAACGCATACGCTTGAGCAGCGGTGAAGTGACTTTGAATTGAAGTATATAACAAAGTACCGTTTTGAATGACATCTCCATTCACACCATATAAAATACCTAGAGTACCAACTACAGATTCCTTCGCTACAATTCCTGTCAACATCGCAACAGTAGATTGCCAATCACTGAATCCAATCGGTTGGAATACAGGGAGAATAAATCTTCCTATCGCTCCCAGAATACTGTTTCCA
>QKCT01000115.1 GCA_003245625.1 Bacillota bacterium | reverse complement strand
ACCAAACAATGAGATGGCTAATAGAAGAAGGATAACGTTAAGTAGTATTCGTTTCACCTAAAAAACTCCTTTACTGAAACATTAAATATTTATATATATTATACAATATAACCTGTTATAAAACAAAAACAAATAAAAAAAGCACCCCTCGAAAAGAGTGCTTTATCATTATTTTTTAGTAGATATTAAAACCATATACCATCAATACATAGATCATAAATGTTATGAAGTTATTAATGAAATGGACACCAATCGTTACTAAAATATTCTTTTTCGAATAGAAGTAAATAAAACCGAATACAAGGCCCATAAGGATGTAAGGAATAGACTGAATAAAATCTCCATAATTGATAACGTGCATTAATCCAAAGATAGCTCCAGTAGCAATAATCGCTACGATATAGTTGGAACGCTTCTCGACGAAATTATAAATTACTTTACGGAATACCACTTCCTCGGTAATCGGTGTAGCTACACAGAGCAGTAGAAACAACATGATTAGATTGAGTGGGTTAGCTGTAAACATGTTTTGAATCGTCATTTCATTTTCACTAGTGCCTTCCACTCCAAGAAGAGTTAAGATCATTTGTGAAAGGAGTAGTGCTACCCAAACCATGACAAAGCCGAAGACAATCGTTCCGACATGATTCCAGAAATCTTTTTTAAAGCGTTTCGTATCATATGCAAATGATTCTCTATCGATAATCAGAAATAGAATGGCACTAAAAGCGATTGGTAATAGTCCTACTAATGTATAGAATAACCCGCTAAAATCAAATCCTAGATTGACATCATAACTGACTGGATCAAACGTCGATAGCACGGTATCTTCTAATAAGACAATTTGCCCGGCAACGATATCTTTCTCTTGTATTGTATAGGAAAATTCTTCGCCGTTGTCACTATAAAAAATAATTTCCATGTAAATAATCGGAATATCAATGCTGTTTTCATTTTGTACTTGAGCAGAAATGCTAATTTCCCATGGCTGTGTAGAGTCTGTAGAGTCGGTTACGGTAATTGTAGGGTCTGCAACAAGATTGATATTATCTAATATCACCGTAGTATCTCCGTAAGTCATCTGTACATAGAATAACGAAAACACGCTAAACAGGATGGACATTCCGATGTAAATTAAGATTAAAACACCGTTATGTCGCTGTAAACGATCTAGTTTTAGGATTTCTTCATTAGGATCAATTTGATTGTCCGAAGGGAAGATGATGGTTGGTTGTTCTTCCTCTTTTTTCTTTTCGTTAAACAATTCATCAAATTCGTTCATTCATTTCACCTCGTCAGGTAATATTATATAACAGGAGAGGTAAAATGTATAGTGATGAAACTGTTAATTTATCCTAAAGATTGACAAAATACAGGTTTCAAGTATAATAGTTATAGGAATAGAAATGGAGTGATACCATGGCAAAAAAATCATTTGCGGTCATCGGTGTAGGTCGATTCGGCTTAGCTTTAATCGAAGAACTTGTCAATCTAGAAGCAAATGTTCTAGTCATCGATAAGAATTTCGATAAGATTGAAAAGATCGCCAAACTTGTCACCAATGCAATTTGCTTAGATTCTACAGATATTGAAGCCCTAAAAGAAATCAGTATTTCTTCCTATGATACAGTCATAGTGGCGACTGGAATGAATGTCGATAATTCAATTTTGACTACTTTAATTCTTAAAGATTTGGGTGTGAAAGAGATATTTGTAAAGGTTCAGTCAGAATATCATGCCAGAGTTGTTGAAAAACTTGGTGTTGATCCAGAACACTTGATTTGGCCAGAACAAGCGACTGGAAAGAGATTGGCTAAGATTTTGATTTCCGGTAGTTTCCTAGAATACCTACAACTCGATTCTGAATACAGTTTTATTTCTACATCTGTTTCCAAGAAGTTGATAGGAAAGAATTTGTTGGAACTCGATATACGTAAGAAATTCGGAGTAAACATAGTTGCGATTCGGAGAAACGATCGAATTATTATCCCAAGTTCTCAAACTCCTTTTGAACCTAAAGACGAAATTCTTTTGGTCGGAAGAAACGATTTGATTCAAAAGTTTACCATTTGGCTAAACGGTAGAAAACCTATAAAACAAAACGGTTAAGAGATTTCTTAACTGTTTTTTATTGTTTCACCCCTATTTCTGGTAGAATATGATAAAATAAAACCAGGTGAATTTCATGAAAACATTAGTCATAGCGACTCATAATAAAAATAAATATCAAGAGATCAAAGCACTTCTAGAGCCATATGGCATTCTATGTAAAAGTTTAACCGACATTGGATATGTCGAGGAAATTCTAGAAGACGAAGAAACATTTTTAGGAAATGCGATGAAAAAGGCGAAAACAATTGCTTTCGCTACTGGTCTTGTTACGCTAGGCGATGACTCTGGTTTGATTGTCGATTCTTTACCGGAGTTGCTTGGAGTGAAATCCAAACGTTTCTCAAAAGAAGGCACGAGTCTTTCCAATAATCAACTATTACTGGATATGCTAAAGAACGAACGCAATCGAGCAGCTCGTTTTATTAGTCAATTAGTCCTTTATTATCCAAATGATACCTATTATACCTATCTTGGAAAAGTAGAGGGAGAGATTGCCTTTGATTTTGTTGGAAACAATGGCTTTGGTTATGACCCTATATTCATTGTCAAGGAAACAGGGAAACGAATGGCAGAATTATCTCAGGATGAAAAGAATCGTATCAGCCACCGAGGAAGAGCCTTGGCTCAACTAATAGAGGATATCAAAAATGAAACTGTTGTTATTTAGCGATAATCATCGCGATCGGGAGTCCGTAAAGAAGATGCTATCTCAATACTCCCAAGTTGACCGAGTTATTTCGCTTGGCGATTCTGAGATGCGCGAAGTGGAATTGACGGAATTGGGAATCTTTGGCGTAAAGGGAAATTATCCATTCGAACCGAACTTTCCTAATGATTTGACTTTTGTCTTTGAAGGCTGGAAATTTTTCTTCACTCATGGCCATCATTATTCTGTAAAAATGGGATTAACGAGATTATTAAACCATGTGATATACAATGAAATAGATGTTGTGTGCTTTGGCCACACACACCAATTTCTAGTCCGAGAATTCGATGGTACTTTGGCGATAAATCCAGGGTCATTGTCTTCTCATAAACTATTTGCAAAAGCATCTTATGCTATCCTGGATATTGAACCAAAGACCTTAATCGTAATGATCAAAGACTTAGAAGGCAATATCTTAGAACAATATACCATGACAAGGTGATCGTTTTGGAATACAAAGAACAACTAGAAGAACTAAAGAAACAAAAGCGTTCGGAAGAAAGCATAAAACAATATGAATCATTGTTGTTACAAGCAAAAACCGAGCGCAATACTGAAGCTGCATTGTCGATTATTCAACAGATGGTTGAATCAATGCGGTATTTACGTATGCATAAAGAAGCGATTCATTTTCTTGAAACAGAATTGGAATTGGAGTTATATGATGGCAAAGAAGACCATCTTGCATTACTGGAAGAATTGATTAAAACGCTACTAAGAACAGAAGACTTTATGAAATTGGAGTCTGTTCTTATGCATCGTGAGCGTTTTTTAACGAATGAACATCAAAAGGTTATGCAGCGCTTCTATTTAGCTGTATGTTATGAAGGTTTGAATGAGTATGCGAAAGCAATTGATGCACTAAAAGGAATCAAAGACACCATTTCTGCGAGCAATCTTGTCAGCAAATACTTAAAACTTTCGATGCTTTGCTTGAAGGAAAATAATATCGATCAAGCAAAGGAACATTTCGAGCATGCGATTAAATTCGATCGTGGTAAACGGAATCCAATTTTCTTACTGACAGAAAGCGATATTTTATCTGCCGAAGGAAATTACCAAGATGCTTTGATCAAATATCAAGAATACTTTGTAAAATCAAAGAATAAACATCGTTATTTAGATCGATATATTCGGATTAATATCGAATTAGATCGGTTGGATGAAGCTTGGCGATTCTACCAGGAATATTTACCATCTATGAAACAGGTTATTTCCAAGAATTATCGTTTGATTTTCTATGAATCCGCTTTAGAACTTGCGAAGAAATTAGCGAATAAACATGAAACAGAAGTACTAGAGTACCTGATTGAAGAACTTGCTCCAGAACCACCGATGTTACATACGTTTGATTCCGTCTATCGATTGTTATCCTATGGTTTCAAAGCCAAACGATTCTCGAAGGCACGTGATGTGGTTCACCATATCTTCCATTCGATGGACTCTATCTATCCTTTTTCGAAGTTGGTATTCCTTACTCCATATCAAGATCATTATATCCTGTATCATTACAGCAAAGGATTGCTGCTGGAAAAAGAGTTCAATTCGATGATGTTTTCGGACACCATTTTGGAGCATATTATTGAACAAAAAGCATTGACGAAACTATACGGTTACGAAGAAATAATCACTTATCCGAGAGGGTTATACAAAACAGTAGAAACGATGTATGTCTTCGCCAATGGAATCTCAAGAGAAGCCGAATTTGACCACTTCATCGCTTATAGCAATGAACTGGATCATTTTGATATGCAACAGAAATTGGTGTTGCTTGCCAGTGAATTATTGCGAAAGTTATTATTTGATTTTGATCGGTATCATATTGTCGATATGCGATTAAACGAATATAGTCAATTAATTGATCGCTTAGATGGTGGTATTATCCGGATTGACCAAAATATGATACATTTTGAGAATCAGATAGCAAAAGACTTGCTGCATGTCACTACAGATTACCTTGCCTTCGAAGAATTTCAACAACGGCTAAAAAAACAATTGTTTTTGGATGATTTTCTGTATACAGATCGTCTTGTTTTCACTTTGAAGAATGAAGAATCCATCGAATGTTTCATCGCAAAGAATGACTTCACGATTCATGGATTCATCAGACCGGTTTTACAATTGGAGGAAGTCATATCACAGAATCTATTTTATCCCTTACCAGATGAACGACAATTACTTCAAGATTTTGCTGTTTGCAAGGAACCGATTACCCTATGTTTGATAGATATCC
>QKCT01000047.1 GCA_003245625.1 Bacillota bacterium | reverse complement strand
TAATACTACTAGTCAGCAAATTCAAGACCAATAGAATCAGTAACCAAGGCATCCGTTTGCGAATGGTTTCCCAAACGGTTTCGCGTTCGTCTATGGTAATTTCAGACACACCGGCTAAACTGGAATAGTCCATGTCGGATTCATAACTCAGTGTTTCCAACATATCATCAAAAGAGATAATTCCAATCAATTTCGAATATTTATCGACAACCGGTAATAGTTGGAAGTCGTAGTTTTGCATAATAACCAAAGCATCTTCATTTGCTGTGGAAGGAGTAACAGTCACTAAATTCTCAGACATCAGTTCCGCTACAGGTTTATCACGATCATTTCCTGCTGAGATCAATTCCTTAAGAGATAGAACTCCTACTAATTTATCGTTTTCTGATACATAGATATTATTGATATACTCGCATTCGGGGGCTTCTTCTACAACGGTTTTGATTGCTTGTTTTACCGAATCAGTAGGTGAAACCTCGATAAAGGAGTTATTCATAATAGATCCAACAACATCTTCGTCAAAGTCCAGATATTGCTTGACGGTGATTCGTTTATCAACTTGAATCAAGGAGAGATATGTAATACGATCTTCTTTGTCTTCCACACATTCGATGATATCGACGAGGTCATCGACCTCCATATGACGGAACACTCGTGTAATCACGGTTAAGCTGGTTTGATCCAAAATCAGAAAAGCATCTTCAGGAGACAATTCCTCGAATACATCAGCCAATGTTTTGGTTGGGAGAATCTCATATAATAAAGTACGATCTTCTTTTGTCATATCACGGATGACTTTGGCTAATTCGTAATCATGGTATTCATCTATTTTTTCTCGTATCACTTCTTTTGAAAGATCACTTTTTAAGATCTCAATGATTTCTAATGTCAGTTCTTCATATTCTTTCATTTCATCCATTTCGATGCCTCCTTTCATTGATTTTGGTTTGAAAAAAAAGGCTTTTCAGCCTTATTTTTTGAATCTGTCTTTCAGCCAAGAAGGAATGTTGATGTCGCTTTGTTCTTCCGTTTCTTTCACGTCTTCTTTCACGACAGCTTTCCGTTGCTTTTTCTTGCTCTTCTTCTTGTCTGGTAGTTTGATTTCAGGTTCCATTTCAGGCTCAACTTCTTTTTCTATCGGTTTTTCAATCACGGTTTCCTTGAAGATTGGATCTTCGCTGAAACCTGTTGCGATGACGGTTACGATAATTTCTTTTCCTAAATCGGAATTGATTGCCGAACCATAAATGACGTTAATATCTGTTGTGGAACTCTTTTGAATTTCTTCGATAACCTCATTGATTTCGTATAAGGAAGCGTCGAATCCGGATGTAATATTGACAATGGCATCCGTAGCACCGTTAATGGAAGTTTCCAATAAAGGAGAACGTATCGCTGCTCTCGCAGCCTCCACAGCACGATTCTCGCCTTCCGCTAAACCGATTCCCATCAGTGCGGTCCCTTTATCTTTCATTACGGTCTTCACATCAGCAAAGTCAACGTTAACCACGCCAGGAACGGCGATAATTTCGGTAATTCCTTGAACACCTTGTCGCAAAACATTATCTGCTTCACGGAATGCGTCTAAATAAGGTGTATTCTTATCCACGATATAGAATAATTTGTCATTCGGTATGACGATCAATGTATCGACATAAGGTTTTAATTCTTCTAACCCTTGTAAAGCTACAGAAGCTCTTCTACGGCCTTCAAAGCCAAAAGGTTTGGTTACGACACCAATGGTCAAACAACCCATTTCTCGTGCGATTCTCGCAACGACAGGTGAGGCACCAGTACCTGTTCCTCCACCCATTCCGGCGGTAATGAACACCATATCGGTTTCAGCCAACATATCTCGAATTTCATCTTCCGATTCCAACGCTGCTTGTCTACCAATATCCGGGTTCGCTCCGGCTCCGAGTCCGCGGGTAAGGGTTTTGCCTAGTTGCAAGCGAATGTCTGCTTTAGACAATCGCAAGACTTGGGCATCGGTGTTCATCGCAACGAATTCAACTCCGCGAACTTCGTTCTCGATCATACGATTGACGGCTGATCCGCCTCCACCACCGATTCCGATGACTTTTATTGTAGGTTTTTGATTAAACTTATCATCCATGTTAAACATAGTATACCCCCACTGTTAACTCTAAGTACTATCTTATCATATTATTTTTTGAAAATAAATATAATAATGAAAACTATCCCCTTTTGTGATAGTAATTTTTGAAGAATTCGCTCTTAAACTCCAGTAATGAATCGGTTTTGATAGCCTCTCTAATTTGCTTCATCAATGTTTTCAAAAAATAGAGATTATGATAAGTCACTAGACGTTGACCTAACATTTCTTTTCCTTTGAGAAGGTGTCTAAGATAAGCCTTTGTATGATTTCTGCAAACAAAACAATCGCAGTTCGGATCTAAAGGACTTTGGTCCTCTTCGAATGTTTTATTCTTGATGACTACTTTCCCTAGGGAAGTCATTGCAGTGCCATGACGAGCAATTCGTGTCGGTAATACGCAATCAAACATATCGATACCATTGAGAGCACCGACGATGAGATCATCCGGTGAACCAACTCCCATTAAGTAACGAGGTTTGTCTTTTGGCATCAAATCCTTCATGTATTCCAACATCTCATACATTTCTTTTTTGCTCTCGCCAACAGAGAGTCCACCGATCGAGTAACCCGGAAAATTGATTTTTACGAGTTCCTCGATGGAATATTTCCGTAATTCTTTATAAGGTCCGCCTTGAACGATTCCAAATAAAGCTTGTTTGTCGGGGAATTTATGTACATCTTTCCCACGTTTTGCCCAACGAATGGTTCTTTCAACAGATTCCTTCATATAATCGTAATCCGAATGGAACGGAGGACACTCGTCAAAGCTCATAATAATATCGGCACCTAGATCGTTTTGAATTGCAATTGATTCTTCCGGTGTTAGATGCAATGTGGATCCATTCAAGTGATGTCGAAATGTAACACCCTCTTCGGTAATATTACGAATATCGGATAATGAGAAAACTTGATAGCCACCTGAATCGGTCAATAATGCACCATCCCAATTCATGAACCCACGAATGCCACCATGATCTTTCACGATTTTTTCCCCAGGTTGCAACCAAAGATGATAGGTATTTCCCAAAATCAAACCGTCACTGACTTCTTTGATTTCTTGCGAACTCAAGGTTTTGACGGTTGCTTGAGTTCCAACAGGCATAAAGATAGGAGTCTCAAAACTCCCATGTGGTGTATGCAATATACCGGTTCTTGCCCCTGAATTCTTATCTTCATGAATCAGTTCGAATCGGATTGCCATTCCTATAAAATCTCTCCGTATTGTTCTCCAGAAACTCCGGCTGCGTTACCTTCATCTGTGTCGATATGCATTGCGGACGCAAAATCATTGCGTACGCGAATAACAACATCACTAAATGTTAAAGAACGTTCCGGTGTGCCAACTTTCACAGAAACAACCTGGTGATCTTGTACACCGAATGCTTCTGCATCGCTAGGAGTAATGTGAATATGACGTTTCGCAACGATTACCCCTTCTGCAATCTCAACTTGCCCTTTTGGTCCTACTAATGTACAACCTGCAGACCCTTTGATATCTCCTGACATACGTACAGGAGCGTTGATACCAATACTTCTTGCGTCTGTTAATGATATTTCGACTTGAGTGGAACCGCGAACCGGACCAAGAATCGAAACATTTTTTAATTCGCGCTTTGGTCCAACAACATCTACTCGCTCATTCGCAGCATACTGTCCCGGTTGACTCAACATTTTTTTTACAGTTAATTCATACCCTTTTCCAAATAGAACTTCTAAGTGTTCTTCTGACAGATGAACATGTCTTGCGGATACTTCTACTAATACTTCTCTTTTCATACATACCTCCATTAAAAATCATTACTATTTTACTACTTTTTTGGCATATAGGCAAACAATTGTTGTTTTTTTTCACGAACTCCGTTATAATAATTCAGGCACGCAGTTCGGAACCATCCTGCGATATCAAAACTAGGAGGAAATTAATATGCCAAATGAAATAATATGGGTGTTATTTGCACTGACAAATTTCGTCTTGTTCATGGTGATGTACAAGATATTTGGAAAACTTGGAATCTTTGTCTGGATCGCGATGTCTACAATCCTCGCAAATATTCAAGTCATCGAATTTGTGGACCTATTTGGATTGAACGCTACCCTTGGAAACATTATGTATGGGACTATTTTCTTGGGAACAGACGCCTTGAATGAAATCTACGGAAAAAAACAAGCGAAAAAAGCAGTTTATATGGGATTTACAGTTATGGTATTTACTTTAATTGTGATGACGATTGCATTGCAGTTTATTCCTAGCATTGAAGACACAGGGCATACAGCAATTGAAAGCATTTTTGGAATTCATTTCCCAATGATAGTAGTCGGCAGTTTTACTGCTTTTATCATATCACAAACAATCGATGTTAACCTCTATCAATGGATTCGCAAGAAATTGCCTTCTAATCGCTGGTTGTGGCTAAGAAATAATGGGTCAACGATTGTCTCACAACTCGTTGATACAGTGATTTTCGTCACCTTGGCATTCGTTTGGACTACGGAATGGTCTGTTTTGAAGGAGATTTTCCTCACCACTTACATCATTAAGATAATGGTTGCATTATTAGATACTCCATTCATATATATTGCAAAAAGAATCAAACCCTTAGAAGACAATTAGATGGCTTAGGCCATCTTTTTTTTAGCAATTTGACAGAATGTAAGATTGGTGCTAAAATCAATGTATTAATATATATTTTCATTTAAGTTGGGGGGGTTTTTAATGTTCGAGGAAGATGGTTTATTGCAACAAGAGCAGAATTTTTTGATGGATTTTGCTCATTCAAAAGAATGGAAAAATCTGATGATTATCAATCTCGTGCTTTTACTTTTTACATTAGCACAAAATATCTGGTTGATGACTATTGATTACGCGGAGTATTTGGACCTCAGCATACAAAGTAGTACAGCAAACTTACTGCTAATGATACTACTTATCATTGGAACCATTCTATTCGCTCTAGTTCCACTTTCACTAATATTCACTTACATTGGAGGTTCCAAACAGAATGGTAAGATGATGCAAGTTGGCCTCACTTTTATTAGAGCTTATTTGTTATTACAAATGTTTGCGATAATCATGTTGATAGCTGGAACAATTATTATCGGTATCTTGC
>QKCT01000118.1 GCA_003245625.1 Bacillota bacterium | reverse complement strand
CCCATTATTGACCACCTCCGATACAGTATCAATCGTATTGTCTAAATTGTTTAGTGGAGTGGAATACGTTCCAAATACAAGCAAAGCTAAAGCAATCAATACGAATACTGCCTTAAATGAAACATTATATTTCACATTCACTTCATTTTCGCCTTTATACCAGAGTTTAACGATTAAGCGAACAAAGTAAATGCCTTCCACCACTGATGCGATTAAGATAACAGCAATCAATAGAATTTGGCTTCCTTGAGCTAATTGAGTAAGGAAATTCAACTTGATTACAAAACCTGCAAGTAGAGGCAATCCCATAACACTCAACGCTACCAATGTGAACGCTAATCCAACCAATTTGTTATTTACAAACAAGCCACGAAGTTGATCTGTTTCATCTGATCCCACTTCTTTTGTCGCTTTATTGATGACAAGGAACATCACGGTTTTGCTTAAAGCGTTCGCAACGATCAAATACACTGCCCAAACTACAATTCCATTGACGAATAATAATGCAATAATACTTGCTTGTGCTACCGAGCTGAACAATAAGATTTCTCTTGTCTTAGTAGAAGCAAAAGCCATCAAATCTCCTGCCACGATACCAACAGCTAATAAAACGGTAACGACTGTTAGTAAGGTACCTTCAAACGCGAATAAGTTCGTGATCAAACGTCCTAAAACAAAACTCATCGTCGCTGCATACACGCTCGCAATCATCGGCCCAGATAATGTGTTTGAGTGACCCAAAATACCTTTGACCCAAGCATTGAATGGAAGTAATTTCGCTTCGACACCTAAACCGATAAACATCAATGTAAATGGTAAGATTACTTCTTTATAGTTCCCGCTTGCTTGAACTGCTTGAATAATAACAACCAAATTCAAGTTTCCGTACATCGCATACAATACGATAACGCCAAACAAGAATAAACTACTTCCAATCGCACCCATAATCAAGTATTGGAATGTATTAACTGGTTTTTTGTTGGAAGTGGAAATCAAATAAGCTGCGATTCCAGAAATTTCCAAGAAAACAAACAAATTAAACAAATCATTTGTAAGAAGCATTCCATTTAATCCAGCGACAGCCAACAATAAGATGCTGCTGAATGCTTTGTAAGATTTCAAGTTTAAGAATGCAATGATAAGAATCAATCCGTTTACCAACCAAAGTGCGATACGAGAATAGGTATCCAACAACAGTGCAATCCCTAGTAGGTCACTATTTATAGCGGTATCAAATCCTCCAATGAACACAAAGCCATCGGTTAGGAAGAATAAGAATACAACATTAAACAATCCAACTGCAAGTAATAGATATGGTGCAATTTTCTTTGCTAAAATGGATAAGAATGCTGCCAACAATGGGACAGCGATCATTAATACCGCGCTCATGCTGATTCCCCCATTTCATCCAAATCAAATGTTTGATAGGTTTTATAAATGCTTTTTGCTATTGCTAAACCTAAAGCAGTTGTTCCGACTCCGATAACGATAGCGGTTAAAACCAATGCTTGAGGAAGTGGATCAACATAAATTAATCCTAAGTCTTGTGTACTGGAAATGATTGGTGCTATTGCGCCTCCGTTGACATAACCAATGGACACAATGAAAATATTGAGACCAATTTCCATAATATTTAGAGAAACAATCATCTTAATTACATTTCTATTTGTAAACAATCCATAGAGACCAAATACAAACAAAATGATAGCTGCATATTGGATCATGCTGATTCCTCCTCTGTTAAGAAATTGTCAACGATACCAGCAATTTCACTACCAACTTTTAAGCCGATAAGAACATAGATAACCGGTATGATACCAGCGCTGACTAGGTTTCCAACCGTACCAACTGGTAAGAAATTCTGTAAGAATGCTGTAGCAAGCACAAGACCAAGTAAACCAATGACGACAAATACGCTACCCGCAACACCTTCTAGAATCTTGAAGCCTTTGACATTGCTTCTGAAACGGTCGTCTGCAAGATAGAGCAATAATACTGCACTGGCAATAATCGCTCCACCAGGGAATCCTCCACCAGGAGTAAGATGCCCGTGGAAAATGATATAAATACTAGTTACAAGAATAATTCCGAATAAAATGTTGGAACCAACTCGTAACATAAAGTTTGGTTTAAAATTGAGATCCAAGCGTTTTTGCTTGACTCCACCAAAGATGAAAGCAACACCTAATGCACTGATAAACAATACAGTAACTTCTCCTAGTGTATCAAAACCTCTAAATCCTACAACGATTGCAGTCACAAGGTTCGCTGATCCCACTTCTTCTACATTTGTGATATTGAAGTATTGTTCGGAAATCCGATCTGCTAAATTCACATCACCAAATGCTGGAAATGCAGAAGTATCTGCCAAAACCAAAATCAATACGATTCCTAATGCGAGAGAAATCAAAAATCCAAATAGATTTTTCATTGCGATTCCCTCCCTCTAACTGACAATAACGTAAACACGAATAGGGCAGTCACAAGTCCGCTTCCGATTACAGCTTCTGTAATTGCAACATCAGGAGCTTTCAATAATACAAAAGAGACCACCGCCAACATGCTTAGAGCAGATAGGAATAAGACAGCGTTAATTAGTTTCTTTGCATTGATTGCTAGAAAAGCAATTACGAGCAACAATACACCGACAACAATCGAGATGATATCATAAAATGTCATTTGCTCTCACCTCTGTCTTTCAAATCGTCTTGAACTAAATTATCAGGAATATTCTTTGATTGATACGTCGCTTTTGCAATCGCGCTAGATCCTACTGGATTGGATATTACGATGAAAACGATGATAATCAAAAGTTTTGGTATCCAAGTCCATTCTCCAACCGCTGCAGCACCAAATGCTACACCAATCATAATCGAAAATGCACCTAGTGTCGTAGCTTTTGTTCCTGCTTGAATACGATTAAACGTATCTGGCATTCTCAAAACACCTAGACCACCAAGAAGGAAGAATAATCCTCCAATGATGAGGAAAATATAACTAACGATTGTCATTGTTCTTTCCCTCCAAATATCTAGCAAATACAACTGTTTCCAAGAAAGCAAGAACAGCGTATACAATCGCGATATCCAAATAAAGTGCACTATCGAATACCAATGCCAAAACCGCGATCACACCGATCACGATCATATTAAAAGTATCCAATGATACAACTCTATCGCTTAGTTTTGGACCTGCGATAAAGCGGATTACTGTGAACAGTATCCCTAATCCCATTAATGAGAAAACGACATAATTTAACCAGTCCATTATTCAAATATACCTCCTAAAATTTTTTCAAAAGGTCCAGAAATATTGGCTTGGTTCTCCGATTCCGTTTTTCCCTTTACATCGATTGCATGAACATAAATCGTATCTTCTTCGACGTCGATGGATAATGTTCCAGGTGTTAAAGTAATCGAATTTGCCAAAGTCAGTTTGCCGAGATCACCCTTCAAATTTGTTTTGACCTTTACAATCCCAGGATTCAAAGGTATCTTCGGACTCAAAACTCTTCTTGCCACATCCAAATTGGCAAGGATGAGTTTCCAAATAAACACTGGGATATAAACGAAGAGAAATTTTAACAATTTTATCGGAAATTTCCAGTCGACTTTAAAATTAAGTCGTTTCACCAATATAAGCGTTAAAACTACACTTACGATGCTTCCCAGTATCACTTCGTCTACGGTGAAACCAGCTAATAGCAGGTACACTAGTAACAAAGCGATAAACGTAGTAACATACTTCATAACCATCCTCCTTACTTCTTTATAAAAGCTATATATTTAGCTCTGCATGTATAAAAGGTAGTACAAGACATACTACCTTTTTCCGCATAAGCAAAATACCAAGTTGTGTTGTCGATCTTGAATCCCAATGGCTATCACTGTGAATTGATCCGTCCTATCAAGGCGTGCCAAATAAAGACAAAATAATGGAATTATTTAATCCCTGGATTCTTTATATGACCGTCCTTAATAATATCTTCTTAAATTATACCATATAAATATCTTGTTGAAAAGAACGATTTGCCAAAATCATCGTTTGTCAAGCTGAAGTGAATAGACATAAAAACAAAAGAAAAAACACCATCCCATTTTGATTCACAACGATTTCCAAGTATAATGGAATTGTAAGAAAGAAGGAACACTAGCAATGAGTAATATTGAAGAATACAACCGAATTACCAATGCTTCAACCTCAAATCGGTTTGAACGTTGGAAAAAATATCGTGGTGAAATAACCAAAACAATCATCAAACTATTGCACGACAAAGGGTCTTCTCCACTTGATATATTAGTGTTAGGTATAGGCAATGCAGATGACTTTGATTTATCTGTAATTGCACCTTTTGCGAATCGCCTTACTTTAACAGATGTCGACACAAATGCTCTGTCCGAACTTGTCCATAAATACAAACTTGATCCTGCAAAAACGACTTTATTGCCAATGGAATACACTGGATTACATGATTTCGAACCATGGAACAAAATGATCAACCATCTATTGACAATTCATACTGAAAAAGAAATTGAGGATTTAGTTCTAACGATCCGGGAGAAACTTGAATCGTACGACTTTTCGAACAACATTCCTGGAAAATATGATGTGATTATTGTAACTCCAGTCTATACCCAATTATTGTATGTACAATTGATGACTGAGATTACTATGTTGAATAGTTTGGACTACCCGACAAAGTTAACGGAACACCTCAGATCCGAGTTTTTGAACATTATGCCTGCTTGCATCTCTCGTTTCAATACATCACTTGTAAACTTGTTAAATGAGACAGGTCAAGCCATCGTTTTAAGTGATATTTTTGAATCTGAAACCAATACACCGGTTTCAACAATCTTACATCAATCCATCCGATCCAAATCAGCGATGGATGAATACTACGATCGTTATCATGAAAAATATGGTTTTGGATTAGGAGATTTTGGTTTGTACGACCTCTCTTTGTCGCTCGATGAGAAAAAACACTATTGGTTCTTCTGGCCATTCTCGGAAGAGAAAGAAATCTATGTTAAGCTTGTGGAATATCATTTTAGAGGTGGTCAAGAATGAACTATCGATACCAATTTGCATCAGGAAAAAAAGTCAGTGTTGTAGGCTTTGGTGGATGGCAATTAGGAAACCAAAGCAGTTGGAACGGTAGTTCGATTGAGGAAGGGATTGCTCTTGTAAAAGAAGCAATCAAGAATGGGGTTACTTTTTTCGATACTGCACCAAATTACGCGGATGGAAATAGTGAAAAGATTATTGGAGAAGGAATCAAAGGATATCGTGACCAGGTTATCATCAATACTAAGGTTGGACATGGACCAAATGGAGAATGGGCATTTTCCCCAGAAGGAATTAGAGCCTCTGTTCAAAGGTCTTTGAGACAACTTCAGACGAACTACATCGATAGTGTGATTTTACACAATCCCGAACAATACGTTTTGAAGGGAGAAAGTGAACTTCCTCAAGTATTGAAAGAACTAAAACAGGAAGGTTTGATTCATCAGTGGGGTATTTCTATCGATTCATTGGAAGAGTTGGATCTTGCTTTGAAATATTTGAACCCTGATGTCATTGAAATCATGTTTAATATCATCCATCAAGAACCTAGATATCTATTTGATGAAATCCAAAAGAGAAACATCCTTTTAATCATCAAAGTTCCTCTTGATTCTGGTTGGCTATCCGGAAAATATGATGAACATTCTTCGTTTACAGGAGTCAGGGCAAGATGGGATAAAAAAACCATACAAACTCGGGCAGATTTTGTGAAGAAAATCAAAACAATTCTGCACACAGAGGAGATTGCCCCATTGGCTTTGCAATATATTCTCTCTTATAGCGCTGTATCGACTGTCATCCCAGGAATCAAGACAAAAGCACATTTGTTCTCCAATATTGGAGCGTTAAATCATTCTATTACTCCTGAACAAGTACAATTACTGGAAACATTATATGAAAATGAAATCAAACAAAAAGAGACTCCTTGGTAGAGTCTCTATTTTTTTAGTATGGGTATTCTAAAATAACTTCAATTTTCGATCCGGTGATTTCGCCTTCAATCATAATTCCACCTTTATAAGGTGTGAATTCGACCGGTTTATCATCGATAAATACCGTTTCAATCCAGTAGTCTCCATAATTTAATCTTTTTTGATTATTGTAGATGATCTCAACTGGATGATTATTGATTAATGTTATAATCGATGCTTGATCCATTTTGTTGAAGTGGCTTGCTAATAACTTTGGCTGTAAAACGAGTTGACCAAAATCCGCTTGGACACCAAAGACTTCTGTCACCATAGTGAGAATATACCAACTTGCTGAACCAGTCAAATAATGATACATTCCTCTTCCGTTCGGATCGACATATTCTGGGATTCCTGGATATATTTTCGAGTTTTCAATATTGACACAATGATTATAAATCGAACTCAACACTTTGTTTCCTGCTTTAACATAATTTCTACGGTATAATGCGTTTGCGAACATAACTGCCATGTGGCTGAACATCGCGCCATTTTCTTTATGACCATAGGCAAAACCAAAGAGGCGTCCCATATTAAGTTTCAATTCATCAAAATCAGTATTCAAAATATATCCGCCAATTTCTTCCTTGAACAAGAAGTCATCTGCACTATCCATAATATTACAGATTTGATCATAGGTGGCGGTTCCGCTATAAATTGCAAATACTTGTCCGGTTAGTGTCATGTGACGCTTGGAAACATCTTCCAAACGATTTCCATCCCCATCATAGTATCCGTTAAACCAAGAATATTCTTCTGTTTCCATCCATTCGTTATTGCGAATATGACTTTGTAAAAACCCACCCATAAGGATTAGTTTTCGTCCAATCGTTTTGGTTTCCAAAACCACGGTTTTTCCTGAAACTGTTTTCGAGACAGAGTCAAAGTAAGTATTGAGCAATGTTTGTTTTGCTTCTACACTTTTAAAATCAACATTGGAAAAGAGAATTTCCATTTCTTGGAGGACTTCGATTTGTGGAATTCCTCTGTCATTTAACTTCATTAAAGTTTCGCCAAGCTCGATTAAATTGCTGGCATATAACGCTGAAAATGCAACAGATTCTCCTTTGTCTTTTGCCATATCCAAAGCATCGTTCCAATCAGCGCCTTCAATACGAATATTGTTGTGTTCGCCAACATTATAGAATGGAACAAGATTTTGTAGCAGCAGGTGCTCTAGAATCGTTCCTTTGTATTCTTGGTTGTCTTGAGTCATCTGAATATGAGAAACATTTTGAAAGTCGAAATCGACCTGTTTTGTATAGTGGTTGAATTGATCTTTAAAATACTTTTGCGGTTCTAGAAGGAATCGATAATCTCCTGATTTGTTCACATATAACATCGTTGTAATATATGGCCAAGCACCGTGATCCATCCAAACTCTTGCTATATTGTTTCTATCTGCTTTAAATTCTCCTGGTTGGTCGCCGATGATTGTAGCATTACTTCCGTCAATACGCACCCCTGAGAAATGATTCAAAAGACTGGAACGGACTTCGGAAGGATTCATTAATATCAAAGCTAAACTATCCTGCCAAAGATCTCGCCAACCTCTTCCTCCTCGGCCATAATCGTGATGTGGAAGGAAAGAGCAACCATAAATCCTTCGAAGAATCGGCTGCAATGTGACCCAACGCAACCAACCATTCCACTGTTTATCGCCTAATGATATTTGTAAAGTACTGAGCTCTTTCTCCCATGCAAGTCTCGTTTCTGCTTTTTGTAATTCAAAAGATTCCTCTCCTAATGAAGCTGCTTGAGATTGGATTACTTGAAGATCAGGATCCATGGAAATACTGATATAGAAAGTGATTTCCTCCTGAGTATCCAACTCAACGTTTTCATACTCAAATCCTCCAGTTAGCTCATAACCGGAAACTTTATCCCCCGGTTGATGATTGCTTACACAATCTTCTTTGACCACTTCTGGATCAAGAAGATTTCCGCCTTCACCGATAAATTCTTCTAATATTGGCCAGTAGTTTTTTATGTGCAGATCGGCATTTGATTTTACAAATACCGCATAATGAATGTTGTTTAGATTATGTCCTCTTTCATCAAATGTAAAAGTAGGCTGATTGATAATACCATTCTCTTCGATCGTTGCTTTATTGAGCAAAGAGGTTACGTGTCTGTGATCGCGAATATTATCCGCGCTCCGAGAATATATCGGTATACTAATCACTGGTTTCACAGTCATCTTTTGGTTGGAAATATTTTGGAAAGTTACCTTGTGTAACTCTTGAAAATCGCCTTTGAATGGCACAAAGCTCTCAATTGTACATTGAACTTCCGCGTTGGAACGAACAATTTTATGAAGGAGAATCTCTGCTTCCAAGCGAACTTCATCTTTATGAAGCATTTGATAAGGCGTATTTCCTGTAATGCTCCAAACATACTCATTATTCACACGGAAATACACATTTCGATTGAAAAACGAATTGTGAGAGTCTTCATTTGTTACGGGAGTGAGTAAAAAGCTGTTTTGGTCCATTTTCGCATCTCCACCTAAGGATGGAGTAATGGAGCTTTTCATTCCCTTATAATTTGTCATAGGGAAGTAAAGATAGCTGTACGCATCTACGTTTTCCAACGTAAAACTTCCGTTTTCTCTTAAATTTAAGTTATTTTTCATGATATCTACTCCCTTAGTGATTCATGGATTTATGATTGAAATTTTCGAGTTCTTGAAACCGTATAGATACCCCAATTCTTCTCTGGTTCTTCCGGATCAAAAGCACCTTTCCACGGTTCATCAAACGCCTCAAACAAGAAGACGAGAATTTCGTTTTCTTCACTCCATTGCTGGATTTCTTCGATAAAGCGTTTTTGGTTTTGCACGGTAGCATTCTCTATTTTTATTCCACGTCCATTGCTTTTCGTAGGCCAACCAGTTTCCGTGATAATACAAGTTGTGTTCGGATATTTAGTCGCGATACGTTGAAAATCATCAATACTAGTAGAAAGACCATCCTCGATGTCCTTACCGATCCATACTGGGTACGTATGGATAGAGATGAGATCTACTGCGTTTGCGACTTCATGAAGAATGGTTTCCCAATAATCTGTGTTATCGCAATAGGTGACAAGTTGTGATGTATTCTTCTTGAGTTCGTTGACAAAATATAAAACTCGCTCTGGCGAAACCAAATTATCGTTCCATTCTGGAACTGCTTCATTTCCTGCAGAGACAGCAAAAATAATATCTTCATATTCTTTTGCTAAACGGATCTGTTCTTGAAGATTCGCTTCGTTTGTTTTGATATTATCGATAATCTGTTCTTCTGAATATACGCCACCCCAAGTACACTGAGGATTACTGATTTCTCCTCGGAGGTCGATGCCTAACATGACTTTTAAGGATAAGTTTTCATTACGAATCACTTCTAGTACTGTTTTCGCATGTTGACTTGGATCATAGAGACGAATATAAGAAAATTCCTTATGTAAAATTAGCAAATCTTCCTTGATTTCTTGATAAGTTGGAAAGACCCCAGTAGCTGGGCTTTGCCCTTCACGATATCCTGAATAACAAACGGCCTTACCATAGTTTATTTTGTTCATAGAAAGGACTCCTTTTTAACACAGTAACATTATACTTTATTGGCAAAATATTCTCAACAAAAACACCTGTTTAGTTTTTTCGAGGAATAGAAACAGCCAAATTTCGATATTTTAGAAGAAGATATATCAGGGGATTTTTTTAAAGATTTTCCCGATAAATTGTTTTCAATTCATGATTTTTGGACTATAATAATATTGGTGATAGATATGAAAAAGAAATCCGCATTTTTAATTGCAATTATCGGAACTATTGGTGTTTTGGCTACGATTGTTGGACTTGGTTTGGAGAATCCTACCACACCTATTGCATCCGCTCTCGGTGGGTTTCGGTATTTTACCGTCTTAAGCAATGTATTTGTAGCCGTATATTTTTGGTTGCTTTATATTCTTAACTGGGACCGATTCCCTATTTTTAACAAAATGTTGGGGGCAATCGTGGTCTATATTACAATCACATCCTTGGTTTATATAACGATGCTCGAACCGATATATGATCCAAGAGGATTATCGGGGTTTGGTTCGATTCTTTGCCATTATGCAACCCCTTGGTTAACCATTGGCTTCGTAATTTATTTTAGAGACGAATACAGTTTTCAAAAAAAGGATATTTTAAAATGGGTGATTTTCCCTTTGGTGTATTTTGTGTTCTTGGTTATATTGGGACTAACCACTGGAGATTATATCTATCCATTCTTCGATATCAACGTTGCTGGAATTTGGTCGTTTATCATCGCCTTCTTTGGTATTATGTTCTTGTTTGTGATTCTATCTTACCTGTTTATTTTGATCACAAAACCAGTGAAAAAAAATTGAGTTCGGGAATTCCGAACTCTTTTCTTTTGTTCTTATCTTTATAACTTGTGTCCGTAATCAGGAACGATACAGATAAATCGAAAAAGGGTATCTCCTGCATTACGAAATTGATGCAATTGATCTTGTGGAACGAACGCGTAGGATCCGGCTTGAACTGCGTTTACAACACCGTTGATCTCCAGTTCTCCATTTCCTTCTAAAATATAATTAATATGTGGCCATGGATGACTATGCTTTGGAGTATAGCCATTTTTTTCGACATCTACAACACGCATAACATATCCATCCCATCCTTCCTCGGGTGAGACTAAAACACGCATAGAAGCATTTTTTGCTAAATCCGATTGAATTGGGTGATTGAATAAATCTTTGATATTTCCGACCATGATAATTCTCCTTTCTCTATTTATCTAACAAGATGATTCGAGCTGGGGTTGCTTCTACTTTTTCTATTTTTAGAGGCAAGCAAATCATTTTATATGTATTCTGTTTCACTTCTTTTAATCGCAGTCCTTCAATGATTATGATCCCATTTTCCAACAGTGCTTTATGCGTTGGGTGTCCTGCTTGCGAACGTTCGATTCCAAGACCATCAATCCCAACTCCTTTAATGCGCTTGTCTTTGAGATACTTTGCGGCATCTGCCCCAAGAAATGTAAAATCGTCCAAGAAGGTTTCCGAGTAACTGTTTTTGGTTTTGAAAAGAATAAAATCTCCTTCTTCGATTGGAAACTTACGAACGGTATTCAAGTCAATCGACTCAGTTAAGTAGGAGACATCAAATACTTTAACATCCGTGATGAGTTTCTCTAGTTCTTCCACATCAGATGTGGCTCCGTTTTTTACCATATGAAGTGGGTAATCTAAATGTGTGCCGGTATGGAGGTTTAGAGTCAATTCAGTTTCGTATACTTGATTGTTTTCAAAGGTAGATACTGCAACAAATTTAGGCTTTTTGTTGGGATTGTTTTTATAAACTTGGATCTCATTGTTGATGGTCATAGATACATCATAAAGCATCTATATCAACTCCTTTTTCTGTTTTGATTATATCTTTAATATCGGAATAATCTTTGTATTTATATAATGGTTTATCCATTTTTTGAACTTCATCGATGATTTCCCACATCGCTTCGATTTCATCCCACCTTGTAAATAATGTCTTGTTGTGATTTAACACATCCAATAACAACTTTTCATAGGCTTCTGAAGTGTTTCCGATCCAATCGCAAGTGTGACAATAGTCCAAGTGTCCAGGGATAATCTCATCACTAAGTCCTGGTTGCTTGACGTTCAATTGAAATTTCACTCCATCTTCGGGAGCTACTTTGATGATTAGTTTAGAATTGTTTGGTGTAGCATTACTAAAGATTTGTGTTAGATTGTTATCATCTTTAAAATTGATAATGATTTCGCTTCTTTTTTCATCCAATTTCTTTCCTGTAATGAAATAGATTGGCGTTCCTTTCCACTTATCATTATAGATGTGCGCAGTCGCAAAAATAAAGGTTTCCGTTTTGGAGTTTTCATCGATTTTTGCTTCGTTCAAATAGCCATCATATTGACCGAACACAATTGATGAAGCGTCTAATTTTAAGTCATTCAAGACTTTGATTTTTGCATCTTTAATATCTTCGCTTTGGAATGTCCGAGGTTTCGTCATCCCAATTAAGGCAGCCATTTGAAGAAGGTGAGATTGCAACATATCTCTTAAAGCGCCGATTTTATCATAATAGTTACCGCGGTTCATAACACCTTCCGTTTCTTTCGCAATAATCACGATATTACGAATGGTGTTGTGATTCCATGTTTGTCCAAATATTTTATTTGCGAAGCGAACAACCAAAATATTTTGAATCATTTCTTTTCCAAGATAATGATCGATTCGATATATTTGGGATTCTTCAAAATACTTCCATAATTCTCTATTGATGGATCTAGCACTATCGAGATCTTCACCAAACGGTTTTTCAAATACAATTCGTTTTGAATCATCGCCTTTTTGAACCAAACCAGATTCGCTAATCCCTTTTGCGACAACTGGGAATAACTTCGGTGGTAATGCTAAATAAAACGTATTGTCGATATATCCTTTGTTTGACAAACGTTTTTCTAAATCTATATAATCCTGAGGTTGATTAAGATTGAAATACACAAATTCTAAATAAGATTCCAATGTTTCCCAATCTAAATGTCTTTTCACTTGTGTTTTTGCATCTTCTATATATGAGGATAAATCAATATCATGTCTTGCCAGCAAAAAGATTCGATCTTCTGGATTCAAACGTTTTTCATGAATCAAAGTGTCGACAGCTGGTAGGAGTTTTTTATAGGTAAGGTTTCCTGTTGAACCAAAGATGATAATTGCTTTTTTCATCGATTTATTCTCCTTTCAAATTTCTATTTCTATTGTACCACTAAATTGTTTGATTCACCATTAATATACTTAAAAACCGATTGGGAAGAAGTTGTGAGAAAAAACAACACAAAATTCTCTTATATTACACATAGAGCTTTCACAACGAGGACTTATACTATGGTTGCATATCAATTAAAACTGGGAGGATTACTTTGAAAAGACCACTTGTAAAAACACTACTATTACTATTATTTGTTATGACATTTCTAATTTCCTGTGATTCACTATCAACGAGTGCAACCACTACAGATAGTACCTCGGCAGTCACCGAATCTTCCACTGGAAGTTCTACTGCTTCGATTAGCTCAAGCGAAGCGGATGCAGTGTACAACCTTTCCAGCGATGAGTTATCGGCATACCTGGCAAATCTAGAAACGACCGATCCGGCAATTGCTGCCACGATAGTCATGCCGTCTGTCGTTGAAATCACAGTGGAATTTGAATATTCATATACGTCTACCTATCGTTCGCCTTGGGGTACAACAACAGATACAGTAACAAATAGCGCCACCTCAGAAGCAACCGGGTTCTTCATAAACTCGGATGGCTATCTTGTTACCAACGCTCACGTTGTTGCCTTAACGGATTATGAAGATTATACTGACTTCCAATATGTATCCAGAACAGTATCCTTTTCATTCGCTGATTCCAGCGATGTCTATACAGCAACAATCGTTGCTTACGATACTGAACTCGATTTGGCAGTGTTGAAGAGCGATACGGTATTTAGCGATCAAAGCTATTTGACATTCTTCGGAATTGACTCTACAAATGATGTGTCTCTCTATTATGGAGAAGATGTCATTGCCGTTGGAAACGCCAATGGATATGGAATCTCAGTCACATCTGGTGTTGTATCGGCTCCGCTTCGATATTTCCAAGATGGATCCAATACGATTGAAGCAATTCAAACTGATGCGGCAATCAATTCCGGAAACAGTGGAGGACCTCTGACAAATCTATATGGAGCAGTAATTGGAATCAACTCCTTCAAGATCGTCACGAGCACTTCTGAAAGCTTAGGGTACGCAATTCCTTCAAATGTAGTCATGGACTATCTTGACGATTTGGGAATCGGATATTCTGTAACAACAGATCGCGCATATCTAAGTTAAATTACAATTCGTCCCCCCCTAAAGATGGAAAGCCACGATAAAAATCTGTGGCTTTTTATCTTATTTAAGATTCCTAGAAAAAACAATATGATATAATATTGAAAAAAGGAGTGATCCCTATGGCCAATCCATTCTCAAATCATAAAAACTGTGTCTATGCTAAAAATGGCGTTGTAGCGACAAGTGAAGGGTTAGCAGCTCAAGCTGGTCTGGAAATCTTGAAGAAAGGCGGAAACGCAATCGATGCTGCAGTAGCGACTGCAGCTGCTCTAACTGTTGTTGAACCTTGCAGCAACGGAATTGGGAGTGATAACTTTGCAATTGTTTATTTCAATCAGAAGTTGTATGGGATGAACAGCAGCGGTTACAGTTCCAACAACATAACAATTGAGAAAATAAAGCAAAGAGGGTATGATTCCATGCCTAGTTTTGGTGTTGTTCCTATTACAGTACCTGGGACACCAAAAGGATGGGCGAGACTAATAGAAAAATTTGGAAATCTCAGTTTGATGGAAGTATTGACTCCTGCCATTCGATTTGCAAGAGAAGGATATTCTATCGGAGAAGGAGTGGGATATTATTTTGACCGATCCATCAAACATTATCAAGAGCAAAATAGAGGTCCTGAATTTAAACACTTCTTCGATGTTTTCACCAAAAGTGGCGAGAGATATCGAGCAGGAGATATCTTCCAAAGCGAGGATATGGCAAGAACATTGGAAGAAATCGGATTAACAGACAGCGATAGTTTTTATAAAGGCTCCTTAGCTGAGAAAATAGTTGCTTTTATGGAAAAGTATAATGGCTTTATTGACAAAAAAGATTTAGCGGAATATGATTGTGAATTCGTTGATCCCATTCAAACGAATTACAAAGGTTATGATATTTGCGAGATACCTCCTAATGGACAGGGTATTACTGCATTGATGGCGCTCAATCTATTGAAAAATCGGTCCTATGATGATCGTTCTTTCAATTGTATTCACGATCAAATAGAAGCAATCAAAATAGCATTTAGTGATACTTTAACATATGTAACGGATCCGAAGTTTATGAAACTGAATCCTTCCTTCCTACTCAGTGACGATTATGTTGCAAGAAGAGAGAAGGATTTAACACAGAAAGCAAAATTACATGAGCCGATTGATTATCTTAAGAGTGGAACCGTCTATTTAGCTACCGCTGATAAAGATGGGAATATGGTCTCAATGATTCAAAGCAATTATATGGGATTTGGAAGTGGAATCGTCATTGAAGGAACAGGGATTTCAATGCAAAACAGAGGACACACATTTCGTTTAGATCCCAGCCATCATAATTGTATTGAACCTAGAAAAAGAACCTACCATACGATAATCCCTGGTTTTATTATGAAAGATCAACTTCCAATCGGTCCCTTTGGAGTCATGGGCGGATTTATGCAACCACAAGGACATTTACAAGTGATTATGAATCTAATCGATTTTAACTTGAATCCTCAAGCAGCATTGGACGCTCCACGTTTTCGTTGGGATAAGGGATTAGAAGTTGCGATTGAAAATACCTTCGATCCAAGTTTGGAAAAAGAATTACAGAAAAAAGGACATCAAATCAAGATAGAACCTCGGGGAAGTTCTTTTGGTAGAGGCCAGATAATCATCAAAAAAGAAGGCTGTTATCTAGCCGGTACAGAAACAAGATGCGATGGTCATGTCGCGTACTACTAAACCAAGGAAATTTTTAGATTACTATAAAACTTACAAGATTTAATTTCTCATGTTTTTTTCAAATTGTTATTCAAGGGAAAATTGAATTTCTATGTTAACAATGTTTTATTTTGTGTTAAAATAAAAGATAGAATAATAAAGGGGGATATATTATGTGGTGGGATAGCCTTACAAGTCTTCAACAAATAATGTTTATCATCGCAACATCTGCCACAGCGATTATGATCATCATGATAATCATGATGTTGCTTGGCATGGATAATGGCGATGCATTCGATGGCGATGTCGATATGGATTTCGACATGGATGGTGATATTGATGGAACCGATATCTTCAACAATGATTCCATCATCTCTATTAGTGGATTGAAAATTGTTTCTATTCGTGGAATATTAGCTTTCTTCAGCATTGGTGGATGGGTCACTTATGGTCTCGCTGCGACTGCCAAACCTTGGGTAGCTATACTTATAGGAGCTTTGGTCGGTTGTATTGCCGCAGTAATTGTCGCTGTTGTAATGCGTTTAATTATGAAATTAGAATCGTCCGGAAACTTGGACTATCGTACAGCTGTCGGAAAAACCGCTGTCGTATATATTCGAATTCCTAAAAGTAATTCCGGAAAAGGAAAAGTAATGTTCACACATCAAGGTAGATTGGTAGAAGTTGATGCAATCACCAAACAAGATCAAGACATCATTGCAAAACATGAAGTCGTGATTATCGGAGTAGAGAATGAAACAACTTTAGTTGTAAAAACAATAGAGGAGGATAAATAGATATGTTTAGATTTTTAGGTGCTGGTGACTGGGTTGGATTAATCGTCGCAATCGTAGTTGTTGTATTCATGTTCTTGGTTTTCATCGTAACAAGAATTAGAAAATGTCCATCAGACAAAATTCTAGTTGTATACGGAAAAGTTGGAAAGAATGTCGATGGTTCCAACAAGTCTGCCAGTTGTATTCATGGTGGAGCTAAATTTGTATGGCCGTTTGTTCAAGCGTACCAATATTTAGATTTGACACCACTTTCCATTAGTGTTGACTTAACAAAGGCGTTGTCAAGACAGAACATTCGTATTGATGTACCATCTCGTTTTACCGTTGGTATTTCGACCGAATCCAATGTAATGCAAAATGCGGCTGAACGTTTACTTGGTCTTCATTTAGATGAAATTCAAGAATTGGCAAAAGATATTATCTTTGGGCAATTACGTCTCGTTATCGCAACAATGGATATCGAAGAAATCAATACAAATAGAGATAAATTCCTTGAAGCAGTATCGGATAACGTTGAAACAGAATTAAAGAAAATCGGTCTTCGTTTGATTAACGTTAACGTTACCGATATCAATGATGAATCAGGATATATCGATGCACTTGGAAAAGAAGCTGCAGCAAAGGCAATCAATGATGCGAAGAAGTCTGTTGCCGAAAAGAATAGAGATGGTTCGATTGGTGAAGCGGAAGCTTTAAGAGACCAAAGAATTCAAGTTGCAACTGCAAACGCAGTAGCAATTGAAGGAGAAAATCATTCCTTAGCTGAGATTTCAAAATCAGATGCATCTCGTCGTGAGATTGAAGCAGAATCCTTAAGACGTGCTACTTCTGCTGAAAAAATCGCATCAGCGAAAGCTTTGGAACAAGCATATGTTGCCGAAAAGGAAGCCGAACTTGCCAGAGCAAGCAGAGAAAAAGCATCCTTAGAAGCGGATGTTATCGTTAAAACTGAAATCGAACGTGAAAAATTGGTCATTCAAGCTGAAGCCGAAGCGGAACAAATCCGTCGTAAAGCAAAAGGTGAAGCGGATGGTATCTATGCAAAAATGGAAGCCCAAGCTCGCGGAACATTCGAAGTCTTGTCAAAACAAGCGGAAGGTTTCAAAGAACTTGTTATCGCAGCGAATGATGACTCTACTTCTGCTATTCAATACTTGATCGCAGAGAAATTAGAAACATTAGTTGGAATTCAAGTTGAAGCAATTAAGAACTTGAAGTTTGATTCAATCACCGTTTGGGATGGCGGAAATAATGCTGATGGAAAAAGCCAAACAGCGAATTTCGCTTCCGGATTGATGAAATCAATTCCTCCACTAAATGATTTGTTTAAGATGACAGGCATGGAATTACCTTCTTTCTTAGGGAAAGAAAAGACAGAAGAGAAAAAAGAAGTCGTCGTTGAAACAAAACCTGAAGTGAAGGAAGAACCAAAAGAGACAGAACCAAAAGAAACAAAGAAATCCAAGTAAGGATTTGAATCCCTAAAAAAAAAGTCATACATCACTTTCGGTGTATGACTTTTTCATTTATTTCATCTATTTCCTTTTAAATCCTCTTAACATTGTTGGGAGCAGAGTCAGAGTCATAATAACACTTACAATCATGCTGATCCACATTAAGGAACTTACATTAAAATGAATCGTTAATGGTGACAACATCAGAACACTCATCCCTAATGAAATTCCTAACGCATTCGCGATAATCGGTCTGGAAGTATTTTCATAAGCGAGATCAATTGCTTCTTTGTTGATAGACCCTTTCTTGAGATAATACCGATAGACGCTAGAGTAATGAACTGCATAATCAATTCCTACTCCTATCGTGATACCAAATATCACAACAGTCGTGATATTTAACGGAATTTGTGATAAACCTAAGAACCCATATAAACTAATTACGGTAACAATGATCGGTAAGATACTTAGTAATGTTGTTTTGAAACTTTTCAAACTCAAAAGCAACATCACGAAGATCAATCCAAGAGAAAGCAAGATCGAATTCAATTGCATACTGCTAATATTGACATTGAGATCTTTGATCAAATATTGAACACTTGTGACAGATGCGGTTGAATCAGCATCCATTACGGTTTGTTCTACTGCATCCAAAGTATCGTTTTCCAGGTCCTTTGTGAAGACCAATAATCTAACATATTGTTTATCTTCAGAAATTAAGTTATTGATTGTTTCATTGCCGGAAGCAACAATCGTATTATAAATGGATGTTAAGACCAAGTCGCTTGGAATATCTCCATCTTGTTGAAGATTATACATAATTTGTAACATATCATACGGATTTATTACTTTATTTACATCTGATGAATCAATTAATGATTGTGCAATTTGATCAACCTGAGCCTTTGCAGTTAAGGTCGTTGCATCTCCATCCATTGGAATTAGTACAAATACCGGAATACTACCACCGTTAATCTCTTCTGCTTTTTCAGCGTTCTCAACGACAACGGTGTAGTCTTTATATATCATCAACATACTAAACTCATTGTTAATCTTCGGATACATAACTGCAGATACAATCAAGATAACTAAAGCAACTAAAACAATAGGAGCCCCCCATAATTTCCGAAGCGGTTTGGATAGATCTATATGCCCTTTATTCTCCTTTTTCGGACGAACATCAACCCCATGAGATAAAATCAAAGGCAAGATAGTCCAAGTCGCAATTCCTGCCAGAAAAATTCCTAATGCAGAAAATACAGCTAAATCTTGAACACTGCTCGTATTCATGGAGAGTAATGCAAGAAATCCAGCGACACTTGTTAAAGTCGTAATGATCATTGGGAGCCCAACAATTTCAAGGGTTTCAGTTAAGGACGGTTTGATATCGTGCCCCAATACTCGAGAGTTCTGAAAATGGCTCATAAAATGAAGCCCATCCGCACTACCTATGACAATGATAAAGATTGGGACGATTGCGGTCAAAATGGATACTTCATTTCCCAACCACCCGATAAATCCTAATGTCCAAATGGAACCGATAGCTGCAGGTAACACACTAAACAATGTCGCTTTGATCGCTTTCATTTGCCAACGAAATACTAATAACATGACAAAAATAGTGATTGGCGGAAGGATTAACAATATTTGTAGAATATAGTCTACTATTTTCGATTGATTATATATATCTCCTGAAATGTAATAGGTATAACTTGTATTTTCTAAATGAGTTTCTAAGTCTTTGATTTGTGTTCTAGAAAAGGAAGAATCGGTAATCAATGTAAAGGTAAAATAGTATGTTTCGTCAACAATACTATATGGAGAGAATTCTCCTAGCTGGTCATAATAACTCATTAAAGTTTGGCTTGACAAAAGAT
>QKCT01000098.1 GCA_003245625.1 Bacillota bacterium | reverse complement strand
AGTCATCCTAAGATGACTTTTTTTATTGAAATACTTTGGTGATGTAGGTGGAATTCATTAAGTGAACGAAAGCTGGATAATTGATGGAAAAACGGATAATATCTCCGACTTGATACCGGTTGTGTTTGCTTTCGAGAATCAAATGGTCGGAACTCCCTCCTAAAATGGATAAATTATTGTCTATTGGTGTGAGATTATCTAAGATGCAATCCTGTTTTCCAATACCAACAATAAGTCTTGTCATAATACCCTTGTTTTCAATCTTTGGTATTTCTCCAAAGGAGTTGATGCTTGTTTTTCCATCAGGAATACTTGGTTTAATTTTACATTCAATTACCTGAGCTTCCAAACAAAAAATATCGTGATACAAGCCTTCAATTTGGGTGGAGTAAGAAGTTTCCTTGCCAAATAAAATTGCTTCTCCAAGCCGTAAGTGATTCACTTCTTGAGGGATGATCCCTTTATCATACAAAGCCAAAGAAGAAGAATTCCCTCCGGAGATAATTTCGAGAGAAATTGAACATTCCTGTTCGATCGTATGCTTAATATCAAGCAAGCGCTGGTAAATTGCGGTATCAGGAACTAACCCCCCATAACAGGTTAAATTCGTTCCAATCCCCTTTAGGTGAATATGCTCCAACTGTAAGATTTGTTTGACCAAAGGCAGATACTCACTGGTATAGTAGATTCCCTCGCGTAGATCTCCTAAATCGAACATTAAAATAATGTTGTGAAAAAGTTCTCTATCTTTCGCCAATTGATTCAAAGCAATCAAAGTATCCAACTCGGATTGCAATGAAATATCAGAATAAGTCAATACATCATCGAGTTCAGATAACATAGGAATCCGTAAGTACATTTTCTCCCCTTTAAAACTGGAGTAATTTTTTAGGTTTTGAATGCGCGAATCGCCAATGCTTTGAATGGAGGTTTGTTCCAGTAAAGCCAAGATCTCTTTGTGACCAGAAAAAGCCTTTACAACAAAGGTAATGTTTTCGATATGATTTTCTTTTGACATTTTGATAATGGTTTCAATATTTCTTTTCAACTTAGCTTGATCTATAAGGATTCTTGGGTACATGGATTCACCTAATTCCTAAACTCTTTTTGAGTAATCTGAGTGCAGCTTCTGGGTGTTTTTTCGATAAGACACCTAGAGAAGCCATAATATAATCATTATCAATTAGGATTTGTGTGTTTTGCTGTGGCAATAACAAGCGATTGTCTCGGTTGCTTAAAACTTCCTGTATGATTTCCTTGCGATGATTCAATCTTGTCAAGGCTCCACCGGTTGCGATTATGTATTTGACATTGGTCAAGTCTTTTCCTTCCGCATAAGTTGTTTTTCCTGATCCTGTGAACATCGATATCAATTTACCACAGTGTCTTTGAAGAGCTTGTCGTAAAGCTTCTTTCGCCAATAATTCTGTTACTGGTAGTTGTCGTTGATTTGGGATCGGTTGATATTGATGGATCATATCATTCCATGTTTCAAGATTCATCCCAAGTTTCTCACGAATCTTGTCTTGCCCAATCATTTGGATAATATTATCTTTATTGATGTATACGCCTAAATCACCCTCCACGGTTCTCTTTGCGAATGGTTCTGGTGAAATAAGAATCTTTTCAATTTCTTCTTGACCTTTGGTAACCGAATGAACATCTGTGGTTGCACCACCGATATCTATTGTTACCAAATCTCCTAGTGCTTTTTGCAATAAAATGGAAGCTTGCATGACTGCACCTGGAGTCGGAATGATGGATTCATGAACAATTTCCTTAACCTTCTCCATCCCAGGAGCGTGGATAATATGTTTTTCAAACGCATTTTGGATGATTTCTCTGGTTTCATCCACGTCCAAAACATCAATTTTTGGATATACATTATTGGTGATATAAAGGTATTCCTGCTGATTGTTTTTTTGAAAAATCTCTTTTATGACAGTTTGATTTTGTATATTGCCTGCATAGATAACAGGGATATTTTTCTTTAATGCAGCTATTTTTTCTGCATTTTCAATCGCTGTTTTTCGTTCTCCATAATCAACACCGCCGGAAATCATTATGATGTTCAGTGGCATCTTCTTTATCTCTTGAATTTGGTATTCATCAATGATGCCACTAGTGATATATTTTAGATTGGCTCCTGCACCTAAAGCGGCTTCTTTCGCAGCTTTCACTGTCATATCATAAACGAGTCCATGAACACTCATTTTTAAGCCACCCGCAGCGCTACTACTCGCAAAGAATTCCTTTGCGGATAAATCAGAGACTCCAAGTTTTTGTTTTAGTTGATCCAATGCATTGTTTAAGCCGATTGTTACATCACCCTCTAAGACAGTGGTTGGACTGAATCCGCTGCCTAAAAACCTTGGATTATCATCCAAGTGATCAAAGGCATTCACGACTGTAGTAGTTGACCCGATTTCGGCTACCAAAGCATCAATTATCATCCATTTCTTCCTTCCGTTTTACGAGGAATGAAGCGACATGATTTCCTTTCGTTCCACGACCGAAACCAGCGTCTACACCTTGTTTTTTGGCAAGTTCTGGAGTGACCTGTGTACCACCAGCTATGATGATCAGACGATCTCTAACGCCTTTTTCGACAGCTAAATCATGTGTTTTCTTCATATTCTTATAGTGAACATCATCATGCGAAATAATCGTCGACATCAAAATGGCGTCCGCATTCGCTTCAATTGCTGCGTCAACGAGTTTTGATATTGGGACAGATGTACCAAGATAGATACATTTGATTCCGTATTTTTCGATTCCTCCATGTTTGATATCAATGATTTCTCTCAATCCAACAGAGTGTTCATCTTCTCCAACAGTACCCGCAATAATCGTCATCGGATGTTCTTCGATATAATCGCGAATCTCTTTATCGGAAAGAATATCGGGTTCTTTTGGTAAGGTGAGGGTTTCTAAATCAATATCAAAATTGATTTTACCCTTCACTTGAATTCTAGTTGCCTCTGCAGGATGCAACACTTCTTTGTGGATAACTTCGGCTTCCATCAAATTCATCTGTTTGGCAATTTCAAGACTTGCTGCTTCCGCATATTTGATCGAAGTAGGAAGTGTGATATCGATCACAACAGTGCCATCTCCTAGCCATTCTACTTCAGGTTTAACCAACTTCGTGTTGCGATATTTTTTTGTTTCATCCATACGAACATTCACATTATCAGTTTCGTCAAGTTCATCAATATATATGATTTTTGACCGATCTTCAAAGGTGCATCCACCAATCAAAGAACTAGGATTATCTCCTTCACACAGACCATATTGCTTAATATTGTTGTAACCGAAATGTGCGGTTACCGGCGCCATATAGTCTTCGTCACGAGCATATACGGTGTTTGCTCCCACACCGCCATCGATTTTACGAGATATTCCATCGCCGTTTCGTTCCGGATAGATTCCAGAATCGATGAAGAAACCTTTTTCCACCGCTTCAAAATAGCCCCCGGTTGAAATCAATTCTTCAAAAAATAGAACGGCTCTTTCTTTTAGTTCTCTAACTTTTTCGGGGAGATAGCCTTCCTCTTTTAATTCCACTAATTCAAGTAGTCCATCCATTCCGATTAACGCCTGTTTGGCTGTGTCGCACGCTTCGACATTATACATATGCCATGGAACATTTCTTCCTTCATCTGGAGTAATCGTGGATTGAATGTCCGCACTTGTCAATTTTGATATCATCATATTCAAAACATGTGTTACGGTAGCTTCTCTTGTGGATGATTCCATGTATTTCGTATTCATTTGAGCCCTCATTTTGTAATCGCTAAAGAAATCTCTTAATGCTTTTGCATAAGGGAGATTGATACGAATATCAGGAGCAGGAGAAGCAGTAGGAGGCACTGTCGAAAGAGCAATATTCTCTTTTTTGATTCCGGCTTTAACCGAAAAAAGCGAGTTAATTGCATGTTGAACCATCAATTCTGGCATTACTTTCCAAGCGACCATTGCTGTCGCATTTGCATTGTGAGCACCATCAATTTGCAAGATGTTTGCCCAACTCATGATTTGTTTGGATTCTGCAGCGTCAACAAAAGAACGCACCATATTAATGTTACGATACAAGACATTATATTGGGGATCTTGATGGGCACCATTTACTCCCTCTTCCGCAAACATAACAGCGATATCAGGACCGGCAACGCCAGAAACATAAGAATGATAGTTGATTGGGCGTCCCACTTCATCCTCAATCAAGTCCAACGCTTTTCTCTGAGCACGAACTTGTTTTCTAGAAATAGGCACACCACCAACGCCTTGTGGAGTTCCTTCGATTAAGCCATCGAAATGCGACTGACCGGCTGTTCGAATGACCATTAAGTGGTCGGCTCCGTGCCAAGCAGCCATTCTCATACGACGAATATCATCTTCGAATCGTCCAGAAGCGATTTCACTAGTAATCACTTGTATTGGTTGAGGATCAATAAAATCAAAATATTTCGCAGCTGGAAGTGGAATCGAATTCTGAAGTGGTTTTGAAGCATCGAGATAGATGTTTTCCCCCATGACTAAATTCTTTTCTGGGATTCGCCACGTCCAACCTCGTCTTCTCGGTTCATATTGATCTAAATCCTTTAAGATATTTTGAATATCGAGTTTTTCGTTCACATTCATTGTTTCACCTCAAAACTCGAGATGACTTCTTGCCATCCGTGATTCTGAAGCAAATCCAATCCAGCTTGACGAATAGAGATCTTTTTTAAGGTTGAATATCGATAAACTACATGTCCCGCTCCTTTGCCGATTAATTGATGTCCGATTATTTTTTGAACGAGAGCATTCGCCTCCAAACTGGAGAACCCCATTCTTAAAAGAACACTTCTCTCAATAGCGGGTGTAGTGTTTTGTTTTGCTAAATCAATCAATGGTTTTGTGGCTTGATCGGCCAAGTCCCAAAAACGTTGTTTTAATTCTTCCTCTGATAAACTTTTTAGGTGTTGACGACGTTGCTCAAAATCGTCCTCTCTAGTCAAATGTTTATTCATTCTCTTCCTCCCAAGTCATATCATATTGCTTTAATTCCCTTTTAACGAAATCGTGATCTGTATTTGTTTCCAAAGCCAAATAATCCAAATCTGAATCAGAGAATTTGGAGCATTTCTGTACTTGGTTTTGGATATAACGTTTTCTTATTTGCACTAAATCAAGATCAACTGCTCGAATCAAATCGACAGTTTTTGGTAGAATAATCGATTTTCCGGCAACCTCATCTTTGGGGTCTCCAAACTTGATTTCGATTCCGTTTTCTCTTGCAAAAGCAAGTTGGGCTTGATGATGCTTACCGGCGCTTGTGTATTCTGTTTCCTGTACAATGATGATTTCATCTGCTTTCATCTCTTGAGCAATTGAAAAAGCCGCAGCTAAAGAGGTGTTTCCTGCAGGTCCACGTTCGATTCCTTCTAGAACAGCCAAGGCTTCTGTCAAGAAAAAGACTTCTCCTTGGTTTACGGTGACATAACGATCAATGTAACGAAGTGGTCTTCCTGCACTTCTTGGTACGTCGCTTCGATCTGGATGAATCATAAATGGCAATCCAAATCCAGTATGTCCGGTCGTGAAAGAC
>QKCT01000096.1 GCA_003245625.1 Bacillota bacterium | reverse complement strand
TTTTAAAGATTCAGCCAATCCAGTAGCTAGACCAACGATGCCTTGTAATTCACTTGGAATGATGATCTTTGTTGCTTGTCCTTGAGCAATGTTTTCCAAAGCCTTATAAGCTTCTAATGTCAAGACGGCTTGATCAGCTTTTGCTGACTTAACCAACTCGATACCTTTTGCAACAGCTGTTTGGACATTCATGATTGCTTGAGCGCGACCTTCCGCTTCGCGAATAGCAGCTTCTTTTTTACCCTCTGCTTCACGGATGGCAGCTTCTTTTTTACCTTCCGCTTCTAAGATGTTTGCGGCTTTTTTACCTTCCGCAATTAGAATGGATTCACGACGTTCACGTTCTGCACGCATCTGTTTTTCCATCGCTTCGCGAATCTCTTTTGGTGGAATGATGTTTTTCAACTCAACACGGTTGATTTTAATACCCCAAGGGTCCGTTGCTTCGTCCAAAATACGACGCATTCTTTCATTAATCAAATCACGAGAAGTCAATGTTTGGTCGAGTTCCAACTCACCGATGATGTTACGAAGTGTAGTGGCGGTCAATTGTTCAATCAATAGACCTGGATTTTCTGCACCATAGACATATTGTTTTGCTTCCGTAATTTGCAAGAACACAACGGTATCGATTTGCATTGTAACGTTATCTTTTGTAATAACAGCCTGAGGTGGAAAATCCAATACTTGTTCTTTTAAAGTAATAGCACTAGTTACTCTTCCTCTAGCGTTATAAGTGGAATGAACTTTGTCAATAAACGGAATTAAGTAATTGTATCCAGCGGTAAATGTTTTGTGATACTTACCTAAACGTTCAACGATGTATTCCGTTGCTTGAGGAACGATTTTGATTCTAGATCCTAAATATGCAACAACTACTACGACGGCAGCAACAATCGCTACCCAGCCCCATGGGCCAACTCCAAAAATAAATGGTGTTAACATAATACAATATTTCCTCCTTATTGTTTTTTATCAGTAACCATAACCCGCTTTTATAACTTTTAGTCGTAAGAAATAATCGCGGATTGTGGTTTTGTTTTTTGTGACCGTCATCATGAACATATCAATGAACAATGACATGAGGATGAAAACAACTCCATAAATCGGGTTCATCATGATTACGATTGCGATGAAAAAGTACTTCAAAATCGTATCATGGAAAAATACTTGAATAGCATTCGGGGCAACATTTTCCCCTTCGTTGTTTTGAGAAACCAATTTTATTTGTAATAACCTGCGTCCAGGTGTCTTGCCGATGGTTGCAACAGATAATATTGCAATTGCCAATACGACACCAAAGGCAAAGAAATAAATGATTTCTAAGTAATATCCGGTTAAGGATAAGTTGTATGGTTGAATATCAACCATGTTTTGGTTATTCAACATCGATGTTTTTAAAGTGTAGGTCTCAGCAGCTTGTGCTTCTAATTCTTCGTTCCCATTTGCGAGTTCCATGCTTGCTTCGTATTCCGTCTGGGCTGCCAGAATATCTTCGCTGTAAACATTGGTGATTTCGGAATATGTGGTATATCGGTTATCAAAATAATCGACTCGATCTTGTAAAATCGAACGACCTCCTATCGCAAATAGGGCATATACAATGATGAAAACCAATACAAAGTCTACAATCGCCGAGCTTAGGCGCTTAAAAAATCCAGCGCTCATTATTGTTTCCTAACGACCAGTTTTACGCCTTTGATTGCGAGTACGGTGACTTTTTCTCCAACTGAAACAGCTTCATTGGAAATTGCAGTCCAAATCTTTC
Organism: Bacillota bacterium; assembly: GCA_003245625.1. GTDB lineage: Bacteria > Bacillota_I > Bacilli_A > Izemoplasmatales > Hujiaoplasmataceae > 4572-104. Next base: position 3,869 of record QKCT01000096.1, on the reverse strand, counting down.
CTTCAATTTTTACTTCGCCGCGATCTTCAGGACTAATTGCTTCTGTGCAAACTGCTGTTTTGCCCACTAAACTGTCTGCATTTGTCTTAATTTCATTTCTTTTTAGCGATTCTTTAAATGCCGGTCTTACAGCGAGCAGTAAAACAACAGATGCTACAATGAAGACAATCATCTGAATCACAATACTTCCATTGAATAGAGTGACGATTAGAGCAAAGATTGCTCCTGCTGAAAACCAAACACTGGATAAATCCATTGTCATGGCTTCAATTACTGCGGCAAGAATGAAGATACCGATCCATACAATTACCATGGTTGTTTGCAAATCAATTACTAAAAACATGATCTACACCTCTTTCTGATTCAAATCAATTATCAAAGCTTCTTCTTTGCTGTTCCAAGAAGCTTTGAATTTGTAGGCTTGATGACGTTCTTTGTATTCCAAACCAACTAATTCAGCAACTTCTTTCAAAAACAGTTTGTTACAGATTCTTGAATAACTGGATTTGACTGTTATATTATGTCTTTGTTCTTCGGGAATATATCCCAAACTGATTTCTTCTTTTGTAACTGGTTTTACAGCAATCATTTTATTTTGACGATCCAGTCCCAAAAGAACAATATAGGCATTCTCAAAGTGCGAAGTTGCCGACTTGTTTAAAGTGATGTTCGCTTCATACAAAGTGGCAATCTCATCAAGTGGCTTTTTTGATGCCCAAACGAAACTACTCATATTTCAACCTCCATTATAATACAGATTTATCATATACTGCATTATAACACATAATAAAAAAATTATCAAGATATACCAATAATTATTTACAATTATTTAATATTATTTTCACAGGAAATATTTTGGTGTATAATAGATGTTAGGTGATAATATGCAAGAAAAAAAATACTCAAACTCAATATCTAAATCTTTTAGCAAACGATATAAAAGCACTTTATTAAGTCGATTTCTAAGAGCCATAGATACATATCAATTAATTAAAGATAATGATGTTGTATGTGTTGCTTTAAGCGGTGGGAAAGATTCTTTGGTGATGGCTGCCTTATTTGAGGAATATAAATTACATTATAATAACAATATTAAAACGGTATATTTAACCATGAATTCGGGATTCAAAAAAGAGTTTATGGAGAATCATTTAGAAAATTGTAAAAAGATTGGAATAGAAACCGTTGTGATTGATTCCAATATTTATGATGTAGCTAACAGAATGAATCCGGAAGCTCCGTGTTTTTTATGTGCTCGCATGAGAAGAGGCTTCTTGTATCAAAAAGCAAAAGAACTGGGATGTAATAAATTAGCTTTAGGACATCATTTTGATGATGCGATTGAAACAACGCTGATGAATATGTTTTACACAGGAACATTTAAAACGATGTTGCCAAAAGCAAAATCACAGAATCATCCAGGGCTTGAGTTGATTCGTCCGATGTATTTGATCAAGGAAAATGATGTAGAACGTTTTGTCAAATATCACGAATTCACCATTGCTTCAAAAGGGTGTGAATTTATGGATCGGAATCCGGATGGAAAACGAAAAGAAATGAAGGAACTCATTCAGAAATTAAGAACAACATATGAGAACATTGATATTAATATATTTCGTTCCGCAGAAAATATCAACCTTGATTCAGTCCTTGGATATTATAGCGACGACAAGAAAGTTAGTTTTCTTGATGAATATGAAAAATAACGCCAAATACTGGCGTTATTTTATTTAAGTGTTTCATGTGAAACATTATTTACCTAAACAGAATTTTTGAAATAATGTCGCGATTAAATCATCCGATGTGCTTTGTCCAGTGATTTCTCCTAATGCAACCCAAGCGTTGCGCAAATCGATTTCTACCATATCAATTGGGAGAGAAGATTTACAAGCGGTTAAGGCGTCATGCAAGGATTGTTTCGTTTCTTCAACTTTTGCAATATGTCTGGTATTTGAAAGCAAAGTGTAGTTTTCGCCAATGATATTTTCATTGACAAAAAGAGAACGAACCTCTTGTGCTAAGACATCCAAACCGACATTGTGTTTTGCGGATACATTAATGATGTTTTCATTTTCTAGATTAATCTTATTTCCAAGATCGATTTTATTTCCGATCAGAATTCGCGTTTTACTTTTTGTGAGATCCAACAATGTTTTATCTAAATCGGTAAGATGATTGCTTTGATCTAAAACAAGAAGAACCAAAGAAGCTTGTTCAACCGCTTTTATCGTTCTCTCAATACCGATTCTTTCAACGACATCATCGGTATCACGGATACCTGCCGTATCAATCAATTTAAGTAAAATACCATTCAAGTTGAATTCTGCTTCAATCAAATCTCTTGTCGTTCCAGATATATCAGTTACGATCGCTTTATCTTCTTTTAATAAAGAATTCAATAAACTTGACTTACCAACATTTGGTTTTCCAACAATAACAGTTTTAATACCATCTCGAATGACTTGACCAGTATTCGCCTCTTTTAGAATTTGATTTAAATCTAAAATCAATTCTTGGATTTTTGGAGCAATTACAACATCAGTTAATTGTTCGATATCATCATATTCTGGATAGTCGATATTCACTTCAATATTTGCAATAATACCCAACACTTGTTCTTGTAAGTGATCTATCATTCGATGAATATCACCGCGTAATTGTCTATTAGCGAGAGCCAGTTGTTCTTTGGTCTTTGCGTTTACGATGTCCATGATACTTTCCGCTTCCGTTAAATCCAAGCGACCGTTAAGATATGCTCTTTTTGTAAATTCTCCATTCTCAGCGAGACGAGCCCCATTCTTTATCAACAACTTGATTACTTCGTTTGCGATCAAGTTACCTCCATGAGTAGAAATCTCAATTACATCTTCCGCTGTAAATGATTTTGGAGCGCGATATAAAAAAACCATGACTTCATCCACGATAGCACCATTGTCATGAATATATCCATATTTGATTGTATGAGATTTTGCCGCTTCAAGATTTGCGCCTTGGAAGATTCGATTCACAATAGAAAAAGCGTCGTCGCCTGACACTCGTATTATGTTGATTGCGCTGATTCCATCTGCGGTCGTTTTCGCGACAATAGTATCGTATATCATTTTTTCATCACCAATAATATTTTATCATATTTACCGAAAATTAATGTATAATACTTTATAGGTGATAATCATGAGACAACAAATAAAACCATTCAAATTCTATCTAATCATATTTATATTTTCTGTCGTTCTAGTGACGGCTTATTCGCTGTTTATGATCTATGGACAAGACCAGACCGTTTCGGATGTTTATCTGTTATGGTTTATGCCTTTTATTTTTACAGGGATATATTATGGAACAGACTGGATTGCAGATCGTTTGCAAAAGAACAAAAAGAAGAAAGATTATGAAGGAAATTTCCTACATGAAATCAGTATCATTATGCAAAACTCAAATGAATTTATTATCGAGGAGTTTCGTAGATTACAAGTAAACACAACATTTCAATCCGATTTGAAGAAGGCATATTATATTTATAATAACGGCGGAGAGGATGTTGTTGGCATTAATCGATTAGAAAAAAAATATCGAAATGGAACATTAGAAAACAGAGCGATGAAATATGTCGTTAATTATCTTCGAGAAAACAAAAAAACTCCTGAAACTGAATAGGAAAACCAAGCAAAATTTGGTATAATATTTATACAGGAGATTCCTAAATTTTATGAAATGTAATACCCAAATTATAAGTCACGGAATTGCTTTGGGAAAAGCAAAGTTTCTCAAAGTCTTAGAACAAGAAAACATCCATCATGACAACCACAACCAATTGGAATTATTCCACACAGCAGTCAAGGCGGTGAATGATCAATTGGATGTTCAAATTA
>QKCT01000070.1 GCA_003245625.1 Bacillota bacterium | reverse complement strand
TATAATGATGTCGAATTAGCAAAACCAACGGGATCTTTCTTTGTTAAGATTTGGGACGGAATCCGAAGTTTCTTCTATTCGTTCTTCGATTCCAGATACAATGACTCCGATGTCGATGAAGAGACCTTGGAAGTTTGGGTGGGACAATCCAGTTTATACTTAGATATCATTCAAAGTATGATCGATCAAGATTTCACCGCGGAAACGGGGATAGAGGTCAAGTGTTCGATTATGAACAACGTTCAAAAAATCGTCTTATCCAATGCGACTGGAGATAATCCGGATGTCGTCTTATCCTTGGATGACTGGAATCCATATGCATATGCCTTGCGGGGAATGCTGACGGATCTATCGACCTTAGATGGATTCGATGAAGTAACCGCAAACCATTACGCAAACAACTATACTCCGATGATTTATGAAGACGGAGTATATGGAATCCCGGAAACGCAAAGTGTATGGCTTCTTTATTATCGAAAAGATGTCATGGAATACTTGGATTTAGAAGTTCCCGATACTTGGCAAGACGTCATCGATATGTTGCCAATCTTGCAGAGTCACCAAATGAATTTTTATCATCCACTTGGTGGTGATTCCTCCTTTAAGGGATATGGATTAACTGCATCGATTATTTACCAATTTGGTGGAGAAGTTTATTCTTTGGATGGAATTCAAACCACATTGATTGATGAAAACACGATTGACGCTGTCGAATTTATGACAGAACTGTTTACCATTTATGATATGCCGTTGCAAGTGTCTAGTTTCTTTGAACACTTTAGAAGTGGAGATATGCCAATCGGTATTTCGACGATTGATCTCTATTTGCAACTCAAATATGCCGCTCCGGAATTATCCGGACAATGGGGTGTTACCGTAATGCCTGGAAATGATTCTGATGGCGACGGAGAAGTTGAACGTTGGGCAACAACCTATGGAAAAGCATCGATTCTTTTCTCCAACAGTGATTTACAAGAAGAAGGTTGGGAATTAATCAAATGGTGGAACTCCACAGAAACACAAATCAAATACATGCAAAACATTAAAACGAACTTAGGTGAGAAGTACTTATTGTTATCGAGCAATATGAATGCTTTGGAACAAAGTGTATGGAATGAAGACGTCAAAGACGTGATTACCGAGCAAGCAAAATGGGCTCGAATTCCAGCTGTAACACCAGGTAGTTATGTGGTAGAGCGTGAATTATCTAATATTTGGAATAAAGTAGTTATCGACAAGGAAAATGTTCTTGTCGCAATCAACGAGTCGATTCCAAGAATTACCAGAGAATTATCGAGAAAAGCCGATGAATTCGGTTATGTTTCTGTCAATAATCCAGATGGAATGGCTTATATTGTGCCGATGGATGCCAATATAAGGAGATGGATAAGGGTGGTGTACAATGATGGAAACTAGAAACAAAAAGCGTAAGTTCAATGACGCTTATCTCTTCGCACTGCCTTATTTCCTCGTCTTTTTCTTCTTTGTAGTGTTATTGATATTTATCAGTGTCATTTTATCTTTGACCTATTATGATACCATCAATTTCCCAACATGGGTTGGTATTCAAAACTATATCACACTCTTCACCACAGATTCTGATTTTATGCAATATGCATTACCTACCACGATCAAGTACGCCTTGATTATTGGACCGGGAGGATATATTATTTCCTTCTTCATGGCTTGGGTACTGGCTCAGATCTCGCATAAACTTCGTACTGTGATGGCAATTGTATTATATTCGCCTTCTTTGACCAGTGGAGTCTTGATGGCGGTAATCTGGAAAGTTGTCTTTTCTGGTGACACCAGAGGTTATTTAAACTATTTTCTATTGAACATCGGATTCATCAATGAACCGGTTCAATGGTTACAAGATACGAATATGATTTTCGGCATCATGATCTTTGTCGGTTTATGGTCTTCGATGTCGGTCGGCTTCTTGGCGATGTTATCTGGTATCTTGAATGTCGATAAGGACTTGTATGAAGCCGCTTATGTCGACGGAATGAAAAACCGTTGGCAAGAAGTGTTCTACATTACCATCCCTTCGATGAAACCACAAATGCTCTTTGGAGCGGTTATGGCTGTGGTTGGTACCTTCAATGCTGCAGGACTTGCGGTCGCATTGACAGGATCCTATCCACCACCACAATTAGCCGGATGGTTGATTGTGGACCATATGAACGATTATGGGTTTGCACGATATGAAATGGGATATGCATCAGCGGTATCTGTAGTACTGTTATCGATGGTGATGTTCTTCTATTATGTCTCGCATCAACTCTTTGGGGAGAAGAAGATCCGATGAAGTATCGTAAAGTCGATCAAGCGCCGTTAACAAAAACCGAAAAGATTCGGCGCAGACTCCTCAAAAAAGCAAAAAGAAAATACCGTAAATTCCAAGGAATACGGATCAACCCTCCGTATTTCCATCTCTCGCAGATGAAATTTGTTTTATTGGCATTGCCGATGTTGATCATTACGATGTTACCGATTATCTACATCATCAGTCATGCCTTTAAACCTCTGGCAGAACTCTATGCCTATCCACCAAAGATCTTCGCATCGAGATTGACACTGGACAACTTCCGTAATCTAGCGTTGGCAGCGTCGCAAACAGGGGTACCGTTTGTACGATACCTATTCAACTCGATTGTATCGACATCACTAACAATCGTTTTAAGCCTATTAATTGGTTCTTTGGCAGCGTATTCCTTCTCATTTTTGAAGTATAAGTTTAAGAAACCGCTATTTGCCTTAAACCAATTGGCGATTATGATTGTCCCAGTTGCGATTGCAGTACCGCGTTTCATCATGATGAGCTCACTTGGGTTAACCAATAATATGCTGAGTCATATTATCCCATTGTTGGCGATGCCAGTCGGTGTCTTTTTGACAAAGCAATTCATGGATCAAGTTCCTCGAGAACTCTATGAAGCAGCGAAAATCGACGGAGCCAACAATTGGCAGATTTATTCCAAAGTCGTATTGCCACTGGTCAAGCCTGCGCTTGTAACGGTGATGATACTGGCGTTCCAAGCTTCTTGGAATAACGCCGAAACAAGTTCACTCTATGTGAACGATGAAGCATTAAAGACATTGCCATACTATTTCTCGACACTGACGTTAGGAACCAGTGCGATCGCTGCACAAGGAATGGCGGCTGTAGCCAGCTTAATTATTTTTGTGCCAAATATCGTATTGTTTATTCTCTTACAGAAGAATGTCATGAATACGATGGCTTATTCAGGAATCAAATAGATGAGTGCAAAAAAAGTTTTATTGTTAATGGTTTTAACATTGAACTTAATCCTGTTCGTCTCCATGTCATCCTTGTCCACGGTCGAAGCGACTTCCGCTTATAAGACTTACACCCTTGACCGCAACAACGAATTGGTGGAAACCAATGAAGCGTATGAAGCGGTCGAGATGATTCGGACATTATCGGATGGATCCACATTGGATTCTGCAAAAGACATGTTTATCGATGACGAAGACTACTTATATATTGCCGATACCGGTAATCAACGAGTGGTCATCTTAAACCCGGATTTGGAGGTTGTCTTTTCCTTTGGAGAAGATGTTCTTATCAAACCACTAGGGATTTATGTCGTCGATGACTTGATTTATGTTGCTGACTATGGCTTAGGACTAACCAACACCGATATCGGTGCCATTTACGTATGGCAATTCGATAAGGAAGAAGATACGCTGGAAAACGCGATTACGTTGTATCATACCTATCTTACTCCGGAAAGTCCGATTTTAGAAGCAGAAGAGTTCTTGTTCCGACCGACAAAAATAGCCGTCGATCGCAACCACACCATGTATATTGTCAACGAAGGAACAACATCAGGAGTATTGATGGTGAATGAAAACAATCGTTTTATCGATTATTTTGCCTCCAACTCTTTGAATTTAACTTTGATGGAACGTTTGGAACGGATTCTCTATCAAAACAATGAAAATGTAACCTTGACCAAGAACATTCCAACACCGGTTTACAACATCACGTTGGATGGCAAAGGTTATTACTATACGGTAACTCAAAACAATCAAGAAAGTGATTCCGGCGATAACTTAAAGAAAATCAATATCGGCGGAGACAATTACTTTGATAGTGATATGTTTGTTTATTCCGATATTGTCGATGCTTGGTGCGGGGATGTCGAAAATATCTATGTCGTTTCCTCCAATGGCTTTATCTTTGAATATGATAATGAAGGACATTTGTTATTCTCATGGGGTGGCAAAGGGATCGGAAACGACAAATTAGGATTGTTCTTATCTGCGTCGGCGATTGCGGTAGACTCTAACAATAATGTTTATGTCTTGGATGATAACAAAAGCCGTAATTCGATTCAGATTTTCCGGGAAACTCCATTTGCCGAACAAGTGCATAATGCACTCGATTTATACAACAATGCGAAGTATGTCGAAAGTATCGAAGTATGGCAAGAAGTCCTTCGCTATAATTCCATGTTGGATATCGCGTATCGCGGTATCGGACTTGGATATATGATGAATCAAGAATATGAAAAAGCCTTGGAACAATTTGAAATTTGTCGTGATCAAGAACAATACTCCGAAGCTTTTTGGGAGATTCGAAATCTTGCATTGATCGATAACATGGATGTGATTATTTATGCCATATTCTTCGTTATCATCGCCTTCAATGTGATCAAGTTAACAAACAGGAAATATCACTATCTAGCCTTTACGGCAGATATTAAGCGAACAATAACCAAACCAAAAGCGATGCAGGAATTTCTTTATATGTTTCACTTCCTAAAGAATCCAATGGATGCTTGTTATGGAGTGAAAGTCGAGAAAAGAAGTTCGATGACATCCGCATGGTTGGTGTTAGGGTTCTTGTTTATCTTTTATATCTTGGGATTGGTTTACACTGGTTTTGCGTTTAACAACGTCATTTTAGAAGAAACCATCCTTGTCAAAGAAGCGTTGAAGATTTTGATTCCGATTATTATCTTCATCATAGCGAATTACTTAATGTCTTCCTTGATGGAAGGAGAAGGAACCTTCCAATCCGTCTTTATCAACACCATCGGAGCTTTGATGCCGATACTGTTGATCTATCCGTTTGTCATCCTTATTAGCAATGTATTGACTTGGAATGAGGCATTTATCTATCATTTTGGTATCTTCATCATGGTAGCTTGGTCTGTCATTTTACTCTATTTTAATATCAAAGAAACCCACAATTACACTGTTGGCCAAACATTTGTCAATCTATTCTTAAGTGTGGTGTTCATGATCATCATCATAATTGTTCTGCTTATCGTCTACTTGATGGTTACGCAGGTCGTCGGCTTTGTTTCCGATGTCTTGAAGGAAGTGATTCTACGTGAATAAAAAATGGATGTTATTAGTTGCTATTCTCGTGTTATCGCTTGCGACAATCAATATCGTCTTTGGCGTTCAAAATGTTGGTGTGGAATACATCTATGACTTAGATGATTCCTATAATATCTCGATTGATTCCAACTTCTTTGGCCAAGCTGAGAATCAAACATTAGTGGATATTCCGGCTGATCCGGAAAATACACTATTGATCAAAGGGTACAGCGAAGTCGCTGAAACCGATGATCTCAAACTATATGTAAAAGAACGATATTTTAATATCGCTGTCTTGGACAAGAATTCCGGTTATATCTGGTATTCGGTCTACCCGGATTATTTGTCTTACGGTTTATCGGGAACATCTCGATTCTTTGTCGAATCTGGTGTCATTATCGAATACTATAATATGGATAATATCTTGATTGAGGATTCCAAGAGTTATGTATCCGGATCGAAGTATAATGTCAGTTGCGAATTCGATTATGAAATGATTGAAAATGGATTTGTTGCGCATCTCTATTTTGAAGATCAAGGCATTAAGTTTGATGTCAACGTATCGATCGATGGCAGTAACCTTATCGTCCATCTACCGATGGATACATTGGTGGAAGAAGATGTCGAAAAACAAATGCTGAATCTCGATGGCTCTACTTATATGGAAGTGACGCAATATCGTTTGAAGGCAGTTTATCTATTCCCATATTTTGGATCGAATAATTCGAATATCAATGGATACTCGTTTATTCCGGATGGCTCTGGTGCATTGATTCGTTATACCGATACCCGTTCTTCAACAGCTTACATCGAACGCGTATATGGTAGTGATGAAGGAATCAGTAAGTTTTCGGAAAGCTCTACCTATTACATCAAAGATGAACTGACTGCATCGTATCCAGTTTTTGGTGTCAATCATGGTTATCAACAAGCAGCCTTCCTTGCGGTGATTACTGAGGGGGACGCCTATAGCGAGATTCACTCCTACCCATATGGATATAATTCCTATCAATTCAATACTACTTTTGCAAAGTTTATTGTAAGAGAACGGTATACCATTCAGACATCGGGAAATGAATCCGATAGTTTCTCCTTGATCAATTCCGATCCATATCCTACGGATTATACGGTGGAATATCATTTCTTATCTGGTTCTGATGCATCGTATTCCGGTATGGCAAATGAATATCGCGACTATTTAGAGATTCAAGACTCTGGTTCTGATGCAGGCATTAATCTTACCTTGATCGGTATGGATTACAAGAATGGTTTGCTAGGGAAAAACTATGTGGAAATGACCACGTATGGCGATGTCAGTGATATCGTCAGCGACTTAAAATCTGCCGATCTTAGCGATATCGATGTTGTCTATATCGCATGGAATAAAGGTGGATATTATGACAACACTCCTGTTAGCGCAGCCTTAGCATCGAATCTAGGTGGTAGTTCTGATTTTAAAGAGATGATGAACTATTTGAATGATAACGGAGTAGATATTTATTTCTATGATAATCCGATTGTTTCTTTTGATCAGTCATTAGGAAGTTCGGTCGTTAAGAAACTCACGCTATCATCCTTTGTGACGGATGCGGTAACGAGTTCACTGTTTGATCGAGTGTATTATCGCGATCCAAGTTCAGTCGCAGATGTGATCTTGGATCAAGCGAGCAAATACAATAAATTAGGAATCGATAGTTTCGCTTTGGCGACCGTAGGTTCTGCCTTGTTCTCATATCGCTATAATTCTGAGAATCATTATCGAAATGAAATGATTGAAACTTTAATCAGTGAATTCGAAGCCTTGGGAGATTACAACATCGGTCTATCGACACCAAACAGTTATCTATGGAAGTACATCGATGCGTACTACGACGCTCCGATTGAATCCAATAAATACGCTTATATGACAGATTCGATTCCATTTGTGGAATTGGTACTCGGTGGATCCGTCAATTTATACTCCAGCTATATCAATTATGTCAGCGATTATGAATTGATGAAATTACGCTTGATTGAATATGGTGTCAATCCATCCTATTTGATTACCAAAGAATCAACGCATTACTTACGCTATACGAATTCCGAATTCATTTACACCTCACAATATGATTTGTGGAAAGACACGATTGTCAGTCTCTCCAAAGATGTCATTGATGTGCTGAGTGAAATTGAGTCGGCACAAATGATCAGTCATCGTTACGTTGTGAGCGGAGTCGCAGAAATCACCTATAGCAACCAGATCACCATCTACGTCAACTACACCCAAAACCAAGTTACGGTATTACCTGGTGTCACAGTAGAGGCAAGAGGATATGAGGTGGTGCGCTCATGAGAAGAATCGTGATTCCAAGTAAAATCAAAGATCTATGGATTAAAATCCATTCGTTTATTCAGAAAGTCCTCGGATATATCAAAATTGGTTTTCAATATTTCTTCCGATATACAGGATTATCTTGGCTCAACAAAAAGTTTAAATTATTACCAAATAAAATCAAAAAAACGATCTATGCGATATTGTTTATCTCACCATGGTTGATTGGACTGTTCTATATCAGTCTTCCAATCTTGTTTAAATCGGTGAGAATGGCATTATCGGATAAGTACTACTATATCACCGATGTCGGTTGGCAAATCACTGGTAATTGGTATGATTTCACGCAATTCAAACGAATTCTTATGGATGAACCATTCCATTTCCAACAAATCATTGCGACCGCACAAGACATCGCCATTGTCGTACCACTGGTTGTCATCTTTGCCTTAATATTGGGGTTGATGCTCAATCAAAAAATCAAAGGAAGAGGAATCTTCCGGACGATTTTCTTTATTCCGGTTATTCTGTTATCCGGGAATATGTTGGCGAATTTCTCGAGAAACGATCTCTTAACGGTTCCGGCTATCGCCAATGGCACCATCACCAGTTTTATTACCGATTACTTCCCAGATTTATTTAACGAGGTTTTGTTGGCGGCATTTGGGAAAATCGTCTTAATTCTCTGGTTGTCCGGTGTCCAAATCTTGATTTTCTTAGCCGGTCTTCAAAAGATGGATCCTTCGATTTACGAAGCAGCGAAAATCGATGGGGCATCGATGTGGGAATTGTTTTGGAAAATAACCTTACCGGCTTTGATTCCATTGATTTATCTGAATATCATCTATACCACGATTGTTTATGCCAATCTATCCAATAACGCTATTGTCCAAATCATCAATGTCCATTCGGATGAGTCACAGACTTTAGGCGGTACTTTGACAGATGAAGTAAACTATGGTAGGGCGTATTCCGCCGCTCTATCTTGGATCTTATTTACCATCGAACTGGTTGTAATCGGATTCTATTCACTTGTGATCCGTCTCAGTTCGAAACGGTATGAGTAGGTGTCTGATGATGAAAAATAACAAAGCAAAAATCAGAAGAATTTTATTCGGCAGAAGCGGAAATGACGGATTGGTCTTCAAAGTAGTTCTATATACCTTATTAATCGGTATTAGCTTTATTTTCTTGTATCCATTATTATCGATGTTCACGAAGAGTTTGATGACTTTAGAAGATTTGATCAATACATCGATTTCCTGGATTCCAAGAACAGTGACGCTGCAAAATTACAAAACAGCGTTCGAATGGCTGCATTTTGGTCAAACCTTGCTGGATTCCTTGAAAGTATCCATCTATCCTACTATCGCTACTGTGTTATCCAGTGCTTTAATCGGATTTGGGTTTGGACGCTTCCAATTTCCTGGTAAGAAACTATTGATGGGAATTATGATCTCGATGTTCTTGATTCCTTCTGTATTAACCTATATTCCAACCACAGTATTATACAAAGACTTGAAGATTTTGGGAATCGAACTCAATTTGATGGATTCCATCAAAGCATTCTGGGTACCAGCCTTGTTTGGAAACGGAATTCGACAAACGATTTTCATCTTAATCTTCTATCAATTCTTCCGGATTATCCCGGATGAACTGTTTGAAGCAGCAGAGGTCGATGGAGCATCCACACTTCGCACGTTCTTAACGATTGCGATTCCAATGGTCGCTCCGGCATTCTTGATATGCGGATTGTATTCCTTTGTGTGGTATTGGAATGAAACATCTTTGGCGAGATTATACTTTGGAAGTAACTATACCACCTTGCCAATGAGCTTAGATTCGTTTATCTCCATGTACAGTTCCATGTACTCTCAAGGAAACGTTACACTGGATAGTGTAAGCAGCACTTACAACATCGGTGTTCAATATGCGATGACCTTGATTTCCATCTTACCGCTTTTAATTGTTTATCTATTTGCACAGAAGTGGTTTGTAGAAGGTGTGGATCGTTCCGGAATTGCCGGAAATTAAATATAAAAATACGATTAACAAATAAAAAATGAGAAAGAATTAGGAGGAAATGAAATGAAACGATTTTTAGTGTTCGCAATGCTTTTGTTTACGGCGTTCGTTTTCGTTGGTTGTAACGATAAAGTATCAACAACCTTAACGGAAACAACATCCAATATTGTGACCACGATTACGGATGCCATTACGTCGATCACCAGTTCTGATGTGATTACGACAGATAATGATCCTGTTATCGAAGGTGCGACTGACAAGACCATTGAGAAAAATTCAACCTTCGTGCCTTTGGCAGGCATTACAGCTTCCGATGTGGAAGATGGCGATTTGACTAGTCAGATTGTCTATAATGGAAATGTCAATCCAATGGCAGTAGGAGAGTATACTGCGACATATACCGTTACCGATAGTGATGGAAATATTACATCGGTTCAAATTACAGTAACCGTCGTGTATACAGATACGCAAGCGCCACTATTGGTGGGAACTGCGGATACAACCATTTATGTTGGTGAAGATTTCGATCCAATGGATGGTGTAAGCGCAAATGATACCATCGACGGTGTTGTAAGCGTAGAAGCAACGGGAACCGTTGATGTCTGGACAGTAGGAGAATATACTGTGAATTATTCTGCTAGTGATGCTGCAGGAAACTCCGTATCAGATTCCAGAACCATCACCGTTACCTTTGGCGATTTCGTCTTTGGCGATGCGACCAATTATGCATTGGCTGATTTAAGCCTTGATTCCGGTGTCTATTCCACACCAGCGTTTAGCGGTGGGGAAATCAATACATCGATCGCTGATTTCGCATATGTAAAAGTTGAATTGACTTTGACAAGCGACGCAGCAGGGTCAGCAACAATCGCACTTGGTACTTTAGAATCCAGTGCAACCGAATTAACATTAACAGGGACTCAGGAAAGTTTCACCGTTTATTACCTGATTGATGCTGCTTTGACAGATGCAGTCTTTACGATTGAACCTGTTACAGCGAACTTAACAGATATCTCCGTAGCGATTTCCTTTGCTGAAATCCGAGATATGATCGCTCCAACTCTGAACCTTCCATCGGATGAGATTGCTTATGCAGTCGGATATACAGAGGCTGGATTGACCGAATTATTATTAACAGCCGTTACTGCTTCTGATAATATCGACGGAAACGTCACTAGCTTAGTAACCGTAGATATCTCAACAGTTGATTTACAAACTCCTGGAGAATATACAGTAACTTATCATGTATCAGACTCTGCTGGAAACGAAACCACAGAAACGAGAAACCTCGTTGTTGGTAATTTAGTGGATTCTGGATACATCAGTGACCCTACCTTCCAAAACAGCGGCGATGCTCAATGGAACGAAAAGAGTAACGATGGGCAAGCAACTGTAGCTTATGACAGCAATGAAGGCACCATGATTATTACCGTTACTTCCCTTGGAAACTGGTTAAGTGCTGCTGGTGCTTATTTGCAAGAAAGTACCGAAGGACTTGAAACCGACCAATGGTATATGTTCACATTTACCGTTAAAACAACAATCGATCGTACGATGGGATTCAGAATGGGTCTTACTACGGATTCTTCCAATGGTTGGATTGATGATTTCGACGGTAGAAGTTCGATTCAACTTGCTTTGACAAGCGAATATCAAACTTACACATTCTACTTTAAATTAGATTCCTTAACTTCTACAAGTGGAGCGGATACATTCTCTATCGAATTGAATTTAGGAAACTTGAATTATTCCAACATCGGTACCAATGGAGTAACTACTTTTAAAGACGTTTATCTGTATAAAGTAGTAACCGCTTTTGAAGCACCGACATATGTACAAAATACTGGCGCAGATCTTCCTATCAAATTGACAGTTGGAGATGCAGCACCAAACTGGGCAGATTATGTAACATTCTATGATATGTCCAAACAAGTTGTCGTTCCTACCATCGACTCATCTGCAGTTGATATGAACACAGCTGGAACATATGACGTAGTATTTACCGCAACAGACAGCCATAACATGACGAGCACTTATACATTGCAAATTCAAGTTATCGCTGTAGAAAATGCGGATACAACCGGTCCTATCTTAACATTGGATCCAAATGTACCTACTACCATCGATCAGTTTACGAGTATTTCAGTTGATTTGACAGCCCTTGTTAGTGCAGTAGATGCTGTGGACGGTGCTATCACCATTTTACCTTCTATGGTCAATGATGGTGGATTAGACTTTGATGTGGCTGGAACTTATACTGTCACATATACCGTTTACGATTTATCCGGTAATATTACGACTTTAGATGTTATTGTTACAATCAATGATAAAGAAGCACCAACCATTAATGTCAATAACTTCACATTAAATGCTGGTGATCAATTCGATCCTTTGGCAAGTGTAACGATTACAGATAACGTGGATGGAACAATTGATCCAGCCAATGTTACTGTAACTGGTCTAGATGCATTCATGAGCAATGGATTTGCTTTAACAGAAGGTACCTTCGATATTACTTTCGAAGTATCTGATGCTGCAGGCAATGTTGCTTCCAAAACAGTCAGCGTTACAGTAACCAATTTGGTTTGGAATGAATCTTCCGCAGTCGACTTATTAGGAAACTGGGACGAAGCTCCAACTCATTCTACTGTAACATATGACGGAACAGAAGATGCATACTTGATTACTGCAATCGATCCAAATACCGATTCTTGGGATCATGCAAGATGGGTATACTACTTCAATACATCCGAATTAGAATATGGAAAAACATATAAATTCGAGATTACGGTTAAAGCTGACACAGCAACCGATTTATACTTCCGCGTAGGAGCTACTTTATGGGTAGATCCATGGATTGGCGATTTCACAGGCGGCTTACAAACCATTTCCATTACCGATTCTTATGTGACCTATCAAGTGATTTTCACAGTCGATCAAGAAATGGTTAACGGCACAGCAAAATTCCAATTTATGTATGGATATTTAGCAAGTGACGCAACCAATACGATTTATATTAAATCTTTCAATTTAGTACAAGAACAAGAACCAACCTACGTAACTGTAATGGATATGCCTACTCCAGATGAAGTAGCAAACTGTACAGGTACTGTCGATGTAGTAGAAGACGCTTATTACATCAGCAACATCGTTCAAGCTACCTATGATTGGGATCCAGGAAGAATCGTTTATTACTTATCTGATACTTACTTACAACAAGGTGTGACATATCGTATCGTCTTCACTGCGAAAGCGACAACAGATACGGAAGTTCACTTGCGTATCGGTTCGACCCTTTGGGTTGATCCTTGGATTGATAATTTCACCGGTGGTTTGGCAACGGTTTATCTTACAGGAGACTATGTTACTTACGAATTTGTCTTCACCGTAGATAAAGACATTCCAAATGGCTCCGCGAAATTCCAATTCATGTATGGATTCTTGGCAACTGACGCAGGAAATGAAATTTGGATCAAAGATTTTGCTTTGGAACAAGTGATTCCTCCTCATAATGTAGATGAAGTTTTAATTGATGACTTCACCTATGAAGATGAAGCTGCTTTTGAAGCAGAATGGACTTATCGTTCCAGTGGAACAAACTATGCGACATCCGATGATATGACATTAAATCCGGATGAAGATTCCTTTACTTTCGTTTTACCTGCAACAGCTAATGAAGGTTGGATCGTCGCACGCGCTTATGACTCACTCGCTAGTTTTGGTGTAACCGATGATTATGGCATCTTAGCATTCTATTTGACGAATAATACTAACGTCACCAGCGCCAGTGTTTGGTTATACTGGAGTGGCAGTCAAAATGCTTATACCGTAACATTACCAGCAATTGGTGAAAGCGGATGGGTTTATGTTGTAATCTCCGATTCCGGACATACAGCAACTGAAATCACAGACTTTGGCTTAGGATTCAATAACTGGTCATCCAGTCCAATTACTGGAAGCTTTACTATTTCCTATGTCACTTGCGTGAAAGAAGTAAGTGAATTAGATTATATTATCAGTGCACCAATCCCTGTTGTAGAATCAACAGAGATCGTGATTGAAGATTTCTCTTACACAGATGAAGCAGCATTTGAAGCGGATTGGACCTATCGTTCCAGCGGCGTCAATACAGCGGATGCGCCTGATATGTATTTAGAACCAGAATTCAACGCTATGGTATTTGAATTGCCAGATGTGGCGAACGAAGGATGGATTTTAGCAAGACGTTATGACAGTTTAGCAAATCTTGGTGGCGTAGATGGCAATAACATTTTAGCATTCTACATGACCAATAATACAGACGCAACAACTGGTAGTGTTTGGTTATACTGGAGTGGTGGACAAAATGCTTACACCGTGACATTACCAGCGATCGGTGAAAGCGGATGGGTATTTTTGGATATCACAACATCTGGAAAAACCGTTTCTGAAATCACTGATTTTGGCTTTGGATTTAACAACTGGTCAAGCGCTCCAATTACCGGAAGCTTTATCATCTATCAAATGTTGTTAATCGAAGATCCAATGCAATTACTTTCTTTAGAACAAGAAGTTATTATCTTCAATACCTTTGAAAGTTACGCAGATGATGCAGACTATCAAGCTACAACAGATGACAATATCGAAGGAACAAGAATCATTAGCGGAACCTTTGTAAAAGCCAATGCAACTTTAACAACAGATGGCGACAACAACTACATTATCCAAAATGTCGGTTCTGGAACCAATGGTTTGAAAATCCGTATCACAGCCGCTGAAATTCCTAATGGTGTTGATTACATCGCGATTTGGATTAAAGCGACAGATACAACCGATATGTCAAACTTCCGTTCTTTCATTTATAGTGCTTCCGCATACGCTGAAATCACTTCTCAAATCATTGCGGATTTCAATGAACTTGCAAACGGGACATATGTATACATCCCAGTTAGTGCATTGCAAAGCGATACGATTATCGTCAGCTTAGTGGTCACTGCAGGAGCGAGTGCAACAGGACAATTGATCTTTGATAATATCTTATTGACTCAAGGATTTGTCGTAGAAGAAGTCGCTCCAGTCAATGAAGCTCCAGTCGTAAGTTTGTCACAAGCTTCACTCGCAACCATTTCTGGATTGACATTGGAAGCAGGAAGTTCCATCGAATCCCAATTCAATGATATCTTGGCTATGGTAGAAATCAATGACGCTGAAGATGGTGCGATTACACCAACACTTGCAATGGTTACCTTGAATGGATTGGATCTTACCAATCCTGTAATGGGAACATACACAGTAGAAATCGCTACTGTTGACAGTTTAGGTCAAGCATCCAATACTTATAGCTTAACGCTTGATATCGTGACTGTAGTGGAAGATTTTGATTCTTACACTGATGACGCTGATTTCAAAGCGAACTGTGCTTACCTATATGGATTTAGAACTTCTGGATCAGCTTGGGCAGCGAGCGGTGGCGCATTAGCAATCGTTGGCGATACCAACGTGTTACAAGTTGCTTATGGCGGCGGAACCAACGGAATTCGTTTATATGTTGACAAAGCAACCTTGGAAGCAGCTGGTGCTAGTTATGTTGGTTTATTCTTCGAAACTTCGGGAGAATTAAGCGGAACTATTTCATTCCAAGCGTTCTATTACAATTCTTCTGGATACCAACAAATCGCAACCTATGGAACAATCTCTTATACCGATGAAGGCACCTATGTCTATATCAGTGTAGCGGAACTTCCTAGTGATGTACTTAGCGTATCGATTATGATCAATGTTTCCAGTGAAAACACAGGAACATTAACCATCGATAATTTAGTCATTAAATAATCGTTATAATATGGTATGATATGGAGGAAGGTCAATCCTTCCTCCATTCGTATCATTTTCATCAAAAGAGGACAATCATGACAAACGACTTTAGCTTACAAACGATCTTTCAAGATCATATGATGTTTCAGGCAAATAAGCCAGTGAAAATCTTCGGCTCTTGTCAAAAAAACATCGAAATTACCATCGAACTACTCGGGAAAATAGCCCGATTTTTTACGACAGAGGAAACCTTCTGTTTTACCTTGGATTCCATTCCGGTTATCGCTACGCCATTTTCTTGGACGATCTCTTCAAACAATCAATCACTCACAATAACCGATTGTTTAGCAGGGGATGTGATATTATGTACCGGACAATCCAATATGCAATTCACTTGTAAGGAAGCAGTGGACATCGACTATGAAGAAATTTCAACTCTTCGTTTTTATGAAGTACCAAAACTCCCCTATGTAGATGCGGAAAAAGAATTTGAATGGTTGTATCAAAACAATCCTTTCTGGCGTTCTTGTACGAAAGAGACCGCTCCTTGGTTTTCAGCCATTGGATATTTGGTCGGTCGCGACTTAACAAAGGCAGAAGGAATTCCAATTGGAATTATCTCCTGTAATATGGGTGATACGAGTATCTTTTCCTGGATTGACGAAGAGGAATTAGGAACCAATCCAAGCATCAAGAGGATTTTGGACCAATATCAAGAACAATATGGGCAATTCTTAAATTACGAGGAATACAACGCAACGTTTTTAAAGCAGTTGCCTATCCTTATGGAGTTTTACGGCGAAATCGAGCGTGGTGTTGCAAAAGGCTTTTCTTCCGAAAAAGCACATGAAGAAGCGTTTCGAAAATACCCAAATCCCTATTTACCAATGGGACCAAAAAACCAAAACAGACCTCATGGAATGTATGACATGATGATTCAACCAATTATTCCTTTCCAACATCAAGCCATTCTCTATTATCAAGGAGAAAACGATAAAATCAATCACGATATTTATCTGGATGGACTTCGCTCTCTGGTTCGAAGTTGGCGGAAAAACTTCCAATCTGATACCCCATTTATTCTTTCTCAAATCGCTGGCTATGAAGCCATGGATTTAACGAATTTTGAATCTGGCAGATTACGAGAAGCTCAAGCAAATTTCAACAATCCCGAAAACCAATGTTATGTTGTGAGCGCAGCGGATTTAGGAGAACCTTATAATATTCATCCAAAAGATAAAAATGGTATCGCAAAACGCTTTTTCCAAGTATTGGAAGAAGTGGTATATCATCACTTAGAACATACAATCTCGCCGATTATCGATTCCTATGCTTGGCAAGGTGAGGATTTAATACTTTATACAAAGTACAATGAATTGGATTTGAAGCAAACGTCGCTTAAAAGCGGAATAACGGGAATCTATCCGGATAAGGTTGTAAAGAACCTGGAGATTTCTCTGGATAAGAAAAACATCATTATAAGAAATGCGAAAGGCGTAAAAGAACTACGTTATGCCTATGATCATTTTCCTGTTCATACTATCTACACCAAGAATGATCTCCCTTTATTGGGATTCGATCTTAATTTAGAATAGCCCCATACGGCGTTGAATTCTTCGTGATGTTTTCATGTTGAAATCAACGCTTTTCCATAAAAAAAGACCATATTTTGGTCTATGAATGAATCCATGCTTGGCAAAAGAATGGATGATTTGATATACTATACATACGAAATTACGTAAGAAGAGGTAAAGTCATGAAACGATATCTGTTGGGATTGCTTTTGGGTCTGTTGATTCTACCGCTTGTTTCTTGTGGAAAAGAAACAACAACGATAGAACGTTCTCTAAGGGATCAAATCCTAATCCGCATCCAAGAGACGGGAGTCTTGGGAGAAGAATCCAGAAATGCCAACTTGTTTTATCGATACACTTGGTATACCAAAGAAAATTCTGAGGATAACAATATTTTGGATTCCGATTGGACTGAAGTGAACGTGGCTCAACGAGTGGATTCTTTTGTATACGATTTTTCGATGGAAGAGAAAAGTGGATCCTATATCTCACAACGGATGTATGTCGTCGATAACGAACTCAATTATCGAATCGATGATAATGGAGAAATATCAACTGCGGTTTTGGTTTGGGATTTTGAAAAGCAATTCGTTTATGAAGATTTCGCCAGTGATATGCCTGTGAAAATCGCAGATACAGAGTTTTTTGTTCCCGAATATGGATCGTATACATCTACTGGTACCAACTCCTATCAAATTACGGTTTCAATCTATGACCTGTTTGAACAAAATGCAGAATATTCTCAATCTGTTCTGCATTTGGAACAACCAGAAGACGATACGTCTGATTATGTATTGATTCTCACCTATGATTTTTCTTTGGGAATTGATTATACCTATCAGGTCGACTTTTATCCGGCAAATGGGACCTGGTTTTCCAATTCCTTCGAGGAAGAAATTCGCATCTACACATAAAAAAAAGTCCTATCATTACGATGTAGGACTTATTTTTTGCTTATTTTTTGCTTTGTTTTGATACATGTCTTGATCACATCTTAAGAACAATTCGTTAATCGATGTCTTATCGTTTTTCGGCCGTTCACAAATTCCATAACTGTAATGGAAGGAACTCTCCACGAAATGGAAATCAGTTACCATTTCTTTTAAAGCATCTAATGAATCTTGAAGGCTGTGAATCGATCTGCCACGAACGATAACCAAGAATTCATCACCACCGTAGCGAGAGACAATCGAATTCTTCGGAAAAGCGGCACTAAGGCTTTGCGCGAAGGAAACGATCGCTTCATCTCCTTGACTGTGACCTTGTTGATCATTGATTTTCTTTAAGTCATCAATATCGAATAAAAACATGGAGAATGGCTCATCCTGTTCAATCGCATGTTCCAAATACTCTTCCGCAAGTTCTCTCGTATAGAGTTTGGTTAAGTAATCTTTCGAACTATTAATAGTCTCTGTAAAAATATAAGCGACTACCACAGCTAAACCGACAAATGCCCACATAATCAGTAAACCGTAGAAGAACATTTGTAAAATCCCACCAATCAATGGTATTATCGAAAAGATTAGGATGCTGGAAGTAACTCCAGGCTCGTTGTTTTTTCGGTTTTTGATATTTGCATAAATGATATAAAGTACCAGTAAAAATACTGAGGCGAAAGCAACATTAATGATTGGTTCTCGTTGATAAACATTTACATCATTAATACTGAAGATAATTGGTGTGAAAATATTGATTATCGCTAAAATCGGAAATATGATTGCAAGATGCATATAATACAAGCGTTTTTTAAGACGTTCTTTGCTGCGGTAACTCATGTAATCGGCATAAGAAGCAAATAATCCGACGATTACAGGACCTGCAAGAAAAAATAGTAGATTAAACGCATAATTCAAAGTTTTCGCGTAAGGAGCATTTACCGTATCGAAACCCCAGGAAAAGATTTCAACAATTAAAATGATGGCAGTTGAACTAACGATCAATAGGAGCAAGCGGCTGGAGAAGCGATAAGTCTCACGTTTTGCGATCATCGTTGTCAACAAAATTAATAGTAATATCAAAGAATAAAAATTCATCAGGTAACTTTCATGCCAAATCAATTTCCCCACCTCCTGTATCAAGATATAGTTTAATTATACACTATTTTTGGCTCTCGAACAATAATATAGCCATAAATTGGCTGAAAGAAAGAAAAACAGCCAAACAAAGAGTGGCTGTTCTAAAATTAGAATGGATTATTTGAATTGTTCCGAAAAATACTTTGCTGCTACAGCCGCAGCAAAACTAGGGTCAAAGACCATTTTGGAAATTGTTAAATTCGGAGTTATAGCAAGAATCTTTTCTACTAGTTGATCGTTAAAATATCCGGGAGCATTTCCTAATGATCCAATAATGACCACTGAAGTTTCTTGAAACTGCAATGCATGGTAAACTCCTCGAACTGCTAGTGCTAATTCAGATGTTGCTACATCAACGATTCTTTTTGCTGCTTCATTACCAAAATTTGCGTATTTCGTCACAATCGGTGCCAATTGAGCAGTTTTTGTTCGATTATTGTAATACTCATCCATGACCGGCATGATATCCGTTGCTTGTAGCATATTGGTTGCTTTACCAACCGCTTCCGCAAAATCATCCATTGGCAAACGTTCATCAAAACATCGAATCGTATGGCGAATGGCTTCCATACCCAAATGATAAGAGCTTCCTAGTTCTCCCTCGCGATATCCCCAACCACCGCATTTATGTGTCTTTTCGTGATTTTTTCCGAATGCAACCATTCCTGTACCGCAGATTAATGCGATTCCAGAATCGAAATGATTACCACTGTATAGGGCATTTTCCATATCATTTCGTGCGCGAACAAAAGTAGAATCAGTGACTTGTGGTAATTGTCTCAATAATGCTTCTACCATATCACAATCTTTCTCGAAGACAATTCCACCGATTCCTGCAAAAACTGCTTGGAATACAGTGTTTGGATTTTGACTGATAAATGGTTCTAAAGCCTCTACAATTGCTTGATATGTTTCATAGCTTGAAACAGTATCAATAGAAGAAGGACCAGAAGTACAATCGAAAAGTAATTGATTTTCCTCATTGACGATGGACAGTTTAGTTCTACTGCCACCACCATCGATTCCCAAATATAAGTACATCGTTCTCACTCCCCACATTACAATCCATATTATACTATAAATCCAGTTACATTGCACGGACAAAATCATCAAATACTTTGGGTCAAATAATTTTACGATAAATGTTTTGTAAATGTATTAAACATATGATACAATTGAATTGCAAGGGTGGTGAAACAATGAAAATCAATGTTTTAGATAAGAAACCATTTTATATGCAAATCAGAGATGATATCAAAGAAAAAATCGAAAACGGTTATTGGAAAGAAGGAGAACTCATCCCTCCTGAAGTGGAATTGGCGAAATCCTATGGAGTGAGCAGAGTCACTATTCGAACCGCAATCTCTTTCTTGGTTAAAGAAATGTACTTAACTCGTATTGCTGGATTTG
>QKCT01000106.1 GCA_003245625.1 Bacillota bacterium | reverse complement strand
GAACGATTACCCCAACGTTCTTTTTCTTTGCTTGCTCAACGAAGAGTTCCGTTGGTCGTAAACGGAACATATTGAAGATGATTTCAATCGCTTCGACACCATCGTATTCCATTGCTTTTAAGCCTTCTTCGATGCGTTCAACGCTAACACCATAGTGTTTCATTTTGCCTTCTATTTTCATTTTGTCCATTGCCGCAAATACTTCTGGTAAATAATAAACATCTGTTGGTGGACAATGAAGTAAGACGAGATCCAAAGAATCAACATTCATATTTTTTAATGAATCTTCCACATAACCACGAAGTGTTGTTTCATTATATGCCTCTTTCACATGTGGATTAGATTTTCTTCCTATTTTAGTAATGACAAAGGGAGGTTGGTTGATATCCTTGATATATCTACCAATGGCATTTTCACTCATACCTCCTTGGTATACATCAGCGGTATCAAAACAAGTAATCCCATTGCTTGTGGCCATTTTGAGAGTTTCTATTGCTAGAGTATCATCATATGGGTCACCCCATTTGCCTCCGAGCTGCCAACACCCTAAAGAGATTTCACTCACATTTACATTTGTTTTTCCTAATGTTCGATATTTCATGATATCAACCTTCTTTCTCTTTTTCATTATACACTTTTCAATAGTGGGTTTCAAATGAACAGGCTTGAGTTTGGATGAACCATGAATTCTAGCGGGGAAATATACATATTTATGTGGATATGGTATAATGAAGCGAAGGGTGGCGATATTGATGATCTTCTTGTTCTTGTTTGGACATTTTGTTGTTTTCTTTGTATCATCCTTACTTTTCAATTTTCATAAACTGTCAGGTGAAGATAATAAATATATCTGGTTGGTTTCCTTTCTAGAGGGATTAGGAACTTATTTTGTCATTGCTCCTCTTTTTCTCTATACGTTCTTACTCTCTTTGGGGGTATGGCTTTTACATGTTGTGCTAGCTGTATTATCATTGTTAGGAGCTGGTTATATCCATCATGAACTAGATGAAGATAATGATTGGTTGGTAGAAACAATGAAAAACAATGTTTTAATCTTCATGCAAATTCTTTTACCATTCTATATTTTTCTGGCGGTTTATAGAGATCAAACAATAGGGCTACAAATATTGTTTAGCTTTTTATCCGTTTCGACACTGTTTTTCATCGCTTGGGGATTACGAATTTTATTAGCAAAACCAATCAAAAAACTGTTTCGAGATATCAAAGACTACACAAGAATCATCGTCCCTGCTTGGATTATTATTGGTATTGTGATTTGCTATTTCCTCTTTTTCCATCATTTTGATGGGTCTTTGGCAATTTGGTTAAATCTAGATAGACCACATAGTATGTTTGATTATATTTTTATCCCTTTGTATTATCATGAACTTCGAGGATTTCCACTCTACATTCTATTTGCACCAATCTCTTTTATCCCTGTATTTATTTCTTATTGTTTCTCGTTTACAAATTATCGAAAATACTTATATGTAATAGATATAAAAACAGCATTTAAGCACGAAGAGGAATCCGGGGGCGTTGAACAATTTGCAAAGCATTTGGATTAAGGTGTTTTTCGTCTGAATTAACTCAATCTATGATATGATAGAATTAGTCATATGAATTAGAAAGAAGGTTTATTATGAAACATCCAATTGTAACAATTGAAATGAAAAGCGGTAAAACGATGAAGTTAGAACTCTACCCAGAGGTCGCACCAGTCACCGTGGATAATTTTGTTAACTTAGTAAAAAAAGGTTTTTATGATGGGCTTATTTTCCATCGAGTTATTGAAGGCTTTATGATTCAAGGTGGGGATCCTCAGGGAAATGGTATGGGTGGTCCTGGACACACTATTAAGGGAGAATTCAGCAGTAACGGACACTTAAATGAACTGTATCATGACCGTGGTGTAATTTCGATGGCAAGAGCACAAGATCCAAACTCTGCTGGTTCACAATTTTTTATCATGCATCAGAAAGCACCACACTTAGATGGACATTATGCTGCATTTGGAAAAATCATTGAAGGTATCGAAGAAGTGGATCGAATCGCAAATGTAAAACGCGATTTTAGAGACAAGCCTTTGGTCAGTGAAGTGATGAAACGAGTAACAGTGACAGAATAGTTTTGAATGATTATTACAAACAAATAAAAAAGGTCCGTATCAGAACGATACGGATCTTGTTTCTACATGGGGGAAAAACCTATTCATAAATTCTTTTGCTTTATCTTTATTTTGCATAACAACCATATTCAAATAACTTTGATTTGTCTTTAATTCAAACCAGGTTAAGATTGTCTTTTTATAGACGCGGAATTCAGAATTATCTAAGTTAAACCGCTCTCTCTCAACGAAACCGTACTTCGTATGATTTAAGACAATTCCTTCATTGTTGTTGTATGCAATACAAACAAAATTCGCATTTCGAAGAAAACCCGGAATGAGTGGATGTTTCTTCGCTGATAATTCCATATATCCTGCA
This sequence comes from Bacillota bacterium, assembly GCA_003245625.1. Classification (GTDB taxonomy): domain Bacteria; phylum Bacillota_I; class Bacilli_A; order Izemoplasmatales; family Hujiaoplasmataceae; genus 4572-104. The sequence goes on along the minus strand of QKCT01000106.1, from coordinate 60,483 downwards.
AACCAAATATTATTCTCATCAGTGATATCGTACTTCTGCAAGTATGGATTAAGATTGCGCAAAGATGCTTTTTCAATGGGATAGATTTTTTGTTCTGACATCTTAACACCTCTTTCTTGTAATTATTATACAAGAAAACGGTAAGATTGGAAACATTCGGATGAAATTTAAATCGTTCCCCCACATTGTTTTTGAATATGATACAATATCTTTATTATGAATAGTTTTATCTAGGGTAATCATATTATTTATAGTTTGGAGAAATCGATGAGTCAATTCGACGCTTTTCAATTTAAAGGTACATTCCGAGATTATCAGGAAATGGTTTTAAGTAGAATGGATTCCTATTTAGATGACAAAAGAATCCATATAGTTGCCGCTCCTGGAAGCGGAAAGACAACACTAGGAATTGAACTAATAAGAAGATTAAATCAACCTGCGTTGATTCTTTCGCCATCGATTACAATTCGTAATCAATGGATGAAAAGAGTTGCAGAAGGGTTTTTGGATCAGGAACAATCAGTCGATGACTATGTTTCTATTTCTTTAAAAGAGCCCAAGTTACTAACATCGATTACTTATCAAGGGCTTCACGCAGCTTTTCATCATCTAATAGATAAAGAAGAGGATGAAACGACAGAAGAACTTGATCCAATCATTGACTATTCAAACTTTGATTTACTGAAAACAATACGCCAAAAGAATATTAGAACAATATGCCTTGATGAAGCGCATCACCTCCGTAGCGAATGGTATAAAACTCTAGTTCAAGTGTTAAAACATTTTGAAGAGGACTTTATAATTATCGCCTTAACTGCAACACCACCATATGATTCCAATCAAACAGAGTGGGATCGATACAGTACCTTGTGCGGTGAAATAGATGAAGAAATATTTGTTCCTCAGTTGGTAGGTAAGAATAATCTCTGTCCGCATCAAGATTACATCTATTTTAATTATCCGACCGAAGAAGAGAAAAATAGTTTATTGGAGTATCGAAAAAAAGGACGAGAAGCTATCAATACTTTGATGGAAGAATCTCTTTTTTTGGAATGGGTTGGGAACTTCATACAACACCACGAAGATGAAATGTATCAGCTGTATGAACATTTTGATGAATATTCGACATTGGTTTTGCTGATGGAACGAAAAGGGTTTAAAATCTCGAAACGACTTCATAAACAAATGAGTAGGGGCGTTTTAAAAAAGGGCTACAAATTAGAAGATATTGAAAAATTATTTGATTTTATCATTCAAAGCGAAGATATTTTTACAGAACAGATATCTCACTATTTTCAGAAGATACTTCGATCCTATGGCTTAATTGAATATGGAAAAACTCAACTTTCAATGAATACCGGATTAAAAAGGCAGTTGATTTCTTCCATTGGAAAAATCAATAGTATCGGAGAAATAGCACGTTTCGAAGCAGATCATCTTGGACATGATTTACAGATGTTGATTTTAACGGACTATATCAAAAAAGAGTTACTCAGTTTAATTGGTTCTGAAACAAACATCGATTCGATAGGGACTGTTCCTGTCTTTGAAGTCGTGAGAAGAAATGTCCCAAAAGATATTCATATTGCAATGTTAACTGGATCATTGGTTATTCTCCCAAAAGGATTAGAATCCAAACTTCAAATAGAATGTCATAATCACGGTTTATCATTTACTTCATCTATAATCAATGATACGGATTATTCCGTGATAGACTTCAAAGGTTCAATCAAAGATAAAGTACATGTTATGACCAATTTGTTTGAAAATAGAGATATTGATATCATGATAGGAACAAAGGCACTACTTGGAGAAGGTTGGGATTCGCCTTGCATTAATACACTTATCATGGCCAGTTTTGTAGGCAGTTATATGCTCAGTAACCAGATGAGAGGAAGAGCGATTCGGATCGATCCAAATGATCCAAATAAAGTCGCCTCGATATGGCATCTAGCGACAGTAGAACCGTTTGATGTTATATCAGACGGGGTATGGGATTGGTTGAAAAAAGGCACGAAAGAAGAAGAGAAAAAAGAGATTGTTTCTCATGATTTTGACATGTTAAAAAGAAGATTTCAATCTTTCTTAGGCCCAAATTACTCGAGTGGAGTAATCGAAAGCGGAATTGAGAGGATTGAGATTATTCGTCCTCCTTTTGACCAAAAGAGGTTCATGGAGTTCAATACGCAGACGCTTCAGTATGCCTCAAATCGAGAATTGATACGAGATCAATGGGAGGCAGCTACAAAGAACGACGAATATGCTCGAATAGTAGATGTAAGTAAAATTCCATCCATCGCAATTCCACAGAGACTCCTCTTTTTAGACGTGTTTGAGTTGACTTTGTTTGGTTTCTTCCTGATTAGAACCTTGTTAGAAATTATATCAGCCGTTCAAAATCCGTTTGTTTTCTTTTTGTTGCTGGGAACTCTGATATTATTCATATACTCCCCTTTTAAAAGAATTATCTATAGTTATACACCTAAAAGAATGATTCAAACATTCGCAAAAGCGATATTTCAATCAATGAAAGAATTGGATTTGATTCAATCGGAATCGATAAAAGTCATAGTCAAACAAAAAAGCTTTCACGCTCCAATTGATACCTATTTGGATAATGCAACCAGACATGAAAAAGCAGTATTTTCTACTGCGCTAAAAGAGATGTTTTCACAGATTGAAAATCCTAGATATATTATTGTAGAGACAAGACAATTTTTCTCTCATCGACATCTTTTTTATACAAATTCCTTTCAAGTTCCTTCGATTTTTGCGATGAACCAAACCGCAGCGCAAGTCTTTCAATTACACGCTTCCACTACCAAAGGAAGATTTGCTTTAATATATACCAAATCTCAAAAGGGAAGAGATGCATTGCTTAAAGCAAAAAGAAGAACGAAACTAAACCAATATAAAATCCACACGATTGGAAAACGAATATTAAAAAACGACAAGGAATGAGTGGAGGTTGTCATGTACAAAGAAATCAATGAAAAGAAAAAGGTCTTCGAAAACCGAATCATAATAGGATACATCATGACTGGTATTGCATTTGTTTCCTATATACCGCTAGGAATCGCCATAGGGCCAGCGGCTTTTATTCTTATTGCCATTCCATTTTTGGGTGGCGGTTTATATGCCAATCACAATCACAAGAAAATCAAAGCGATGTCTAATGAATTCAAACAAGTCTATGTCAAACAAGAATTAGAAAAGATATTTCCAGACAGTCAATATTACTACGATAAAGGGTTTAGTGAAAACGAAGTGGTTGATTCCAGGCTTCGATCCAAATGTGATCGATACGCCAGTGAAGACTTGATCGTTGGATCTTTTGACGACGTTCATTTTCGATGCAGTGATGTTGTTCAAAAAGATGTTAGAAGCACGGGCAAAACAACTACAGTTGTAACGGTATTCCAAGGAAGATTTTATCTGTTTGATTTTCCAAAGCGTTTTCGCCATAATTTATTGTTACTACAGCCAATGCAGTTTCGTCCTTTTAGCGGATTTACGAAAGTCAAAATGGAGAGCATGGAGTTCAATTCAAGTTTAAAAGTATATGCTCGAGATGAACATGAAGCCTTCTATATACTAACGCCTCAATTAATGGAACGATTGATTTATATGGATCAAAAATACGCAAGCAAGATTACGTTTTCTTTTTTAGACAAGAAACTCTATATTGCAATTGACTCTAGAACAGATTCCTTTGATATCAAGGCTTTCAAAGAAGTGAATAGTTCGATACTATCCGAATATCGAGAAGAACTGAATGACATTAAAGCTTTTATCGAAGTATTACAATTAAACGAAAGACTTTTCATCTAGTATAGGAAATAAGAAAGCATATTTTAAGCTTTCTTTTTTACTTTTTGAGAGTAGAATATGACTTTCGAATATGTTACAATTGTCCGTGTAGGGGGTACATGCATGAAGAAGAAAAGCTTATTAACAATTATCTTATTTATTTTGGTGGCATTGGTTGTCACCTTGGATTCCTATTTGGATTTAGGAATCATAAGTGGAATCATGTCATTCTCTGACCAAGATGCACCAACAATCAATGTAGATAATTTACCATCGAAATACTTGCTCGATAGCGCTACGGAAATAGATGTTACTTGTAGCGATGATGTCGATGAAGCTTGTAGCGTAGAGGTGGTTGGAACATTTGATACATCTGTCCTAGGAGAATTTACGGTAACATTGCGCGCGGAGGATGCCGCAGGAAACGTTTCTACTTTCGATTATACATATGAAGTTGTGGAAAACGTGGACGGATCCATGTATATCCCCTTAGGGTATTATGATAGTATTACAACACAAACTGGCTTAGAGCTAAAAAACGCTTTGAATGCAATTATCGCAACACATACGGAATACCCATATACATCCACTTCAACCGATGTATGGGATATCTTAAGAGAGGCAGATGAAGATCCTGAAAACTCGGATAACATCATCGCTTTTTATACTGGTCTATCCATTCCAAAGGATTGTCAAGATACAACGAATCCACCTTCGTTTTGTGAAATGGAAGCATATGGCGAAACCAAAATCGTCGAATGGAATAGAGAACATATTTGGTCGAAATCAAGGGGCGATTTCTCCGATGAATCGGAATTAGGTGCTCATACGGATACTCATCATTTGGTTGCGGCTGAGCGAGTAATGAATTCAACCAAGAATAATCGTTTCTTTGAAGACTGTCACGATGGAGATGATACGGACATCGTCGACAGAGGATATGGAAACTATACTTGCAACACATGGGAGTTTGAACCAAGAGATGAAGTGAAGGGCGATGTCGCAAGAATGATATTTTATATGTCTGTCGCTTATGATGATGCAGAATTGGATTTAGAGGTCATTAACGATCCGGAAGAAGATAAAGATTTAAAATTACCTTTCTATGGTGATATCGATGATTTGCTTCGATGGAATGAAGAAGACCCAGTCAGCGAAAAAGAGATCTTAAGAAATCAAGTCATCTACACTTATCAAGGAAACCGCAATCCTTTCATCGATCATCCGGAATACATTGAAATGATTTGGGGTACTCCAGATAATTTCACCACATATGAAGATATTGTTTTAGATAACAATTATGATAATTCTGATTTATTGGCGGTCAAAGAATATTAGGTATTGATGGAGGTTACTTATGAATAAAAGCAAATTGGATCATCAATTAAGGAAAAATAGTATCATTCCCAAGAAGGAAGCAAAACTGTCTTTTGTCATTCTCATAGTTTTGATAGTGACAACCATTGTTATTCTGATTGACTTTATTGCGACGTTATCTTTTAGTTGGGAATTATTCTTTATGATTCTATTTGTAAGTTTTCTGGTGATTTTCGAAGCGAAAAGATTAAAGAAGTTAGGGATTCAATTCGATCATGAAACAATAGACTCTATCTTTATTGAAGACCTTAATGAATTGCAAGCAAATTCGAGTCGAAAAGATTCAAAACAATTAAGAAAGACGATTTTGATTTCCAACATTTTGGACCTGCAAGAAATCTCTGGCACTTACAGCGACGATAAACCATATCGATTTCTTAGATTTCGAATGAAAGAAGGAACTAACAACTATTTATTGTTAGATCCATATAATGTATTTCAAATCAAAGTCTTTATTCAATTTTTACACCAACAAATCAATAAAAATCAGATTCTTGAATCAAGCAAATGACTATTGAAAGAGAGTGCAAATCATGAAAATCCATCTTTTACCCATTGTTTCACAATTGCATAAAAACGATGTTGTAAACGATGAAACGAAATTACTTTTGAAGGAAGTTTCTTCTTTTGGAACCATTCAATTTACAATGTCAGACCTTCCTCATTTTTATGATGCAGATCTTTCTTTGATTTTGATACAAAGTGGTGGCTCAGAAAGTTTCTTTTTAGAGATGGAAAACCAATTGAAAGAACCATACTATTTATTGACATATGGTTCCAATAATTCTTTGGCTGCCAGCATGGAAATATTGTCGTACTTGAAAGCAAGAGGGAAAAAAGCTGAAATTTTGCATGGAACTGCAGAGTATATTGCTAAACGTCTTTTCGAGTTATCGGATCAAAAACCAATTCCACCAACGAAACTAGGAGTGATTGGAAAACCGAGTGACTGGCTAATTGCCTCCAATGTGGATTACAACTTATGCTTGTCAATGTTCAATGTTGAGTTAATTGATATCGAGATTGATGAGCTCGTCGATGAATTTACTAAAGCGACTATTATAGAAGAACAAGGAAAGGATTCCTTCCGTTTTGATCCATATGAGTTAGAACAGGCAAAAAAGGTTTCGCTTGCCTTGGAAAGATTGGTTGAAAAATACCAGTTGAGCGGTCTTACTTTGCGATGTTTTGATTTACTTGGAACCATTCATACAACCGGATGTTTGGGTCTTGCTTTGTTAAATAGTCGAAATATTGTCGGTACCTGTGAAGGTGATATTCCAGCGATGCTGTCCATGCACTTGTTAAATCAAGTCACGAAGCAAACTGGTTTTATGGCAAATCCATCGCGAATTGATACAGAAAAAAATGAAATCATCTTTGCCCATTGCACACTGCCTTTAAACATGGCTACCTCGCTTCGTTTAATGACACATTTTGAATCCGGTATCGGGGTTGGAATACGGGGAGAGATGAAAAAAGAACCAATCACAATCTTTAAATTATCCAACAATTTAAAAGATTACTATGTTAGTGAAGGGGAGTTGTTAGAGAATCTAGAGGAAGATAATTTGTGCAGAACCCAAGTTCGTATCCGACTGGATGATGTTTCCTACTTTCTCAAGAATCCATTTGGTAATCACCACATAATTGTTTATGGAAAACACCAAAAAGAAATCGAAACCTTTCTAACAAATATTCGATAAAGAAAATGCTTTCCCGCCTTGAAAAACTCTTGAGTTTATCGGCGGGTTTTGTTATACTTGAAACAAATAAAATGCGTATAACGCTTGGATATGGCAAGCAGTCTCTACCTTGAACCTTAAATTCAAGACTACGCGAAGAAGCCTAATATGGTTTTTTTGCGTATACGCAAAGAAACCATTTTTTGTTAGGGAGGGTTGAAATGAAAAAAGGTTTAACATTCGATGATGTATTAATTTTGCCAGGGGAATCTAATGTGGTTCCATCTGAAGTAGCCTTACATACATGCCTTACTAAAAATATGCGCTTGAATATTCCGATATTATCGGCTGCGATGGATACCGTAACTGAAGCCCAAATGGCGATTGCGGTCGCTAGACAAGGAGGACTTGGATTCATTCACAAGAACATGTCGATCGAGGATCAAGCAAAACAAGTAGATTATGTGAAAAGAAGTGAATCCGGAATGATTACTGATCCGATTACCTTACATCGATACAATACTTTGCAAGAAGCGGAAAATTTAATGGCAACGTATAAAATCTCTGGAATTCCAATTGTGAATGATCAAGGCTTATTAGAGGGAATCGTTACTAACCGTGATTTGCGATATCGCGATTTAGATGATACTCCGATTGATTCAGTTATGACAAAGACGAATTTGGTGACTGGAAAACCGGACACCACATTGGAAGAAGCGAAGAAAATATTGATGGAACATCGCCTTGAAAAACTTTTGATTGTGGATCAAAACGGAGTGTTAAAAGGTTTGATTACATCAAAAGATATTGACAATATTCTCGATTATCCAAATGCAGCGAAAGATACGAATGGACGTTTATTGTGTGGCGCAGCGGTTGGTGTATCGGAAGACAGTTTAGATCGAGTCAGGGCTTTAGTGAAAGCAGGTGTTGATGTTATCACAGTCGACAGCGCACATGGTCATTCGATCCATGTGATTGAAATGGTAAAGAAAATTCGCGAAGAATTTCCAGCTTTACCGATTATTGCTGGTAACATCGTTACAAAAGAAGCCGCAATCGCCTTAAAAGAAGCAGGCGCTAGTGCTGTCAAAGTCGGTGTCGGACCAGGATCCATTTGTACGACAAGAGTTATTGCGGGAGTAGGTTGTCCTCAAATTACCGCAGTAATTGACGTTGCGGAATCCTTAAAAGGAACCGACATCTGCGTGATTGCAGACGGTGGTATTAAGTATTCAGGAGACATTACAAAAGCATTAGCTGCCGGAGCGGATGTAGTAATGCTCGGATCTTTGCTTGCGGGAACAAAAGAGAGTCCTGGAGAACAAATCATCTATGAAGGTAGATCTTATAAAACCTATGTCGGTATGGGAAGCTTGGCTGCGATGAATCGCGGATCAAAGGACCGATACTTCCAAAAAGGAACTGGTAAACTGAGTAAGTTAGTACCTGAAGGAATTGAAGGGATGGTTCCATATCGCGGTGAAGTAGAGGATGTGTTATATCAATTATGTGGAGGATTACGTTCTGGTATGGGGTATGTCGGAGCGAAGACAATAGCTGAATTAAAATCAAAGGCAGTTTTTGTGGAAATCTCATCTGCGGGTCTCAAAGAAAGCCATCCACATGATGTCAATATCACAAGAGAAGCACCAAATTATTCGGGAGAAAAAAATGGATAAGATTCTGATATTGGATTTTGGAAGCCAATATAATCAATTAATTTCTCGAAGGATTCGAGAAATGGATGTCTATTCAGAGGTGATACCATTCCATTCTTTTCCAAAGATCATTGATCCTGACGTGAAGGGAATTATCCTTTCAGGTGGACCAGAAAGCGTTTATGATAAGGACGCTCCTTATTTGGACCCATCTATTTTTGATTGGAATATTCCTGTTCTAGGAATCTGTTATGGAATGCAGCTATTGATGCATCACTTTGGTGGAATTGTGGAACCAACTCAAAAACGAGAATATGGAAAAAGTGAAATCAAATTAGCATATAGAACCCTTTTATTTGACCATATATCTAGTAAATCCATTGTTTGGATGTCTCATTCCGATCACGTAAGAAAAGTGCCTGAAGGATTTAAAATCACTTCTGCGACTGATTCCTCTATTGCATCTGTAGAAGATCAATTGGGGAAAATATTTGGGCTACAATTTCATCCAGAAGTATCTCATACGCAAGAAGGAGATAAAATTCTCGCCAATTTTGTGTTAAAAATCTGTAATGCAAAGCAAGAGTGGAATGTCAGCGATTTTATCGAAACATCCATTCATGAAATTCGCAAAATTGTGCAAGATCAACATGTTATTCTTGGTTTATCCGGTGGAGTGGATTCCAGTGTGACAGCCGCCCTGCTTCATAAAGCAATTGGTTCTCAATTAACTTGTATCTTTATTGACACCGGTTTACTACGAAAAGAAGAAGCAAAAGAAGTGATGAATGGATATGGTAATCTACCAAATCTAGATATTGAACTCATTGATGCAAAAGATCGTTTCATAACGGTATTAAAAGGGATTACCGATCCAGAACAAAAACGAAAAATCATAGGAAAAACATTTTTTGATGTTTTTGAACAAGCAAAGGCGAGTCATCTTGATGCGGTATTTCTAGCGCAGGGGACGATTTATCCGGATGTAATTGAATCCCAATCTGTTCATGGGCCGAGTGCCACGATTAAAAGCCATCATAATGTTGGAGGTGTTCCGGAAGAACATTCTTTCCAATTGCTTGAGCCCTTAAGAATGTTGTTTAAAGACGAAGTGAGAAGGCTTGGGCTTGCTCTAGATTTATCACGTGATCTCGTGATGCGACACCCATTCCCCGGACCAGGTTTGGGAATACGAATTCTTGGTGAAATTACTGAAGAAAAAGTTAAAATTCTTCAAGATGCAGATTCTATTTTTATCGAAGAATTAAGGAAAAATGGTTATTACGATAAGGTTTCTCAAGCTTTTGTGACATTGTTGCCAGTAAAAACAGTAGGTGTTATGGGAGATCGTAGAACTTACGAGTACTTAAGCTGTTTAAGAAGCGTTAACACAACAGACTTTATGACGGCCAATACGTCTGATCTACCACATTGGTTCTTGGAGTTGGTTTCCACTAGAATCATCAATGAGGTGAATGGCATTAACCGTGTATTATATGACATAACAACAAAACCACCCGGGACAATCGAGTGGGAGTGAAATACCATTCAGGGGGGAAGAAGGTTTGCTTTGCAGACCTTCTTTTTGTGATTGGGTCTTATTTTAGAACTAGCGAATTAAAAAAAGTGCCATATCCAGTAAGGATTTGGCACTTTACTTTATTCAAATGGATATTTTAGGTGAATTGCCTTGCGAATCTCATCCATCAACTTCATGGATCGTTTGGAAGCTTTATGAGTCATAATCTTATTTTCTGTTTCTCCATTTTCGATTGTTTCTGTAAAGGAACGAATTTCATGGACAAATCCTTCTCCCTCCATTGGCATATCGTAGCGTTTCTCATTAACGTAAAACTCGGTACTTCTTGAGAAGTCAATCATTTTGATTATCCCATTTTCAAATTCCAACACAGCGTTGTTTTCAAATGCTTCGCCAATGCTAGAGCGTATAAAGATTTTTGCATTGTTATCATCAATAATTTCTACGTTGCATGTTTGATCTACTCCTGTATCGGTTAATGTTGCATCCGCAATAAGAGATTTGATTGGAGATTGTTGAATTAGCAGATAGAAACTAAAAGGATAAACTCCCATATCTAGAATCGATCCGCCAGCTAGTTCTGGGTTTAACCAACGTCGATCTGTTTTGTTATCATTGATCAGTTCATATCCGAATTCAATGGTTGCTTTTTTTAAGGTTCCAAGTTCTTTTTGATCAATTAAATCTTTTACAAAACGAGTTGAAGGAAGAAAATGAGTCCACATTGCTTCCATCAGCAATACATTGTTCTTTTGTGCTACTTCCAACATCAATTCGTATTGTGGGTAATTCACTGTGATTGGCTTCTCCACTAAAACATGTTTCTTATTTTGTAAAAACATAATTGCATGTTCTAAATGGAAGTTGTGAGGTGTTGCGATATAAACCGCGTCAATCACATCACTTTTTGCCATTTCTTCGTAACTAGAAAATGCATAATCAACTTTATAATACTCTTTGTATTCATTCGCTTTTTCTTGATTTCTGGCAGCTACAGCCGTAATCTTGGCGTTTTCTACAAATGTGATATCCCTTGCGAATTTTTTAGCGATACCACCAGCGCCTACTATACCAAATCGTACCATTTTAGAACTCCACATTGTCAAATTCCGGGAAGAATTTTCTTCCTCGGTTTAATTTTCGAATCGCTTGTAAATCCTCATCGTCCAATTGGAAATCAAATATGTCATAATTACTTTCAATTCGTTTTGGTGTTACACTTTTTGGAATCACCACGATTCCTCGGTCCACAAACCATCTGAGGTTTACTTGAACAACTGTTTTGTTATACTTCTTTGCGATTTCGTTCAAGGTTTCATTTTCGAGAAGCTCGTTTATGCCTTTGGAAAGTAAAGGAGCATAAGCTTCTAGTTGTATTCCATTTTGCTTGCAGAAATCATTTAAAAAGTGATTTTGTAGATAAATGTGTGTTTCTACTTGATTCACCATCGGTTTGATTTTTGCATGTTCTAATAGATGTTGCAGGTGATGAATGTTGTAGTTGGATACTCCAATTGCTTTGACTTTTCCTTGTCTATATAACTCTTCTAAAGCACGATAGGAATTCAAGGAGTTTTCATATCCCTTGAACCAGTGAATGAGATAAAGATCCACATAGTCTAATTCTAACTTGCCTAATGACACATCAAAAGCTTGAAGTGCTGAATCATATCCTTGATCGGTATTCCATAATTTCGTTGTGATAAACAATTCTTCTCTGGGAATACCGGAATCCTTGATTGCTTTTCCAACCGCTTCTTCATTACCATAAACTGCAGCCGTATCAATATGACGATATCCTGCTTTTAGTGCGGCCAATACCGCTTGATAGGCATCCTCGGATTCACTGCGAAATGTTCCGAGGCCAACAATGGGCATTTTGATGCCATTGTTTAATGTAACAAATTCCATAATATATCACCTCACAAATAGTATAACACTTTTTAAAGTGTTTTGCTCGTGAGATACATTTCTCGTTTCTCCAAAAAGAAAAAAGAAGAGTCGTTGGTATTATGTTGTCAAAGAGGTGGTTAACACATGAATAAAAAAATAATGATGTCTATCATACTAAGCGTGCTTTTTCTTTTTACTCAACAAGTTTTCGTCAATGCCTACTCTCCGCACTATCTGCCGGGCGGAAAAAACTATATATATGAAGGTGGATTTGAATTGATAGGTGGATACAATGTCTCTTCAGAACCTTTTTTAGTGAAATCATATACCAATTATACATTAACAGTGCCGAGATTTTATGCTGATGAGCCATGGTCTGAGATAGAAATTGAGTATTATGACAATGCTTCTATGATTCAAACGATTTCATTTGATGTGGACGATATGGTTTACTCAGTTGATTCCGTTGATGAATGGTATAGTTATACTTTTTTAACAAGTTCTTCTTGTAATTATCTTTCGATATCATTTGAGAATATAAATGGTTACTTTGATGGATATGGAATGAATCATTTTCAATTAGAAGAGGGAATGGTATTTACATCATATGAACAATATATAGAAGGTACTATTATTGATACATCCGCACCATATTTTCAAAATGCAGGAACGGTTGTTTCCTATTATGATTCTCCAATTACTGTCACTGAAATACAATCAGCTTTGACTGCTTACGATTCCATAGATGGAGATGTATCTTCAGACATCGTATTAGTTTCAGACGGATATACAGCGAACAATACGATTTTAGGAGTATATGATGTGGTATTTGAAGTGAGTGATACTGCTGGAAATACAACCCAGATTACAATAGAAGTGGAACTTGTTGACATTTTACAACCTGTCTTTTCAACCGTTGGAACCTTGACGGCAGTATTTCCTAATACCTATACCGTTAATTATATAAAATCTCTCTTATCGGCGAGTGATAATTACGACGGAGATGTGACAGATGATATTTTTCTTGTCTCTGACGAATATACGCCAAACTCATCGATTGTCGGTACCTATGAGGTGACTTTTTCAGTGAGGGATTCCTCAGGAAATACGGCGGAATATATTCAAGAAATTGTAGTTGTTGATGAAGAAGGGCCAATCATTAACGGTGTTGAGACGATTGTAATCGGATATGATTCTCCAATTACGATAGCTGAGATTATGGCTGATATTAGCTATATCGATAATTATGATTTAACTGAAGATTTGGAGTTGGTACTTGAATCTGACAATTATAGTTCTAATCCATCTGTACTTGGTAGTTATGAAGTAGAGTTCTCTGTTACAGACTCATCTGGGAATAAAAACTATCACCGAGTTACAATTGATGTCGTAGATGAACTTGGTCCGATGGTGTATTTTGACTCTTCTGTTATCCAAACATATACAGATACTGTGATGTCTTTACCAGACTTTACACAATTACTAATTAACGCAAACGAATTAAGCAAGGACTTAGATTATTACATATCCGTCATCTATGATTCATATACCAAAAACGCAAGTGTTCCAGGTGTTTATCATTTAAATTTGAATTTTCAAACAGAAACGGGTGATAATCTTGAAAAGGAATTCGAAATTAGAGTTGTAGAAAGACCAATCGATTATATTCATCAAGGAGGGCAAGAAACAGTAGTGGAAGAACCGTTTTTCAGCCGTTTTCAAGAAGTAATTATCGGTGGATCACTTAGTTTTTTGCTGGTTGTTTCGAATGTAGTTTGGATAGTCCTCTTAAAGAGAAAGTAGTTTCGATAAACAACTAAAAATAGCGAAGAAACGCGATATTAAAATCACGAATCACTCTTTTAGAGTGGTTTTTTTTCTCGATTATACTTGCCTATTTTAAGGGGGTATTAGAAGGGGGGTCTAATAAAAGTGAGAAAAGAAAACGTTTACCATCTGAAAATTGTGTTGGGTTTTTAAACCCCGCGTGTTATAATTACTATGCTTATAGGAATATAGAAAGGAGACTAACTGTGGGAGCAAAAGTCAATATCACTGATGAGAAAGTTGATGAATTGTATGCAGTAATGGAAAAGTACAAACAAGAGCCGGGTCCATTGATGCCTACACTACATGCAGCGCAACGTATTTTTGGATGTATTCCATTACCAGTTCAAAAAATCATCGCTAACGAACTCGATGTCAGTATCGCTAGAATCAATGGTGTCGTAACATTCTACGGACACTTCTCGGTTGAACCTAAAGGCGAAAACATCGTTAGTGTATGTTTGGGAACTGCATGTTATGTCAAAGGATCTCAAGGAATATTAGATGCATTTTCTCACGATCTCAAAGTCGAAGTCGGAGAGACATCTGAAGATGGCTTATTCACGCTAGAGGCAACCCGTTGTATCGGAGCTTGCGGATTAGCACCAGTGTTTACGGTAAATGATGAAGTTTATGCGAACGGATCCGTACAAATGGTAAAGAAAGTCATTCAAACATTAAAAAAGTAAAAACGGTCTTGAAACTGAATATAGGAGGGTAGCATGAAAACGCTCGAAGAACTAAAAGCATTACGCAAGAAGTCATATGAAAAAATGTATATGATCGGTGTGGCAAACGGCGTGAGAGTTCAAGTGGGTTATGGAACATGTGGAATCGCAGCTGGAGCAAAACCAGTTTATGATACATTTGTCGAAGAAATCAAAGCCTTGAATTTGGATAACGTGGAAGTGACGAAAGTCGGTTGCATGGGCGAGTGCGCGTTTGAACCAATCGTTGAAATATTGGAATCAAACGGATCAAAAACAATCTACTGTCTCGTCACGGACAGAATCGCGTCTGAGATTGTTGAAGAACATATTTTGAAAGGTAACAGAATCGATAAGTATCTTTTATCGAAAATAAAACGGTAACCAACAATGCTGGATAGAATGCACATATTGATTTGTGGTGGTACGGAGTGCAAAGAAAGCAATTCACTGGAACTACGTGACAAATTCAATTCAGAAATTAATAAATTAGCACTAGGTGATGATGTCAAAACAATCTTAACAGGATGTTTTGGTCTTTGTGCGTTAGGGCCTCATGTTGTCGTTTACCCGGGAGAGACGCTTTATTCCGGTGTAAAAGTAGAGGATGTTCCTCAAATCGTGGAACAACATATTAAAAACGGTAAACCAGTAGAGAGATTACTTTACAAAGGTGAGTTTAACCGTAATAAATTCAGAAACCGTTCTGAATTAACATTTTTTGCACGTCAAAAACGAATCGCATTGCGCAATTGCGGTGTAATCGATCCGTTAAACATTAATGAATATATCGCTAGACAAGGATATGAAGCTTTAGGAAAAGTTTTAACCAAAATGACACCTGAAGAAGTAATAGATGAAATGAAGAAATCAGGACTGAGAGGTCGTGGTGGCGGTGGATTCCCTACCGGACTTAAATGGGAGTTTGCGAGAAAATCAGTATCTGAGCAAAAATTTGTTATCTGTAATGCTGATGAAGGCGATCCTGGCGCATTCATGGATCGCGCCGTATTAGAAGGCGATCCACATTCCGTCTTGGAAGCAATGGCAATTTGTGGATATGCAATCGGTGCCGATACGGGATATATCTACATTCGTGCAGAGTATCCAGTAGCAGTTGCCCGTCTAGAAGAAGCAATCCAGCAAGCCAAAGATCTTGGAGTGCTAGGAGACAATCTATTCGGATCAGATTTTAGTTTTAATATCGAACTTCGACTAGGAGCCGGTGCTTTCGTATGTGGTGAAGAAACTGCTTTGATTGCCTCCATCGAAGGAGAACGTGGTATGCCAAGAAAGAAACCGCCTTTCCCAGCTGTAAAGGGGTTGTTTGGTAAGCCTACGAATGTAAACAATGTAGAAACATTTGCGAATATTCCAGTTATCTTTTTGAAAGGAGCGGACTGGTTTAAATCGATCGGAACAGAAAAATCAAGTGGAACAAAAGTATTCGCACTTGGTGGAAAAATTGCCAATACTGGTTTATTAGAGATTCCTATGGGAACTACTTTAAGAGAAGTTATCTATGAAATCGGTGGTGGGATTCCAAACAAACGCGAGTTTAAAGCGGTTCAAACCGGAGGTCCTTCTGGTGGATGTATTACCAAAGAATCATTGGATACACCAATCGATTTTGATAATCTTATTGGGCTTGGATCTATGATGGGATCTGGCGGTATGATTATCATGGACGAAGATAACTGTATGGTTGACGTTGCTCGTTTCTATTTGGAATTTACCGTTGATGAATCTTGCGGTAAATGTACTCCATGCCGCGAAGGTACCAAAAGAATGCTTGACATTCTAAATCGTATCTGTGCTGGTCAAGGGACTTTAGAAGATCTTGATGTCTTGGAAAGTCTTGGAAATATGATTAAAGACTCATCTCTTTGCGGATTAGGTCAGACAGCTCCAAACCCTGTGCTATCAACCTTAAAACATTTCCGCGATGAATATCTTGCGCATGTCGTTGACAAAGTTTGCCCTGCAGGTGTGTGTTCTCATTTAACAAATTATGTGATTACTGACGCATGCATCGGTTGTACGAAATGTGCTCGTAACTGTCCGGTTGGAGCGATTGAAGGAACGGTCAAAGGAAAACACACTATTGATCCAAGTATTTGTGTCAAATGTGGAGCCTGCAAGACTGCTTGTCCTGTCAATGCAATCTCTACTGATCCGGAAGATTGGAAGGTGGCATAATGGCTGAATATGTAAACATTACAATAGACGGAAGACAAATCTCCGTTCCATCCGATTATACCATCATGAAAGCAGCGGATTCCATTGGAATTAGCGTGCCAAGATTGTGCTTCTTAGAAGGAATTCATGAAGAATCCAATTGCCGTCTCTGTGTTGTAAAAGTTGAAGGGCAGAAGGGGTTAAAAACTTCTTGTTCAACAAAAGTTACAGAGGGTATGGTTGTACAAACTGACACAAAAGAAATCTATGAAGCCGTTTCTTTTAACTTAGAACTATTAGCTGGAAATCATAAATTTGAGTGCTGGAAATGTTCCAGAGAAAATTCTTGTGAATTCCTAGATTTATTACGTCGATTTAATGTCGATAATGACTTTTCAAATGCAAAATTATTCGATCAAAAAGAAATTAAGATGAACGACACATCAGAAGCGATGATGCTAGATTCATCAAAATGTGTTCTTTGCGGTCGTTGTGTATCTGCTTGTGAAAAATTGTCCGGTCTTGGAATTTTAAATTTCAGTAATCGTGGATCCAACACCTATATAGGTCCAGCGCAATTCCATAATTTGGAAGATGCAGGTTGTATCTATTGTGGAAAATGTATCCAAGCTTGTCCAACAGGTGCGATTCGTGAGAAAGATGAAATTAAATTGTTGGAACGTGCATTAAGAGATACTTCAAAAACAATCGTTGCTCAAGTAGCGCCATCTGTTCGTGCAGCACTTGGAGAAGAATTTGGATACAAAATCGGAACCAATGTTGAAGGACAAATGTTTGCGGCTTTGAAAGCTTTGGGTATTCATGAAATCATCGATACAAACTTTACAGCCGACTTAACCATTATTGAAGAAGGTCATGAATTTATTAACCGTGTTCAAAACGGTGGTGTACTACCAATGTTTACTTCTTGTTCACCAGGTTGGGTAAACTACCTTGAGTTGTACTATCCAGAATACATTCCAAACCTATCTTCTTGTAAATCCCCTCAACAAATGGCGGGAGCTTTAATTAAGACCTATTACGCAAAGAAACTAGGAAAAGATCCTAAGGATATCTATTCTGTTTCTATCATGCCATGTGTTGCGAAGAAAGCGGAAGCGAAACGTCCAGAAATGGGTCGTGATGGCTATATGGATGTGGATCTTGTATTAACCACAAGAGAGTTGGCAAGAATCATTCGACACAGAGGAATTCCTTTCCGTGATTTAGATCCAATTCGTCCATTTGGAGATTTGGCTAGTTATACCGGTGCTGCTTCCATCTTTGGAGCTAGCGGTGGGGTAATGGAAGCTGCACTAAGAACGGTAACCGAAATTCTAGAAGGGAAATCTACTCCGGTAGAGTTCACCGAAGTTCGTGGGTTACAAGATATCAAAGAAGCGACATATCATGTTGCAGGAATTGATGTCAACGTAGCGGTAGTTCATGGCGGAGCTGCAATCAAAGGATTCTTTAAAATGATGAAATCCACTGGAAAACAGTATCATTTTGTGGAATTTATGGGATGTACTGGTGGATGTATCAATGGTGGTGGACAACCAATCGTTTCCGCTGTCAACCAAGAAAAATACGATGTTCGAGCATTGCGTTCGAAAGTTCTTTACAATATCGACCACAATACCGAATTCCGTAAATCGCATGAAAATCCAGCAATTAAAATGATCTATGATGAATTCTTGGGTTCGCCAAGTTCTCATAAGTCACATGAATTATTACACACACATTACAATAAACGCTCGTTCTACGACGTAAAAATTTAATTACACATACATATCTGTAGCGGGTTTGCAAAGGCGGTTTTCATTAAGATCGTTTCCAAATCCGCTTCATTTATTATATAATGTATTGTGGCATAAGCAATCATAGGAGGATATTATGAAAAAACTATTAGCAGCACTGATTGCAGTGACAATTAGCGTGGCATTTCTTGGATGTGCTCAAACGACTGAGGAAGCATCTACTACAATGAATTCTACGACTGAAACGACAACTATGGGAGAACCGTTATCAGTTATGGTGCCATCTGGAGCGCCGGCTTTGGCACAACTTTACATACAAGCAAGCGAACGATATGATGTGGATGTAGTCATTGGTGCCGATCCATTGGTAGCGGCCCTTGCATCAGGTACTCATGATTTTGTTTTTGCCCCTACAAATTTAGGAGCAAAACTCTATACAACCGGAATCGGTTATGAATTTTTAGCCGCTGTGACATTTGGAAATTACTATCTCGTTAGCAATCAACAAGACAATTTTACAATCGACTCCTTAGAAGGAAAAGAAATCATTGTCTTTGGTCAAAACGCTACCAGTGATATCATTTTACAATATATTTTAGATGAGAATGATGTAACAGCTACATTGACTTATGTAGACTCTGTTACGACAGCCAATTCAGCTTATATTGCGGATGATACGAAGATTATCATGACCGCAGAACCGTCTTTATCTGTGTTACAAAATAATGTTCCAGGATTCCAAATTATCGATCTTCAAGATGAATATGAAGCAATTACAGGAGAGAGTTCCTATCCACAAGCGGGAGTTTTTGGGAAAACAACTCTTACCGATGCACAAATCGCTCAATTCTTAACGGATTTGGAAGCATCCATTTCAGCTGTCAATAGTGATATTACAGAAGCATATAATCTAGCAACTCAATTTGAGTACGGATTTAGTGAATCCATTCTTACAACTGCAATTCCAAATTGTCATTTGGATTATGTTAGTGCGGTTGATGTTAGAACAGATTTAGAAGCATACTTTACCATTATATTGAATATGAATGCCGCTTTAATTGGCGGAGCTTTACCGGTGGACGGATTCTATTATTCAGCAGAATAAGGTGATAGGTTGAAAAAAACAGGATTGACGATTCTTTCGGTATTTGTCTTGTTTCTGACTTGGGTCATCGCAGGTATATGGATTGATAATCCATTATTACTGCCAAGATTCGAAGACGTACTGATAGCCTTTGGCAACATCTTTCTTCATACTTCTTCTTTATCCGCGATATTGCACACAATATTGCGTTTATTGGTTGGTTTAATTTTAGCCAGTGTAGCGGGATTGTTGCTAGGAATTTTAGCAGGATTTAAACAAGGTTTTGCGGTTTTCTTCAATCCGATTGTGACTGTTTTTCGCACGATACCAGTTATCTCTATAACGGTGATATTATTAATAGCTTTTGGTTTTGAATTGACCCCATATTTTATTACATTCTTAATGCTCTTTCCGTTAATCTATCAAGGAACATTAGGTGCCATTCAAAATCTCGACAAAGAACTTATCGATGTTTATAAATTAGAAGATAACCATTTTTGGACTGGATTATTCCATTGTTATTTCCCTTTGATTTCATCTAGTATCAGAACAGCCTTATTACAATCATTGGGATTGGGTATCAAGGTGCTAGTTATGGCGGAATATCTGTCTCAGACAAAAAAATCAATTGGGAATCAATTGTATTTGGCGAAAGTAAATCTCAATTTTGACCAAGTATTCGCATGGACCTTACTACTTGTTGTACTTGCATTGCTCTTTGAATTGTTAATCAACCATTATAAACCAATTGTTGACAAGGTAAAAAAATCATCAAATTAAGAATTGCGTGTAGAATTTCACGAATATTATAGTATAATATTACATGATAAGCCCATAAGGGAGTAGCTGACGCATGCGTGATTAAATCAACATCATGGTATAATGCCTGGTTTAATTTTTAACAGCGAGACTTATGCACAGCAGTGCGTAAGTCTTTTTCTTTAAAAGACGGAAAGGAATAAACTATGAAAGACTATCAGAAAACGACTACATCAGTATTGGAAGAACTAGGGGTCGATATCGAGCAAGGATTATCGACGGAAGAAGTACAAAAGCGCCAAGAGCTATATGGTCTCAATGAATTAAGAGAAAAGAAGAAAACAACTTTATTTGAAATGTTCGTTGAACAGTTCAAAGACTTCTTGGTTATTATCTTATTGTTTGCTGCTGCAATCTCAATTGCACTACCTTTTTTTGAAGGAAACGGGAATGTTGGGATAGGAGATTTCATAGACGGAATCGTTATTTTGGCAATCGTTATTCTAAATGCAGTGCTTGGAGTGATCCAAGAACAAAGAGCCAATAATGCTTTAGCAGCTTTGAAAAAAATGAGTTCTCCAAACGCAAAAGTTTTGCGTGATGGAAAAGCGGTTGAAGTTGCATCTCCGCAATTGACTGTAGGGGATATTGTATTACTAGAAACTGGTGATTTTGTGGCCGCAGATATTCGATTACTAGAGTCAACGAACTTACGCAGTGATGAATCTGCATTGACCGGTGAATCGACTCCGGTAGAAAAAGACGCTGCTTTGCTGTTCGAAGAAGAAAAAGTTTTGGCTGAACGTGCAAATTCAGTTTATATGTCTACTTTAATTACATATGGGAAAGGAAAAGGAATCATCACTGAAATCGGAATGCAAACCGAAATCGGTAAAATCGCAACCATGTTAGATGATGTCAAAGAAGGTAAAACTCCTTTGCAAAAAACAATTGACCAATTTGCGAAAATGTTGGGAATCATTTGTATTGGCGTTTCTGTCCTAGTGTTTGGCCTTGGGCTATTGGAACAAAAAGATCCATTTGAAATTTTCCTTACCGCAATTGCTTTGGCAGTAGCTGCAATTCCAGAAGGTTTAACTGCCGTTATTACAGTCGTGCTAGCACTAGGTATGCAACGCATGGTTAAAAGACACGCAATCATTAAGAATCTATCCACTGTGGAGACTCTTGGTCAAGCCACAGTAATTTGTTCTGATAAAACAGGTACTTTGACACAAAATGAAATGACTGTTAAAAAAGTATTCGATTTAGATCAAGAATATGATGTTACTGGAACTGGATACTCCTTAAAGGGAGAAATCCTTTCGAAAGAAAAATCAGTTAGTATTCAAGGAAATCTTGATCTAATGTTAAAAGTTTGTTTGCTTTGTAATGATGCAAAAATCGAAAGCACAGACAAGGTTCTAGGAGATCCAACCGAAGGTGCGTTATTGGTTTTAGCAGCCAAAGGCGGTTATGAATTAAATAAGAAAGAAAAAACTTATCCTCAAGTGAATGAATATACTTTTGATTCTACACGTAAAATGATGTCTTCCATCAATCAGATAGATGACAAGTATCTAGTTTTGACCAAAGGTGCTTGTGATCAATTGATCAAGCAATGTAATCGAATAAGCATAAAAGGCGAAGTTCGCCCGATTACTCAAAAAGATATCGACATGATTTTAAAGAAGAACGAAGAGTATTCTGAGAATGCATTCCGAGTTTTAGGTTATGCATATCGAGAAACAGACACACCAAAATCCAATGATTTGGAACAAGATTTAATCTTCCTTGGGTTGACAGCAATGATCGATCCTCCAAGAGAGGAAGCGAAAGATGCAATTGCGAAATGTCATAAAGCTGGTATTCGAGTTATGATGATTACAGGAGACCATTTGACAACAGCGAAAGCCATTGCTACAGAATTAAATATTCTAAAACCAGGACATATTGCTTTATCCGGTGAAGATACCAAAGATATGACCGATGAAGAATTTGAAGATGCAATTATGAATTGCGATGTATTTGCAAGAAGCACCCCTGCAGACAAAATTCGCATTGTAGAGATACTACAAAAAAATGGAGAAATCGTTGCTATGACCGGTGATGGAGTCAATGACTCGCCTGCTTTAAAACAAGCAGAAATCGGTGTAGCAATGGGAATAACCGGTACCGAAGTATCCAAAGAAGCCAGCAACATGATATTAACGGATGATAATTTCGCTTCCATCGTAGCTGCGGTCGAAGAGGGGCGAATTATCTATTCGAATATTCGTAAATTTACGATCTATTTGGTATCATGTAACATTGGAGAAATCCTTGTCATTTTGGTTGCGATGATCTTCAGTAAGTTCTTCGGTGGGTTAATTCCGTTATTGGCGATTCATCTATTATGGATCAACTTGATGACTGATGCCTTCCCAGCTTTTGCATTGGGAATGGAAAAAGGCGAAAAAAATATCATGGATTTACCTCCACGCAACACCAATGAGAAAATCCTTAACAAACCAACTTTGATAAAAGTATTCATTCAAGGTAGTGGAGTTATGCTCGCTTCCTTATTGAGCTTTAAAATAGGGCTGATTATGGAACCTGGAAATGAGATCTATGCTCGTACAATGATCTTTATCACAATTATTTTTGGTGAATTATTCCGTACTTACTCTGCTCGTTCTGAAACAAAGTTTGTTTTTGAAACAAATCCATTTGCCAACCGCGCAGTTAACTATTCCGTATTTGGTGCATTGGCATTGCTTGCTTTGGTTATTTTCATTCCACCAATAGCTAATGTATTCCAAGTTCAAGCTCCAACAATTTTAGAAATTGGGATTGCTGTCGGTTTAGGTTTTATCCCATTAATCTTTGGAGACTTAACCAAAATTATTAAAGACAAGATTGAATAGTAGAAACAGTTGATTTTAATTTGCATTATTGAAATCGAACCAGATTTAGAGTACAATATCAAATAGGAGGGGTAGACCAAATGAAAAACAATATCTTAAAAAACATTCAATTGGATCGCGGAGAAAAAATCTTCAAAGATTTTCGCAAAATGAATGCGAAGGGTTATTCCTGTCAAATTCTAATGACTACAAGACGATTGGTTATTTTCTCCTCTGGACATCTTACTCGCGGAAAAAACGCAAGAGTGAAGAAAATGAATGAAATCAGTTTAAAATCCATCAACAGAATGGAATACTATATCGAAGTTATCAACAATAACATTTGGATTCGTTTGATTGGCTTCTTATTGATGTTAGGGGCTCTCTATGCAGGATACCTTCTTTATATGGGACGAATTCCTGTTCCGGCTTCCATTCCATTCCAACCTTATATTAAGTACATTAGTGTTGGATTCGTTGTGGCGATCACTTTGATTTTAATGTTTTCCAAAAAGAAAACCTTACATTTCGATATTTATACAGAAGGAAATCCAAAAGCGATTACGAATAAATTGGATGTCAATAAATATAACGAAGTGGCAATCAAGTACATCGCAAGTAAAGCACAAACAATATAAGCGTTCAAATTTGAACGCTTTTCTTTTTCTTTGGTTTTTTCTAGACGAAAAAATGATATAATGATATTTAATAAAATGGAATAGAGGTGCAGTATGAAATTAGATTACAAGAAAACGTTCTATGTAGGTTTAGCCTTTTTTTTAATCTCGCTATTTTGGCAAACCTATGATTCTGTCATCACAAAGATTTTAATTGATAAATTTGGTATGAACCAAACTTGGTCCGGTTTGATTATGGCTTTGGACAACATCTTAGCTTTATTCCTAATTCCACTTTTTGGAATGTTGTCTGATAAGCAAAAATCTAAACGAGGCAGAAGAACCCCTTATATTGTTGTAGGTACAATCGTAGCTGCTTTTGCTTTTATGGGATTATCTTTTAGTGATCACTATCAAACAGCGAAATTAGAAACAGAAACCAGTATTGTAGAAGACTATCAATTGATTCAAGATGACGATATTACTCAAACAGAGTGGCTTACCATCCAAACCGCAATGGATACTGAATGGACTGGGTTGTTGAATCAGGGAATTATTACTCTAGAAAAATACAATAGCGTGGATGAAGAAATCATATCTGCGATGGATGATTATTTAACAGATTCTGATATTACCCAAGCGGAAGAGGATCAGTTAAAAGAGTTGTTCTATGATCATGTTAACCAAAGAGCTTGGATTGAGACGGCTCAATCTCCAACTGTCTTTGTTGTTTTTGTGGTCAATTTATTGGTTGCTTTATTAGCGATGGCAACATTCCGTTCTCCTGCAGTTGCTTTGATGCCGGATGTCACGATTAAACCATTACGCTCTAAAGCAAATGCGGTCATTAACCTGATGGGAACATTTGGTGGTATTTTAGCAATCATTGTATTAAAAGTATATGCACTAGATAACTTATCTTATGTTAGTTACGCTCCGGCATTCATTAGCGTTGGTATACTAATGTTGATATTATTAGGCATCTTCTTATGGAAAGTCAAAGAGCCAAAACTGGTAAAAGATCGCGAAGATTTGGATCTTCAATTAGGACTAACCGAAGAAGCGGAAGCGGAAGAACTAAACGAATCCGTAGAAGAACTTGGAAAAGACAAGAGAAAATCTTTATTCTTGATTCTTGCATCGGTATTCCTTTGGTTCACGGGATATAATGCTGTTACGACAAAATTATCCGACTATGCTCCTAAAGTATTAGAAATGGGATTCTCTCTCCCGCTTTTGATTGCACAAGGAGCTGCGTTAATCGCATTTATCCCAATTGGTATTATTGCCACTAAGATTGGTAGAAGAAAAACAATTTTAATTGGTATATTGATGTTAACATTGTGCTTTGGTTCTGTATACTTCCTTACTCCTGATACTGCATTCATTATGTATGCTATCTTCGGATTGACTGGTATTTCATGGGCTACAATTAATGTAAACTCCTATCCAATGGTTGTAGAATTGGCTAAGGGATCCGATGTTGGAAAATACACAGGATTCTATTACACATTCAGCATGGCAGCTCAAATCATGACTCCGATTTTATCAGGATTCCTGATGGATAGCTTTTCTAGAAAGATCTTGTTCCCATATGCAGCGTTGTTTGTATTATCATCTTTCATTACAATGATGTTGGTACGTCATGGGGATGCAAAAATCATTAAGAAGGATTCAGTTTTAGAAAGTTTCGATGTTGATATGGATTAACAAAAATAAAGAGCAGTTTTCAAGAAACTGCTCTTTTTTTATGATTATTGTGACTTTGGTTGTTGGTTATTAAATCCGACTCTCGTCATACTTCCCCAAGAATGATTTCCTCGTAAAGAAGAGAAGAACCCCCAACAACGATAGATATTCATGATTTGTCGCCACCCGACATTTTCGATAATGGCGAACAACACTAAAACGAATGTATCTTTGGTGGTCAATGTTTCGCTATATTTCTCTTGAACAAATAGTGCAATCAAAGAGAGAACCATGCCTAGCAGACATGTGACAACCAATAGTAATAACATGTATACTCCGTTGAAAATACCGATAATCAATCCGACAATCAACGAGATGTACACTTGCAATTCCACGAGTGGAGCGACCATTTCAAAGATGAAGAAGTATGGCATTCCAATTAAACCTTTTGCTCCATAACGCGGATTGAACAACATATCTCGGTGATAAGAAAGGGTTTCAATCAATCCTCGTTGCCAACGGTTTCGTTGTTTAAATAGAATTTTTGCTTGCGGAGGAACTTCTGTATAACATCTTGCCATCGGTATGTATTTCACTTGATGTTCTAGGTTGGTTTCCATCGCTTTCTTGGTTATTCTTACAACCAATTCCATATCTTCGCCGACAGTCTTCTTTTTAAAGGAACTAGCGGATAAATAACCACCGATTTCAATCAGAATTCTTTTTTCGAATAGACCAAAAGCTCCAGAGATAATCAGTAAACTTCGAATTCTTGAGAATGATAATCGACCGGTATTAAATGCTCGCAGATACTCAATTGCTTGAAAACGAGGAATTGGATCGAGTGGTAAACGGAAACGTTCAACACGTCCGTGATCCACAGTAGCTCCGTTGACTGGTACGATGGATCCCCCTAATGCTAGTGTAATCTCGTCGTGGTCCAAAACGGAACTCATCATTTTCAACAAACCGTCGGACTCAATTATGGAATCCGCATCGATTCCACATACATAATCGAATTTAGAGAAGTTAATACCGACATTAAGGGCGTCGGCTTTACCACCGTTCTGTTTATCAACGAGTGTTAGTTTGGAATAGAACTTATTTTTGTATACAGCTTTTACTTGATTAGTTTCAATTAATCGGTGTTCGATGAAATCAATTCTTTTTAACTCAAAGGCATCAATAATAGTCTGTAACGTACTATCTTTGGAACCGTCGTTTACAACGATCACTTCGAAATTTGGATACTTCAAACTTAAGAGCGAACGGATGCTTTCTTCGATAGTAACCGCTTCATTATAGGCGGGGACAATAATTGAGATAGGAGCGATAATTCCCTCTTCGTAAAGATAATCTTCGCTTTTGATTTCCCAAAGCCTTCTTTGACGATTAAATTCGATCACGGATATGATTGCCATGACAATATAGAATAAATTGATGAACAGGTAATATCCAATAAACCAAATGTTGACTTGAATCATATACTGATAAATAATCGTCACAAAATCAGAGTGGAGAATTAACCTGAAATTCACAGCCACAAATAAAACAGGTACAATTGCTAAACTAATGACCATAATCCAGATTAACCATCTGATTTTTCTTGTATCAGGTTCTGCTTCGGATGGGGCTTTAGAATGAGTAATGGTTTGGATATACCCCAATTTTTTGAAGATACGAGGTAACAAATATTGATTTAATTCAAGATAAAAATCATAATTTTCTTTTGCTAGAGGAGTGATGATCTTAACCAATTTATCTTCTAGTTTAATATCTTTGTTAAAATTGAGCCAATTGATGATATTGGTAGAAAATCTACTTCTTACCATAGCAGTTAACAAACTTTCCATTTCTTTTTCTGTTTGAATTGTTAACATTAAATAATCGATTCTACGAGAAAGAATACCAGCTAATAAATACCGCTTTCGTTGATCAGATGCCTCGGTAAATAACTGATAGACATCTAAATAGAGAGTTTTATTGAATTCACAGATTTCATAGATTGCATCAGAGAAGATCACATCTCTTGAAGTCATACTTGCATAATTCAAAAGCTTTTTGATGGTGTCAATAGTGCCGCCATTAATCATGGATTGAGAAGCGATTCGTACGACTTCATTGTCGACATTCGCCAAGTACTTTTGAACCCCGAGATTATATCCATAATAACTCGAAAGAGCAATCAAAGTTTGGTGATACAATCTGTCAATTCTTGGTTTTCGAATGGTTTTCAGGATCAAGGAATTTCCATAGATATAATGATCTTCAATCTCTTTTAAGGTTTCTTTTAGAGGCGCTTCAAAAGAAGGATGATAAATCTGAATTGCTAACTCAATAAATGATTCTCGTATTTCGATGAGCGGAGAGTTAAAATACTGTGAGAGGTTTTGCTCACTTTGATTAACGTGATTTTTTAGAATTGTGATAACCCGTTGTTGGTAATATCTTCGACTAGCAATCAAACTGTTTACAATACCGGTTAATACTTCAGAATCAATATCGAACTTTAGTCCATTCACTATCAAAATCTTGATATGCTCTTTTTGTTCGATTTTTAATCGATCTAAGAGAGCTTTCTTTGTAACCTTATTATGAAAAATCGATAAAATGGATATCGATCTTTTTCTTTTGTATTGATTTCGAACATTTAAATCGCGTAACAACCGTTTGATTGTTTTTCTCTTTAATAGGATATTGTAAGCGGCATCAAGAGAATCCTGATGAAGCTTCACTTTTTGAGTCAGTATATATAAGTTTTTTAAGAGAGGTCTTGGTCTTCCTTGGATTGCTATATCTTCATAAAAGACGACTCTTCTCATCAATTGATCTTGAATTCTTATGCTTTGTTTCTTTTGAAAAGAAAACCAAGCTTTTTGAAAGAAAATCAATCCAATCAAAATCAAACAAAGTACAATTAAAACAGCCCCAATATAGAGGACATCTTTCACTTCCATGATTATGATTTCATCCTTTTTTTGATTTCCCGCTCGATGATACCCAAAATTTCTTCGTAAATGATTGGTTTGGCAATCACATAATCGACTCCGATATGGTTTGCTTTTTCTATAATTGTAACATCTTTATTTTGTACGGTTAGGATAAAGATAGTATTCATGTTAATAGAAGAACGGTTCAAATGTTGTTTTACTGTAATTCCATCTAATTTATATGTATATCTATCAACAATAATAGCGTCGAACAATTGTTCATTAGCCAATTTTACAGCGAGAACTCCGTCATTAGCGTCTACAACACGATATTGATTTCGTTCAAAGAAGCGTTTCCCAATTGTTAATGAAAGAGGATCGGATTCTGCAATTAACAACTTCCCCAACGTTACTCGATCGACAACATTATCTTTGTCGCAGTAGGCGTTATCCGGCATATCGAACGCGTAACTGATACGCTGACTTGCTTTTATTAATATTCTTTTTACAATGTCATTAACCGTTCCGTCCTTTTGAATATCATTCAATGAAACCACTGCCGCTGAAATGGTAATCGGTTCTATGAATATCTCTGATTTTCGAATTTCGTTTTGGAACTTCGAGACATAGTTCTTAATATTAGGTCCTTGAAAATCATGAATAAGAAGGATGTACCCAGGTCCTTTGCTTTTGAAAAGAAGATCGTCTTCTGATTGGATTTGTCTCAGTAAGTAACCAAGATTTACAATGGTTTCATCCCCGATCTTATTGGAATACTTTACGTTGATTTTCGAGATGTTATCAACGTGCATAACAACAAGGTAAATATTCTTTTCTGCTTTTTGATGAGATAAAAGATTTAAGTAGTTTATGAGGTATTCTTTCAGGAAAATCTCGTTATAGGTTTGAGTAACGGAATCCATGATAAAAGAGTCCATCGAAGTTTTGATGGTTTCCTTTGTCATATCGATTTTTTGCTGGATATCATACCTCATAATATCTATTCCTTTGGAATGAAGAATTCAAAAACGGAGTTGTCGTAATGTTTCTTCACCATATCAAAATCCTTTTGATTTCGAGAAGCATAGGCGATAATACACAATCCCTTTTTGTATGCTTTGTCACAATATTTATTTGGTAAATCATAAAGTCCGTAATTGACAAAATCCGGTTTATTAAAACGATTAAAAAACATACTCTTCATCAAATATTTGGTCAAACGTTTCATTTTAGTGTCGTTTCGGAAATACTCTGTGATTTGCCCTCGAATCACTTCTGGGTGATTTTTCTTGAACCATCGTACAATCCCCGGGTTGAATGAGTGGATACCATAGACACCATTGTAATTTCCCATGATTTTCATAAAATTGGTGCATAATAAAACGCTATCCCCGTGAGGTTTCAATTCGATAAGAAGAGGTACTCTTCCATCGACTAAATCAAGAACTTCTTGAAGGGTTGGGATATGTTGGTTTGTTGCTAATAATCGCAATTCGGTAACATCATCATAATTTAAATTGCTTAGATTGCCATCAATACCGCAAAGTCGATTTAATGTAATGTCATGGAAGGCAACGACCGTGCCATCTTTCATGACATTAATATCCATTTCAATTCCATAATTATGATCGATTGCTTTTTGATACGCTGCTAAAGAATTTTCTGGTGTCGTTTTATCTTCGCTATGAAGCCCTCGGTGAGCAATCAAGCGTTCTTTTATCCAAGTGATGTCTTTCATGTATTTGCCTCTTTCTGATTGATATTATTATATCATTTTTCTTTCATCTTAAACAGAAGATATAGGTATTTTTAAACTTTTCCTTTTATGTTATAATAATTTCGAGGAGTGAGAGCGATGTTAAATTTCAGTTATTATAGTCCAACCGAATTTGTCTTTGGAAAAGACACCGAAATGCAAGTTGGTTCCTTGTTAAAATTCTATAAAGCAAAAAAAGTATTGATTCATTACGGATCTGGTTCGATAAAAAGATCGGGATTGTTTGATCGAGTGGTCCAATCTCTTGAAAAAGAAAATATCGATTTTGTCGAACTTGGAGGAGTGGTTCCAAATCCAAGAGATACCTTGGTTTATGAAGGAATCGAATTGTGCAAAAACGAAAATGTCGATTTTATTCTAGCTGTGGGTGGAGGCTCTGCCATTGATTCTGCAAAAGCGATTGCTTTGGGAGCGAAATATAAAGGTGATTTTTGGGATTTCTATGATCGAAAAGCAGATCCAAAAGGAGCTTTAAATTTAGGCGTAATCTTAACGATACCAGCAGCGGGATCCGAAGGAAGTGGATCTACTGTAATCACGAAAACAGAAGGAATGTTGAAACGAGGATATTTTAGTCGATATGTAAGACCCGTTTTTGCGATAGTCAACCCAGAATTAACTTATACATTACCGAGATATCAAACTTCAGCCGGTGTTGCAGATATGATGAGTCACATCTTTGAAAGATACTTAACCAGAACCCAAGATGTTATTTTAACCGACCGTTTATGCGAGGCAACTCTAGTTTCAATCATGGAAGCTGCAAAAGTTGTGATGACAGAACCAACGAATTATGAAGCGAGAGCTACTATTTGTTGGGCTGGAACAATCGCACACAATGGTTCACTTGGTGTTGGTCGACAAGAAGATTGGTCGACTCATGGTTTAGAACACGAACTTAGCGCGCTATATGATGTAACTCATGGTGCTGGACTAGCGGTTATGTTTCCTGCATTTATGCGCTATACAGTAGAAGTGGATGTACAAAGATATCGACGTCTTGCTGTCAAAGTATTCGGAATCAAAGACAAACCGAAGAAACCGTTGAAAGTTGCCTTGGCAGGAATCGACGCTTTAGAGAATTTCTTCCGAGAAATTGGCATGCCGACTCGCTTTGAAGAAATAGGAGCTCGAAAAGAAGATATCGATATATTACTCCAAAAACTAGAAATCAATCGTGGAAAAACCTTTGGATCATTTAAGGAGTTATCCATGGAAGATGCAAGAAAAATATACGAATTAGCATGCAAATAACCAAGACAAAAATCTTGGTTTTTTTCTGCTTTTTATTCAAAACACTAACCTTTGTTTCAACGATAAAAAAAAGACAAAAAAAGTTTTATGAAAACGCTTGCTTCTGTGTTAAAATATAATCGCGAGGTGAAAACAAATGATAATAGGTTGTGTCAAAGAAATTAAAAAATTAGAGTATCGTGTCGGGTTGACACCAGGTAGTGTGAATGAGTATGTTCATCATGGCCATACCGTTCTCATTGAAACAAATGCAGGTCTAAATTCAGGTTTTGCGAATGAAGACTATATTAATGCCGGAGCTACAATCATTGAAACCGCTGAAGAAGTTTGGAATTCTTCAGACATGATTGTAAAGGTGAAAGAACCACTTGCGGATGAATATAAATTCTTCCGTGAAGGCTTGATTCTTTACACATATCTGCATCTTGCTGCAGACGAACCATTGACCAAAGCATTATTGGAAAGCAAAGTAAAAGGGGTCGCTTATGAGACCATTATTTTAGAAGACGGATCTTTGCCATGTTTGAAACCAATGAGTGAAGTAGCGGGAAGACTTGGTGTTATTGAGGGTGCAAAACACTTAGAAAAACCATTTGGAGGATCGGGATTGCTTTTATCCGGTGTGCCAGGAACAAAGCGTGCTAATGTAGCGATTGTTGGCGCTGGCGTTGTTGGAGAAAGTGCTCTAAAAATGGCTGTTGGCTTGGAAGCCAATGTTACAGTTTTGGATATTAATTTGAACAAGTTGACTCATCTTGATCAAATTTATGGGAATAAAATAACAACATTATATAGTAACAAACACAACTTAGAAGAAGCTTGTGTAAATGCAGACTTAGTTGTAAGTGGTGTATTATTACCTGGTGCGAAAGCTCCAAAATTAATCAAGCGTTCTTTCTATAATAAAATGAAACCAGGATCAGTCATCGTAGATATCGCTATCGATCAAGGTGGTTCCACTGAAGTGTCCAAAGCGACTTATCACGATAATCCTACATTCGTTGTCGACGGTGTCGTCCACTATTGTGTCGCAAATATGCCAGGTGCCGTTCCTCAAACTTCTACAATCGCTTTGAATAACGCGACGTTAAGATATGGTATTTTACTTGCGGACAAAGGATTAGAAGAAGCAATCCGTATCTCTGAACCACTGCGTTATGGAGTAAACACCTATGATGGTAAGTGTACTTGCGAAGGGGTATGTAAAGCGTTCGGATTAGAACAATTCCAACTATAATGAAGTTTTAAAAATACTAGCGTGAGTTAGTATTTTTTTTCAGGAGGTTACTATGCTCAAATATTATATTGTCAGTGATATTCATTCTCAATTTGATCTATTATTACAAGCTCTGCTGGATGCCGGTTTCGATATGGAAAACGAAAGCGATATTCTTGTTATCGCAGGAGATATTCTAGATCGTGGAAAACAAGGAGATTCGCTGATCCTATTCTTGGAATTATTGATTCGAAAGAAAAGGATTTTAGCAGCGATGGGAAATCATGATAAGTATCTCTGTGATATCTTAAATCAGAAAGCGACCTATCGTGAGATTGCTTGGAATATCGAACATAATGGGTTTGCTGAAACTCTTTTATTGGGACTTAGTAAAAGTCAACTAGAAGAGATTTATAAACTTGAGATTGTTCATGAGATGAGAAATCAATTCATTCAAAAATACCCAGTTTTCGCGGAGTGGATTTTGACACTACCAAAATACATTGAGTTTCCACATCATATCATTGTTCATGGCTTTATCGACTTTAGTTTGAAAGATTGGCATGATACGAGTGAGAAATATGCAATGTGGGAACGTGGATATAAATATCAGATACCTACTTCATTTACCAAGAAAATCATATTTGGACATACACCAAACGAATACATTAGCGGCAATGATGACATTATATATGAAAATCAGAAAATCATGATTGATGGCGGTGCTGCTATGAACCACAAAATCAATGTTTTGTGCTTAACAGAAGAACAAATCTAGACCGGAAACGGTCTTTTTTTGTGATGAAATTCTGAGTATTCTTTCAAAATAATAAACAACGGTTTACTTATAAAATAGAAAGACTTATAATGAAATTGAAAGAAGGGATAGTATGAGATGTTTCGTTACCGGTGCAACTGGACACATTGGAAATGTCTTGGTTCGCAAACTGTATGATGAAGGTCACAAGGTGACCTCCTTGGTGTTGCCAAAAGATGACATTACGATGATAGAACCATTTACAGAAATTGTGCGGGGAGATATCCTTGACGTTGATTTTCTAAGATCTGTTATTGTCGATTTTGATTGGGTCTTTCATTTGGCAGGGATGGTGGAAATTGGAACTGGAAAGAAGAAGAAAATCTACACCGTCAATGTTCAAGGTGCAAAAAATATCTTATCCATTTGTCAAAGTTCAAATGTAAAAAGATTAATCTATACGTCAAGCGTTCATGCCATAGAAGAGTTACCGAAAGGCCAAGTGATGAAGGAAGTAGATCACTTTGATCCTAATTTAGTTATGGGTCATTATGCGAAATCAAAGGCAATCGCTACAGATTTGATTTTAAATCAAGAAGACTCTAACTTGGAAACAATTGTAGTATGTCCTTCAGGAGTGATTGGACCTTATGATTATCAGTTATCTAATACAGGTCAAATCTTTATCGACTACCTATTAGGACGGTTAACCGCTTATGTTGGAGGCAGTTACAACTTTGTGGATGTACGGGATGTGGCAATTGGAATATTGAATGCAGCAAAATATGGGAAGAATAAGAATAGTTATATTCTTTCTGGATCTGATATTACTGTGAAAGAATTGCTTGACAAAATAGCTGTGTTATCCAATCGCAAACCAGTTAAAACAAGGCTTGCATATTGGTTTATTCTTACAATGAGTCGATTTGCCGAATTATACTATAAGATCAGACGACAGAAACCATTGTTTACACATTACAGTGTAAAAGTACTTCATTCAAATCATCTATTCGACAATCGAAAAGCTCAGAATGATTTACACTTTCATGTAAGACCAATCTCTGAAAGCATCGAGGATACTCTTAAGTTTGCTCAAGATTATTATTTGGTCAAAAGAGGAAACAAATATAAACGTAAAATTATGGAATAAAAAAGAAAGCGACTTGAATGAAACTCAAATCGCTTTTTTATTTGATTGGTTGCGTTGAATGACTTTTTCTTTTATAACATATTCGGATTTTTTATAAAAGTACTCAAGCAAAAAACAAAGTGTTAAGAGTCCTAATGTATATAGGATTGTAATCGGATTCGACTGTATTTGTTCAAAGATTAATATTCCTAAAGCAATAAGATTCAAGATAATTCCGACAAGATATATCCAAACTCTTCCCCCGATTTTTTTACGCAGAAGATATGCGGATAGATTCACCATGAAGAAGATGGATAGGAACCCTATACTTCCAATACCCGAAATAGATTCTAATGAGATAAGGTTTCCTATCAATAATGCAAGAATAGCAGTTATTATTACTCCGATTGGCTCGTTTTTTATGATGACAGTGAATTCATGAGGTAATTCATCGTCGATAGCAAGTTCGTAATTGATTCTAGAACTACTATAAAGAGTCGCATTGATTGCTGAAAAAGTAGAAATCATTGCAGCAATAACAATTAATATAAACCCAAATTGACCCAAAACTGGTTTTGCTGCTTCGGCAAGCACATAATCTTCCGCTGAAGAAACAGTGGTAAATGACAAACTACCCACCGTTATAACGGCGATTAATATATATAGAATGACAACAAACCCGGTCGAAAATATAAATGCCTTTTTTATGTCTTCTTTTTTACTCATATCAGGCGAAATGTTTGCGATCAATTCAAAACCTTCATATGCAATAAAAATAAGCATTCCACCTGAGATGATAGAGATCATATTTGGCCAAGAAGATGTCGATAATTGGTTTACATAGGAAGAAGAAAACAATCCATAGATTCCTATTACAATGAAAAATAATAGAATAATTAACTTGAAAAATACAGCCCATTTTTCTATGTTCGTAACCACTGATACGCTCAAGTAATTGACAACAACAGCTAGTAAAATTACAATCGATAAAAAGAGGTGATAATTAATCGAGGAATTAGGGAAAATCGGAAACAACGTTGGAGCATATGATCCAAAGGCGGATGCATACAATGCTAACATCACAATATAACTAATCCAAAGAAAATTATTGATTCCTCCAGAAAGGATATTTTTTCCGAAAGCTTCATTTATATAAGCACTGGTGCCGCCTTTATTTTGGATAGTTCTTGCAAGCAAAGCATAGGAATATGCAGTAATCAGAGCTACTATTCCTGCGATTAAGAATGCCATAGGAGTCGCTCCAGAAGCTTTTGTAACTGCCAATCCGAGTACGGCAAAGATGCCACCGCCAACCATTCCTCCGATTCCGACAGAGATTGCATTTAATAAACTTACTTTCTTCATTTTGCTACCTCCCTATATATTCCATTATATCATTCTATTTATAGAAACACGCTGTCAATAAATCAAACCCGCTATTTTGATGTTTGTCTAGGAAAAAATCATCGATTACGTTATAATTAATGTATCATTTTCCGCGAAAGGAAATTCCATGAAACAAATTAGTATCAGTGTGAAAGAAATCGCCGAATTCTTATATGGATCCGCCAGTATTACAAATGAACGGGTATTACTTACAAGAGCGCAAGAAGGTGTTGAGATACATTCATATTGGCAGAATAAGTATTTAGAAACAGACAGAAAAGAAGTTGCTCTAACGACAACTTTTTTGGACAATGATATTGAATTAACCATTCGTGGAAGAATCGATGGAGTTATTCTAAGGGATAATATTCAATATATTGAAGAAATCAAATCAACTCATGCTATCTTGGAGGAATTAAACGAATCAACCTATCCTGCACATATGGCTCAAGCAAAGATTTATGCCTATATATATTTGATACAAAACGATTTAAAAAGTATTGATGTCCGACTCACTTACATCCGGGTCGAAGATAGAAAATATATTGAATTTGAACGACATTTCACAAGAAGTGTTTTAAAAAATTATTACGACAAAACCATTCAGAAGTATGTTGATTGGATTCGCCTTTTAACGTTACACGAAAATAGTCGCCAGAAATCAATCGAAGGATTAACCTTTCCGTTTGAGGATTATCGATTAAATCAACGTGAAATGATGGCTTATATTTATAAAAACATACTTCGAAAAGGAATCTTATATTTAGAAGCTCCGACCGGAATAGGGAAAACCATCGCATCGTTATTTTCTGCTTTAAAAGCAATCCATCAACCTCGAGAAAAAGTATTCTATTTAACGGCGAAAAATGACGGAAAAAAAGTCGTTCTCGATACAGTAAAATTGTTGGAAGACAAAGGGTTAATCGCAAAGACCTGCGAAATCACGGCGAAAGACTCGATGTGTATGTTGAAGGAAAGAGATTGTGACCCAGAAGTATGCAAATATGCAAATGGGTACTATAAACGAGTCTATAAAGCAATCGATGATCTCTTTCGTAATGAAACGATTATTACCAAAGAAGTCTTTCGTCAATATGGAAGAAAACATACAGTATGTCCATTTGAACTTTCTCTAGATACATCGAACTATTCCGATATCATCATCTGTGATTATAATTATGTGTTTGATCCTCTTGTTAAATTGATTCGCTATTTCGAGGCCGATGATTATGAATCCATTGTACTATGTGATGAAGCGCATAATCTCGTATCTAGAAGCCGAGCAATGTATTCTGCTAGTTTGGTTTCTGAGGACTTTTTAAGAATTAGAGAAACTTCCAAGTATTTACAACCAAATCCAACCTCTGAAATCAATCAGATTTTGGATTTGTTTGCGGAAGCTAGTTTGGATTTGTTAGAAGTAGATTTTGTAAAAAAAGAAGAAGTCAATCCATTCTTGCTGAAGACATTACGAAAACTTTTGGGAAAACTAGATCAGATTTTTGCAGATGACAAAATTAAGTTCGACAAACGTGCATTGCGCGAGTTCTATTTTAATGTCAATCGATTCTTGAAAATCAGCGATTACTATGACGATGATTTTGTCTACCTTATCGAAACAGTAGACAACGATGTTATGATTTCAATCAAGTGCCTAAATGCGTCTAAACATATTACCGAAACCATCAATACTCATATCGAATCAATCAACTTTTTTAGTGCGACTTTGGAACCGATGTTCTATTATAAAACGTTATTGACCAATGATGATGGTGATGATATGACATTCCAATCTCCTTTCAATCCTAACAACCTATTATTGCTGGCGGTGGATGATATTTCAACTAGATATAAAGATAGGGAAAACTCGATTGAAAAGATTATCGATGTAACGAGAGAATTGGTAACAGCAAAGAAAGGAAACTACATTCTATTCTTCCCGAGTTACGTATATATGAATCTTGTCAAAGAACGATTGACAGAAGCGATAGAGAATGTCAGTTTCATTACTCAAAGAAGAGAAATGTTCTCCTCAGAAAGAGAAGAGATGATGAATCTGTTTAAAGAGGATTCTGAACAATCTCAAGTCTTTCTGTTCGTTATGGGAGGAATCTTCGGGGAATCCATTGATTTGATTGGAGATATGTTAAGCGGTGTATTGATTGTAGGTACAGGGTTGCCGGCATTGAGTCCTTTTAATAATGTTCTCCGTTCCCACTATGATATCTCATTCCGCAATGGATTCGATTATGCGTATACTTTCCCAGGGTTGAATAAAGTGATTCAAGCAGTAGGTCGAGTCATTCGAACTGAAACCGATCGAGGAGTTGCAATCCTCTTTGACGATCGATTTACAACAAGAAAGTATTTATCGTATTATCCTCAAAATTGGAGTCATTTGGAACGATGTAATAAAATAGAAGACTTAAGAGATATGCTAGAAGATTTTTGGAGGAATGATGATGAAAAAGAAATCCATTAGCAAAAGAATCATCAAGGGATTTATGGTCTTAATATTAACAATCATAGCATTGGTTCTTGTCATTAACATCCCCGTTTTTACATTGAATAATAACATTTCAAACACCGATTACAGCAACTGGATGTCAGAGACCTTGGATGGAGATGAGTTAATCAAAGATATCGCCATGCTTGGAGCTCACGATGCGTTTTCGAATAAAATCACGATAGCGAGCCCTCTTGATCCTTATGAAACAAATTCGATTATGCAAGGAGCGACAGGACTATTAGTAAAAGGGTTTATTGTGAGACAATCCAGGACACAGATGAGCGATGCAAGCACCTTGTTAAAAGCGGGGGTACGATACCTTGACATCCGCTTATCCTACAGTAATGATACTTGGTATACGAAACATAATTATCTGTCTGAAGAATTTCTTCCTATCCTAGATGAAATCAAAACATTCGTAGAAGAAAATCCAGGTGAATTTCTTATTTTGGATTTCCAACATATTAGTGGAATAGATTATTCAAGCGCAACGGATTATCAAGTATTTTATGATATGTTAAGCGATTCGGGTATATTGGATTACGCTATGAATATCAATGATTTAGAAACTCTAACATATGGGACTCTTACAAATAACAAAACAGAAGGAAAAGTTATTATCACAACCAAGTTTGAATCGTCTACAGGGCTTATTCTTCCGTACCAAGATACAATTCGATCAGAGTGGGCTGATTCGGATGACTTCGAATATATTTACCAGTTTTTGGAAACGGAAGGTTCTGCCATTCAATCAGCGAATATCAATGATCGCTTTCGAGTGATGCAAGGAGTTTCAACGATGCAAATGACTGGTGATGGAATTGTTAATTCATTGAAAACTTGGTCGCTAATCAATCGAGCGAAAGATTTCAATGTCTATTTGATTCGTCAACCGAACTTCACGGACCTGTTGGTTGAAATGCCAATTATAATGGTAGATTATGCAAATTCAAACACAAATAATTTTAACGAAGATATTATGCAAATAATCATGGATTTCAATGAAAATTCATGATTTTTTTTTAGCCTTCTAAAGAAAAACTCAAAATCAGAAAAAAAATCCTTGCATTCACATTCGAAATTTGATAATATATTAAAGCCTATGTAAATAGGAAGGCATAGATTTGGGAGGTTGCTGACACACACGTAAGCGTTGTTATGATGCAAAAAGTGGGAGGTTAGGGAATTTCCAATGAGCCTGTATATAAGCTGAATTATATGCAAAGGAGGAGCTATAATGGCTGCAAATCAAGTAATTAGAATCAGATTGAAATCTTACGATCACAGATTGTTGGATCAATCAGCAAAAAGAATTGTCGACACTGCAAAGAAAACAGGGGCAAAGGTAAGCGGACCAATTCCACTACCAACAGAAAAAGAAATCTTTACTATTCTTAGATCTGTTCACGTCAACAAAGATTCACGTGAACAATTCGAAAGAAGAACTCACAAAAGATTGATTGATATCGTGAACCCTACAGCGAAGACAATCGATTCATTGATGCACTTGGATTTACCATCCGGTGTAGATATCGTCTTGAAGTAACAAAATATTAAATAAGGAGGTATACTCATGGCAAAAGGTATCTTAGGAAGAAAAGTAGGAATGACTCAAGTATTTGATGCAGATGGCAAAATGATTCCTGTCACAGTAATTTCGGTGGAACCGAATGTTGTGTTGCAAAAGAAAACTGTTGAGACTGATGGATATTCCGCAGTTCAATTAGGGTTCATGGATAAGAGGGCAAATATCATTAACAAGCCTCTTACTGGACACTTTGCAAAATCAGAAGCAACACCTAAGCGCTACGTAAAAGAGATTCGTCTTTCCGGAATGGAAGAGTACGAAGTCGGCCAAGAGGTAAAATGTGATATATTTACCGCTGGGGATTATGTAGACGTAACAGGAACTTCAAAAGGAAAAGGTTATGCCGGTGTTATCAAACGACACAACCAACACACAAGTTTCAATACACACGGTTCTAAATATCACCGCGGTGTCGGTTCAATGGGTGTTATTGCACCTAACAGAATCAGAAAAGGCAAGAACATGCCAGGAAGA
This sequence comes from Bacillota bacterium, assembly GCA_003245625.1. Classification (GTDB taxonomy): domain Bacteria; phylum Bacillota_I; class Bacilli_A; order Izemoplasmatales; family Hujiaoplasmataceae; genus 4572-104. The sequence goes on along the minus strand of QKCT01000106.1, from coordinate 19,991 downwards.
ATGGGACACGATACAGTGACCATTCAAAATTTAACAGTTGTACGCGCTGATGCTGACAAGAACGTCTTGTTAGTAAAAGGAAACGTACCTGGACCAAACAAATCATTAGTCGTTGTAAAAAACGCAATCAAAAAGTAATATTATCGGAAGGAGGAACAAACTATGCCTAAATTAGCATTGTTGAATCAACAAGGAGAATCCATTGGGAATTTGAAATTGAGCGATGACGTATTCGCAGTCGAAAGCAATGATCAAGTGATCTATGATGTTGTCAAACAACAAACAGCGGCTATGCGTCAAGGAACCGCGAAAGTAAAAACAAGAGCAGAAGTTGCCGGCGGCGGAAAGAAACCTTACCGTCAAAAAGGGACTGGACACGCTCGTCAAGGTACGATTAGTGCGCCGCACTATACAGGCGGTGGTATCGTATTCGGACCATCCCCAAGAGATTACAGTTACAAAGTGAATAGAAAGGTAAGACGTTTAGCTCTGAAGATAGTATTATCCGATAAAGTTAAGCAGAATAACCTAGTTGCTGTTGACAATCTTGTGCTTGCTTCACATAAGACAAGCGAGATGGTAACAGTATTGAATAGTTTGAAAGTCGAAGGAAAGGTAATGGTCGTTTTGGAAGAAGTGAACGATTTAATCGAAATCGCGTCCAAAAACATTCCGAACCTTCAAGCAGTTGCTTACAACCACGTTAGTGTTTATGATATCTTAAACGCAAACAAATTGGTTGCTACAGAAGCAGCCCTTAAGAAAATCGAGGAGGTTTTGAGTTAATATGGATAAATATCAAATTATCAAACGCCCGATCGTTTCAGAAAAAACAACAAAACTTGCAGAAGACAGAAAATACACATTTGAAGTCGACAGAAATGCAAACAAGATTCAAATCAAAGAAGCAGTCGAAGAAATCTTCGGAGTAAAAGTAGAGAAAGTAAATGTCATTAACGCAAAACCGAAATCCAAGAGAGTCGGACAATATACCGGCTTGACTGCAGCGGTTACTAAAGCGGTTGTTACCTTAAAAGAAGGCAGCAAAATCGACATTTATGAAGTTTAGTAGGAGGCACAATAATGGCTATTATCAAATATAAACCGCAGACAAACGGCACACGCCATATGTCCAAGCTGGATTACAATGAAATCACAGCTTCCCAGCCAGAGAAATCCTTAACAACCACTTTGAAGAAAAATGGTGGTAGAAACAATCAAGGTAAAATCACAGTCCGTCACCAAGCAGGTGGGGCAAAGCGTAAATACAGAATCATCGATTTCAAACGTAACAAGGATGGAATCGCTGGTAAAGTAGCTACCATCGAATACGATCCAAACAGAACCGCTAACATCGCATTGATCAATTATGCAGACGGTGAAAAAAGATACATTCTCGCTCCAAAAGGTTTGGAAGTCGGAATGACAGTCGAATCCGGAGACAACGCCGATATCGTCGTAGGAAATGCAAAAGCATTGAAATTGATCCCTGTCGGTACTGTTATCCACAACATCGAATTGTATCCTGGAAAAGGTGGACAATTGATCCGCGCCGCAGGAACAAGCGCTCAGATTCTTGGACGTGAAGAGAAATATGTTTTGATCCGTTTGAAATCAGGCGAAGTAAGACGTATTCTTGGTAACTGCCGTGCAACCATCGGAGAAGTCGGGAACGAATTCTATTCATTGGTTAGCTTAGGTAAAGCCGGAAGAAAAAGACATATGGGCGTTAAGCCAACTGTTCGTGGTTCCGTAATGAACCCAGTCGATCACCCTCACGGTGGTGGTGAAGGTAAACAACCTGTTGGACATCCAGCACCACTAACTCCATGGGGTAAAGTTGCTCTTGGTAAGATTACAAGAAAGAACAATAAACCTAGCGATAAGTTAATCGTTAGAAGAAGAAACAAATAAGGAAGGAGGAACTCAATATGTCACGTTCAATTAAAAAAGGTCCGTTTTGCGATGATCACTTAATGAATAAAGTTGTCGCTGCAAATAAGGCAAACTCAAAAAAAGTAATACAAACATGGTCGAGACGTTCCACTGTCTTCCCAAATTTCGTAGGCCTTACAATTGGTGTTCACAATGGTAGAGAACATATTCCTGTTTACATCACAGAAGATATGGTCGGTCACAAATTGGGTGAGTTCGCTCCGACGAGATCTTATCGCGGTCACGCTGATAAGAAAGCAACAAAGGGAGGTAAGAAATAATGGAAGCAAAAGCAGTTGTTAAATCCGTCAGAATTTCTCCTCGCAAAGTGAAGTTGGTCGTAGACCTAATCAGAGGTAAAAAAGTCGGAGATGCATACGCAATCTTAAGAGGAACTCCAAGAAGAGCATCTGTCGTCGTGGAAAAACTTTTGAAATCCGCTGTTGCTAACGCAGAACACAATTATCAAATGGAACAAGCAGACTTGTTTGTTAAAGAAGTCTATGTAAGCGAAGGGAAAACAATGAAACGTTTCCAACCGCATGCACAAGGTAGAGCATTCCAAATCTTGAAGAGAACCAGCCACATCTACATTACAGTGGCAGAGAAAGAATAGGAGGATTCATTATGGGACAAAAAGTTAATCCAATTGGACAACGCATAGGAATCATCCTTGACTGGGAATCAAGATGGTATGCGGATAAGAACGAAGTTGCAGACTTGTTACAAGAAGATATCAAGATCCGTGAATTGATCTATGATCTTTACAAAAACGCTAGCGTATCGAAAATTGAAATCGAACGTAGTAAAAAAAGAGTTATCATCACTGTAAATACCGCAAAACCTGGTATGGTTATCGGTAGAAATGCAGAAACAAAAAAAGCAGTTGTTGAAAAATTAGAACAATTGACTAAAAAGACAGTATACCTAAACGTTGTGGAAATCAAACGTCCGGAAACAGATGCCTTATTGGTTGCTGAAAACATTGCACGCCAATTGGAAAACAGAGCGTCATTCAGACGTGTTCAAAAAGTTGCTATCCAACGCGCTCTAAAATCAGGAGCAAAGGGATGCAAAACATTGATCTCCGGTAGACTTGGTGGAGCCGAAATGGCCCGCAGCGAAGGATACAGCGAAGGAAATGTACCACTACATACATTGAGAGCTAATATCGACTATGCACTTGCAGAAGCAATGACTACATACGGTAAATTAGGTGTCAAAGTATGGATTTACAAAGGTGAAATTCTTCCTTCCAAAAAGAAGGGGGCTAAGTAAAAATGTTAATGCCTAAAAGAACGAAATATCGTCGTCCTCACAGAGTGAGTTACGAAGGTAAAGCCAAAGGTAGCACCGGCGTCGACTTCGGCGAATTCGGTTTGCAAGCTTTGGATGGCGCATGGATTACAGCCCGTCAAATCGAAGCGAGTCGTATTGCTATGACCCGTTACATGAAAAGAACCGGTAAGGTTTGGATTAGAATCTTCCCGCACTTAGCAAAAACCAAAAAACCATTAGAAGTTCGTATGGGATCCGGTAAAGGTTCACCAGAAGAATGGGTAGCTGTTGTTAAAACAGGTCAAGTAATCTTCGAGGTTGCTGGAGTTGACGAAGTAACAGCAAAAGAAGCTTTAAGATTGGCAGCTCACAAATTGCCAATCAAAACAAAGTTTGTTAAAAAAGAAAGTGGTGATTCAAAATGATGTACGCTAAAGACATCCGCAAGATGGACACCGAAGCCATTTTGAAAGAAATGGAAAGTTTGAAAAAAGAATTATTCAACCTTCGCTTCAAACAAGCGACAGGTCAATTAGAAAACACTGCACGCCTTGGCATCGTTAAAAAAACGATTGCTAGAATGAAATCTGTTCTAACTGAAAGAGAAAGCGAATAGGAGGAGGCACATAATGGAAAATACAAATAAACGCAAAGTATTTACTGGAACTGTTGTTTCCGACAAAAACGACAAAACAATTACAGTTTTGGTTACTACCTACAAAAAACATCCTTTATATAACAAGCGAGTGATTTCATCGAAAAAATTCAGAGCACACGATGAAAAGAACGAAGCCCATACAGGTGACGTTGTCAGAATCACAGAAAGCCGTCCGCTTTCTAAGACAAAACGTTTCCGCTTGATTGAAATCGTGGAACAACACGAAAACATCGAGTAGAACGGGGGTCTTACTATGATACAACAAGAAACTAGACTGAAAATCGCGGACAACTCTGGAGCTCGTGAAATTCTAACCATCAAAGTACTTGGTGGTACAAGCCGCAAATATGCGACTATCGGCGATATCATCATCGCAACTGTTAAGACAGCTACTCCTGGTGGCGTCGTAAAAAAAGGTGAAATTGTTAAAGCAGTAATCGTAAGAACAAAACAGGCTATTCGTCGTGCAGACGGTTCATTCGTAAAATTTGATGACAATGCAGCAGTAATCATTAAAGAAGATAAGAGCCCAAGAGGAACTCGTATTTTCGGCCCTGTTGCAAGAGAGTTGAGAGACAAGGAATTCACAAAAATTGTTTCTCTTGCTCCGGAAGTATTATAAGGAGGCGCAAAGATGAAATTCAAAAAAGGCGATAAAGTCGTTATAATCTCTGGTGCAGACAAAGGGAAAGAAGGAACAATCTTCAAAGTGTTGACAAAGAGCAATCGTGTCGTATTAGAAGGCGAAGGATTGAGCAAAGTCAAAAAGCACTTAAAACCTTCTCAAGCAAATCCAGATGGTGGAATCGTAGAAGTTGAAAAACCAATCGATGCTTCCAACGTGATGTTGATTGACCCTAAAACCAAAAAACCGACAAAAATCGGTTACAAGACGATCACTAAGAAAGTCAAAAAAGAAGATAAAGAAGTAAAAGTCAGATACGCAAAAAAATCTGGCGAAGTTTTGGACTAAGGAAGGGAGTAGCAGATGAATAGATTACAAGAAAAATACAAAGCCACAATCGTTCCGGCTTTGGTAGAAAAATTCAACTATACTTCCGTCATGGAAGCTCCGAAAATCAGTAAAATCGTTGTCAACATTGGTGTTGGTGACGCAGTGCAAAATCCAAAAGTTTTGGATGATGCAGTAGTCGAATTGACTCAGATCACTGGTCAAAAACCATTGGTTACAAGAGCAAAAAAATCCATCGCGAGCTTCAAGCTTCGTGAAGGAATGCCAATTGGTTGCAAGGTAACCTTGCGTGGCGAAAGAATGTACGAATTCTTTGATAAACTTGTTACCATTGCCTTACCACGTGTTCGTGACTTCAGAGGAGTAAATCCAAAAGGTTTCGACGGTAGAGGAAACTACACACTCGGTGTGAAAGAACAACTCATTTTCCCTGAAATCAATTACGACAAAATCAGCAAAATCCGCGGTATGGATATCGTTATCGTAACTACCGCTAACACAGATCAGGAAGCATTCGAATTATTGAAACAATTCGGTATGCCTTTCCGTAGATAAGGAGGATACTATGGCAAAGACATCAAAAAAAGTAAGTCAAAAACGCGGACAAAAGTTCCCGGTCAGAGAATACACAAGATGTGAACGTTGTGGACGTCCTCACTCTGTGTATCGCAAATTTAAACTATGTCGTATTTGTTTCCGTGAACTAGCTTACAAAGGCCAGATCCCTGGCGTTAAGAAAGCTAGTTGGTAGGATGAAGGAAGGAGGCATTAGAATATGGTCATGACAGATCCAATTGCGGACATGCTTACGAGAATCCGCAATGCCAATCAGATGAAACATAAAACAGTTGATGTCCCAGCTTCCAAGTTGAAAGCTGAAATCCTCGAAGTGTTAAAACGCGAAGGATACATCACTGATTTCGAACGCTTGAATGACGGAGTACAAGGTACTTTGAGAGTCACGTTGAAATATTTACAAAATGAAGAAAGAGTAATCAGAGGTTTGAAGAAAATCAGCAAACCTGGTTTACGTGTGTATGCCAAAACAGATGATCTTCCAAAGGTTTTAAACGGCCTAGGAATCGCGATCATCTCCACTTCAAACGGTCTTATGACCGATAGAGCCGCAAGAAAACAAAAAATCGGTGGCGAAGTGCTGGCATATGTATGGTAAGCGATGATAATGGAGGTGCAAGAAAACTATGAGTCGTGTTGGTAGACAAACGATCAAAGTTCCCGAAGGCGTAACCATTACAATCAGCGAAACAAATTTCGTTGTTGTAAAAGGTCCTAAAGGGGAACTGAGCTTCCAATTCCATGAAAACATGGATATTAAGCTCGAAAATCAAGAACTTTCTGTAACCCGACCAAATGATTCACTACGCAACCGTTCCTTACATGGAACAACTAGAGCGTTATTGAATAATATGGTTATTGGAGTAACAAATGGTTATGAAAAAATTCTCGACATCAAAGGTGTCGGATATCGTGCTCAATTAAAAGAGCCACAAATTTTAGTCTTGAACGTTGGATATTCCAATCCAGTTGAAATGGAAATTCCAGAAGGAATCGAAATTGAAATTCCAAAGAACAAGAACACTGAAGTTCGCATCAAAGGTGCCAACAAACAAATCGTTGGCGAGTTCGCAGCGAATGTTCGCAAGGTTCGTCCACCTGAACCATATCTTGGTAAAGGTATTCGTTACCGTGATGAACACGTACGTCGTAAAGAAGGGAAAACAGCTAAGTAATTAGCGAGGTGATATTATGTTTAAACCAATTGATAAGAATAAACAAAGAACCAAAAGACACCGTCGCATCCGTTTTGCTATCAAAGGCACTCCGGAAAGACCACGTCTAAACGTTTTCCGTTCAAACACAAACATCTACGCTCAATTAATCGATGATTTGAGTGGAACAACTTTGGTCCAAGCGAACTCCAAAGATATGAAAGATGTGAATGGATCCAATATTGAAGGCGCTAAACTTGTTGGTTCAGCAGTCGCAAAATTGGCAATTGAAAAAGGATATACAACAGTTGTATTCGACCGCGGTGGATATCTCTACCACGGAAGAGTAAAAGCATTGGCAGATGCTGCAAGAGCCGAAGGGCTCCAATTCTAGGTAGAGGAGGTTAACGAAATGGAAGAAAACAGAAATGTTGTTGCCGAAAATACACAAGATAATGATAGACAAAATAATAGAGGCAGAAGAAACAACAAGAAAAACCGTAATAATCCAAGAAAGAAAGAAGTTAAACTCTACGAAGAAAGAGTCGTTAGCATCGGTCGTGTAACAAAAGTCGTCAAAGGTGGTAGAAGATTCAGCTTCTCTGCATTGGTTGTTGTTGGAGACATGAAAGGTAAAGTCGGTTTTGGTACCGGTAAAGCCGGAGAAGTTCCAGATGCAATCAAAAAAGCAATTGAAGATGCGAAGAAAAATATCATCACAGTGCCTGTAACTGGTACAACGATTCCTCATTCTGTCACTGGTAAATACGGTGCCGGCAAAGTATTCCTCCGTCCAGCTGTGGAAGGAACAGGAGTTATCGCCGGTGGACCTGTACGTGCCGTACTGGAACTTGCTGGAATCGAAGACGTTTTGAGTAAATCACTTGGATCAAACACTCCTATCAATATCGTTCGCGCGACCGTTGAAGGATTGAAATCCTTAAGAAACGTTGAAACAGTTGCTGCTATAAGAGGACTGACTCCTGAGGAGGTACTCAAATAATGGCGAAAATTAAAATTACATTGGTAAAGGGCTTAAGCGGTCACAAACCAAATCAAGTAAAAACAGTAAAGGCTTTGGGACTTACTAAGAGAAACTCGTCTGTCGTTAAGGAAGACAATGAGATGATCAGAGGCATGGTTAACGTCGTTAATCATCTCGTCGTAGTCGAAGAAGTCAAGTAGTAGGAGGTAATTTATGAACTTACATGAATTAAAACCGAATCAAGGGTCCACTCACTACAAAAAGAGAGTTGGTCGCGGAACCAGCTCCGGTAACGGTAAGACTTCCGGACGCGGACAAAAAGGACAAAACTCAAGATCAGGTGGAGGCGTTAGATTAGGGTATGAAGGTGGTCAAACACCTTTGTTCAAACGTCTTCCTAAAAAAGGATTCACAAACCCATTCCGTAAGGAATATGCAGTTGTGAATGTTGAAGATTTAAACAAATATCCAGAAGGTACTGTCGTCAATCCTGAAGTATTGATCAAAGACCGTTTGGTAACCAAAGTATTAGATGGAATCAAAATTCTAGGAAGAGGTAAATTGGAAGTCAAACTTACTGTTCAAGCCCACAAATTTTCAGTAGCTGCTGAAAAGGCGATTCAAGAAGCCGGTGGAACAACAGAGGTGATATGATGGAAACAATCAAAAAAATATTCAAGAATAAACCCTTGTTGAAAAAGATTGGTTTCACATTACTCGCTTATTTGGTTTTCAAAATCCTAACCTATGTAACGATGCCTTTGATCAATCCTGATGTATTATCAGGAATGTTCGATAATACCGGATTCTTAGGTATCGTTAACTCGATTTCCGGTAATGCGTTGAAGAATTATTCTATCATCGCACTCGGAATCAGCCCGTACATCACCGCATCCATCATCGTGCAAATGTTACAGATGGATATCATTCCTGCCTTAAAGGAATGGTCATTGGAAGGGGAATCGGGTCGTAAGAAAATTTCAAGACTTAACCGCTATGTTGCAATCGGACTTGCTTTCATTCAAGCATTGGCGATGACATTTGCATTCCATAGTTCACAAACACAATTGTTCCAAACAGGTGTCAGTGACTGGGCTACTGCAGACGGACGCAACTTATGGTTCTTGATTTACTTCTACATGGCAGTCGTATTGACAGCCGGAACAGCCTTCATGATTTGGTTAGCTGACCAAATCACATTACACGGAATCGGTAATGGATCTTCTATGTTGATCGTTGGTGGTATCATCATGGCATTCCCTGGAACCATCACATCATTGATCCAATACTATATTTCCGATCCAAATGGAGCACTTTCTACTACATATGCAAATATTGGTACTTGGAAAGGTTATGTTTTGTTCGGAGTCACAATGTTGTTATTCATCGGTGTGTTGGTCGGAGTTACCTACATGCAGGTTGCCGTACGTAAGATTCCAATTCAATATGCAAACAGACCGGCAAGTTCCAAATTTAAAGGAAAATCCGATTCTAACGTACCGCTCAAGATCAACTCCGCAGGAGTTATCCCGGTCGTATTCTCATCCATCATCTTATCTTTACCGTCAACAGTGTTCAGTTATATCGACGTTGGTACAACAGCCAATAACTGGTTAGATCAAATCTTCTCGTACGAGAATCCAATTGGATTTGTATTGTACATCTTATTGATCTTTGTATTTACGTTCTTCTATACTTTCATTGTGATACGACCAGAACAGATGGCGGACAACTTGTCAAAACAAAACGCTTATATCCCTGGTGTAAGACCTGGATTTGATACCGAAGCGTATATTACAAGAACATTATTCCGAATTACAATTATTGGTGCGATCTACTTGGTAGTTATCGCAATATTACCGATTTTGGCTTCCGTTATATTAGGACAATCTTATGTTCGTATCGGAGGTACATCCCTGTTGATTATCGTTGGTGTTTCCTTGGAAACCGCAAGACAAATCGAAACAGACACCCAAGAAAAAGCATATACAGGATTCATGAGATAATCTATGATAAACCTGTTAATCATGGGAAAACCAGGAGCCGGGAAAGGTACTCAAGCAAAAAAACTTTTAGACCATTACAACTTGTATCATATCTCTACTGGTAATATCTACCGGGACGAGATAAAAAAGAACTCGAAGATCGGTTTAGAAGCAAAGAAGTACCTTTCGGAAGGCAACTTGGTTCCCGACAAAATGACCAACGATATCGTGAGAGAAGTTTTGAGTTCCGAAGATTATCCAAACGGCTTTATGTTGGATGGATATCCTAGAACGGACGCTCAAGCCGATGCATTGGACGACATGCTGGATGACCTAGGGATTCATCTAACAGCCGTCATCAACGTGGAAGTGAAAGATGAGGTATTATTGCACCGCATGGCAGGAAGAAGAGTTTGTTCCAACTGCGGTCAAACATATCATATCGAGTATCATCCACCTAAAGTAGATGGCATCTGTGATTACTGTGGACATCCTTTGATTCAACGCGACGACGATTTAGAAGAATCCGTCATGAATCGCCTGAGCATTTACAAAGAAAAAACCAAACCATTATTGGATCATTACGAAAGAAAGGGTCTATTGATGGTGGTCAATGGAGAAAAATCCTCCGAGGATGTCTTCGAAGAGATTGTAAAAAGGTTAGGCGAATAAGAAATGGTTACAAGAAAATCAAATCGCGAAATTGAATTAATGAGAGAAGCTGGTCGTATTGTCGCTTTGGCACATCAAGAAGTGTCAAAGGCGATCAAACCCGGTGTTTCCACAAAAGAATTAGATGATTTGGTCGAACGAGTAATTCGTGAGAATGACGCAATTCCGTCATTCCTAAACTATAGTGGATTTCCTGCATCTGCATGCATATCAATCAATGAAGAAGTTGTTCATGGAATCCCTAGTCCTCATCGCATTTTGCAAGAGGGCGACATCGTAAGCGTCGATATCGGCGCGATGTATAAGGGATATCATGGCGATTCAGCGTGGAGTTATGCATGCGGGCAAGTATCCGAAGAGGCTACACGATTGCTAGAAGGAACAAAGGCCAGTTTGTTTGCGGGATTACAATACGCAAAAGCAAACAATCGATTATCCGATATTTCCCATGCGATTCAAGTTACCGCTGAAAAACTAGGGTTTTCGGTTGTAAGAGAATTTGTCGGCCATGGTGTTGGAAAACATCTTCACGAAGATCCACAAATTCCGAATTATGGACCTCCGCAGCGAGGCATTGTATTGAAGTCTGGAATGACATTGGCGATCGAACCGATGATCAATTATGGGAAAAAAGAAGTTAAGGTATTGTCAGACGGTTGGACGACCATCACGAGAGACAAATCGTTATCCGCTCATTTCGAGCATACGATTTTGATTACAGATGATGGTTATGAGATCCTAACCAAATTGTAAAGGGAGTGATTTTATTGGCAAAAAAAGATGATGTAATCGAAATGACCGGTCAGGTAGTAGAAGTTTTGCCGAACGCTCAATTCATCGTTGAGTTGGAAATCGGACACCGAATTAAATGCCACGTTTCTGGTAAAATCCGCATGAACTACATACGCATTTTACCAGGCGATAAAGTTAAAGTTGAATTATCCACTTATGACCTAACACGTGGAAGAATCACCTATAGAATGAAATAAAAACAGAAAGATTTTAGGAGGTAATGGCATGAAAGTAAGACCATCAGTGAAAAAAATCTGTGATAAATGTAAAATAATCAAACGAAATGGAAAGGTCCTTGTCATTTGTGAAAATCCAAAACACAAGCAAAGACAAGGGAAGTAGGAGGACATTATGGCACGTATCGCAGGAGTCGATATTCCTAGAGAAAAAAGAATAGTTATATCGCTAACATATGTATTCGGTATTGGTAAAACCAGATCTCAAAAGATCTTGGCAGCTGCTGGTATTTCCGAAGATAAAAGAACAAAAGATTTGACGGACGAAGAAGTAGTAAGAATTCGTCAAGAAGTACAAAAATATATCGTAGAAGGTGACTTGAGAAGAGAACGCGCGATGAATATCAAACGTTTGATGGAAAACGGTTCTTACCGTGGTCTACGTCACCGTAGAGGCTTACCTGTAAGAGGACAAAACACGAGAAACAATGCAAGAACTCGTAAAGGTCCAAGAAAAACAGTAGCCAACAAGAAGAAATAAGAAGGGAGATTGAATTAGATGGCACGTAATGTAAGAACAAAACGTCGTGTAAAAAAGAATATTCCTACCGGAATTGCACATATCCATTCGACGTTTAACAACACAATCGTAACAATTACCGACACTAACGGAAATGCTATTGCATGGAGTTCTGCCGGAGCAATCGGTTATAAAGGTAGCCGTAAATCAACTCCTTTTGCAGCAGGACTTGCATCTGAAGCAGCAGCAAAATCCGCTATGGACAATGGTGTGCTTAAGGTTGAAGTTGAAGTAAAAGGTCCAGGACCTGGCCGTGAAGCGGCAATCAGAAGTTTGCAAGTTGCAGGATTAGAAATTACAGCGATCAAAGATGTTACACCAGTTCCACACAATGGATGTCGTCCAAGAAAACGACCACGTGGTTAGGAGGTAGCCAATGAAGGACTTGAAATTCGAAAAACCTAAAACTATTACCGAAGAGATCAATGACACATACGGAAGATTTGTTATCACACCACTCGACAGAGGGTTCGGAATCACCATCGGGAATTCATTAAGGCGAGTTTTATTGTCTTCTTTGCCAGGCGCTGCAATCGTTAATGTCAACATCGATGATGTTGTACATGAATTCACACCTATCGATGATGTTGTCGAAGACGTAACGGCAATCGTTTTAAACTTGAAGGGAGTCATCTTGTCTGTTGACAATGAAGACCCAAAAGTCGAAAAACGTTTGGATATTACAGTAACCGGACCAAAGGACGTTTATGCTAGTGACATTTTAGCGGATGAGCAAGTATCCATTATCAACCCGGATCACTATATCTGCCATGTGAACGCTGGTAAAGAACTTAGAATGGTTATGAAAGCGAAACGCGGAAACGGCTATGTGAGCGCAAAAGATAACGCTCCTTATAGAGAAGATGTCAACGATATCGCAATCGACAGCATTTACACACCGATCGTTAAGGCAAATTACACCGTCGAAAAAACCAGAGTCGAAGACTCCGGAGATTACGACAAATTGATTATGGAAATCTGGACGAATGGTTCCATCCATCCGAAAGATGCCATTGGTATGGCTTCCAAAATGCTAATCGATCATATGCAATCTGTTGTGGAATTATCTACGACTGAAATCGAAGAAGACTTCATGGTCGAACGTAAGAGCGAAGAAAAGAATCGCAATCTCGAAAAACCGATTGAAGATCTTGATCTTTCCGTAAGATCATATAACTGCCTAAAACGGGCTGGTATTCATACACTTGGTGAATTGATTGAAAAAACTGAGGAAGACATGATGAAAGTCAGAAACCTTGGTAAAAAATCACTGAAAGAAGTGAAGCAAAAGCTTGAAGAAATGAATTTGAGCTTAGCTAAACACTAATCAATAGGAGGAAAATCATGGCTAGTAGAGGATATACTAAACTTAATCGTAATAGCGCTAACCGCAAAGCACTGATTCGTGATTTGGCTACGCAACTTATTATGCACGAGAAAATCGAAACATCAGTTGTAAAAGCGAAAGAAGTCAGAAGAACTGTTGAAAAATTGATTACTCTTGCAAAAAAGGGCGGCTTGAATTCAGCTAGAATCGCCGAACAAACTGTTAGAGATTTGAAAATTGACGATACTTATGCATTGACAAAATTGCTAACAGATTTGGGACCAAGATATCAAGAACGCAATGGTGGATATACCCGTATCTACAAGATTGGACCTAGAAGAGGCGACTCTTGTCCAATGGCTATTATCGAATTGGTATAATTAAGATTAATAAAAGGATAAAGGTTGTGGATAAAAACACAACCTTTCTTGTTTCTTTTACACCTTGTATTTGTTACAATAGGTATATATGTTCCTAAACAATAGGAGGAAGCAGACATGAAATTTTTAAAACGTTTCTTGGTTTTTCTTTTAGTGATTGTTGTAGCGCTAGTTGTTGTTTTATTCTCATTTTTAAATACGATTGAGTATCAGGTAACGGATGCAGATCTTCCTAGTGATGTTTATGAAACCTCGGGAGATTTATTGGCTTTTGCAAAACTCAAAGCTGTGAGCCTTGTTTTAGCAGGTAATGAAGATCGATACACAATTATGGAAGAGTTTATTAATCTGATTATTCTCGACTCCATTCGCGAAAATATCAACCCTGATTATGATCCTTTAGCAACGGACTGTTCGGATACAAGTTGTGATTATATCATGTATGATGAATACTATTTCATTGAATATGCATATGCAGAACTCAATGATGACAATCAATTGGTCATCACCATTAGTGCCGGTGCAAACAAATACGTTTCCACAGAAACGGCATTAATCATGGTTTTTGATATCGAATTTGATATCGTTCCAAACATGCAAGTTGTATTGACTTTGGATACATATTATCTCGGTGAAAAACAGCTTTCCCAAAATCTTTTAGATCAGATTTTTGACCGGGTTGGACGTCAAAGCATTGAAGACAGTATTACCTTCGGAGATTTAAATCTAACGGATTATACCTATACGATATCGATTCAAGACGCTATGAGCTAGGAGTGATAAAGATGTCCAAAGAAAAAGAATTCCTCGAAGTTTTCAACCGCTTGGAACAATACTTAAGGGTTGAGTATACACAGGATAGTTTTTCTTATTCTGGTTTTATGTCGACTCTGTATAAAATTAAAAAAGCAGGAAAAAACAAAATCATCGATAACAAATATAATTTCGATATTCTCAAACAAGCATCTCAGATTCGAAATATTATTGCTCATAATAACGATGTTTTGATTCCGTCGGATACGTTCATGCATCGGTTTACGGAAATTGTTGATAAGTTAACGAATCCCCTTAAGGTTGAACATATCATGATTGGATTTTCCAAACTGATGACTTTAACTCCCAATGATACAGTAGGGCAAGCAATTGACTCCTTGAAAGAAAAGGGATACAGTACGATTCCGATTATAGAAAATCATCAATTAGTGGGTATTTTTACAGAAAAATCCGTCTTTGATTTTTTATCGATGTATCGACATGATTCTATTTCCAAAACGATGAAGATCAAAGAGATATTAGAAGCGATAGATTTGAATTATGATCCTAGAAAATTCTTCACTTTTGTAGCACGTAACACACTTGTGGAAACCGCATATGACCATTTTGACAAAGATCGTAAGCATCGCAGAGAAATGTTGGTTCTTTTAGTAACGGAACATGGGGAACCAAAGGAAAAACTTCTTGGAATTGTAACGATGAGAGATATTGAAAATGCATTGTTAGGTTAGGAAAAAAGCCAATTATTTGATATAATATTTAGTTGGACGGTATTGAAATGAGCATAATAGATGTAGAGCAAATTTCTTTCGCATACAGTGAAGAAAAACGGACTTTGAATCAAGTCAGTTTCACGATCGAAAAAGGCGAATGGATTGCCATTTTAGGACACAATGGATCTGGAAAATCCACCTTGGCGAAAACCTTGGTAGGGTTGCTGGAACCACAGTCAGGGGAAATCCGAATCGATTCGATCAAATTGAGCGAAGAAACAGCGTTTGACTTGCGCAAAAAAGTCGGAATTGTATTTCAAAATCCAGATAATCAGTTCGTCGGTGTCACGGTAAGAGATGACATCGCTTTTGGCATGGAAAATCTATGTATTCCAAGAGATGAAATGTTGAAGCGTATTGAATTCTATGCTCAAAAAGTTGGTATGGAACAGTACTTAGACAAACAACCATCCAATCTATCCGGAGGACAGAAACAACGAGTCGCAATCGCTGGAATTTTGGCGATGAGATCGGATATTCTAATTTTTGATGAAGCTACTTCCATGCTCGACCCTTACACTAGAAATGATTTGATTCGCTATATTCAATCATTGAATCAAGAGGGTTTCACGATCATTATGATCACTCACGATGTCAATGAAGCCATTCTTGCGGACAAGATTATGATTATGAAACAAGGCGAAATCGCTGCTTTTGATAACACCCATACCATCTTAGAAAAGAAAGAATTGTTTGACGAGAACCATCTTGAATTGCCTGTGGCTCTTGAAATCGCTTCTCTCATCGAAGATATCAAATTAAAGGAAATCCTATGGGAATTCGTTTCTACAATGTAACTCACGAGTACGATTCATACTCTAAGAAAACTTATAAGGCAATTCAAAATATCTCCCTTTCTATAGAATCCAAAGACGAATTCATTGCTTTGGTCGGGCATACTGGATCCGGTAAATCAACCTTGGCGAAACATATGAATGCACTGATGTTCCCAACAGAAGGGTATTTGAATATTTTTAACGAGACAATTACAAAAAAACGCGATAAAAAGGTCAAATATAATAATCTAAGACGCCAAGTGGGTCTTGTTTTCCAATTTCCAGAATATCAGTTGTTTGAAGAAACCGTGGAAAAAGATATTATGTTTGGTCCGTTGAATTATAAAGTCCCTTTCGAAGAGGCAAAACGTTTGGCCAAAGAAGCGATTCAACTTGTTGGACTAGATGATAGTTATCTCAAACGAAATCCATTCAATCTATCGGGAGGAGAGAAAAAACGCGTTAGTATCGCAGGTATTTTAGCGATGGATCCAAAAATTTTGGTTTTGGATGAACCGACAAGCGGATTGGACCCGCATGGTAGACAAGTATTGATGGAGCTTTTTTCTGATATCCATAGGAAAACAGGAAAATCCGTTATCATCATCACACACGATATGGACTTGGTCTATCGTTATTTTAAACGTGTCATCGTGTTGAAAGATGGAATGTTATCCTTTGACGGATCACCGGATGACCTCTTTCGAAGTGATATCATCGAACAAAATCACCTCGATTTACCGAATACAGTCAAAGCACTAAAATATATCAAAGACAAGCAAGGTATAAACCTTGATATCTATCAAAAAACGCCGGAAGAAGCAGCGATAGAACTAAGGCGGGTGATGACACATGAATAGTATCATCATTGGTCAGTATATTCCTGGCAGTGGGTTCTTTTATCGATTGGATCCGAGAACGAAAATCATTACAATTCTGTTCTTAATGATTGCCGTATTTATGCTTGAAACGATTCTGCAATTAGCGATTGCGATTGGTATTGCGGTCGTTTTACTACTTGCGGGAAGAATATCCTTGTTGAAAGTATTGCGAGGGTTGAAACCGATCTTTATTCTCTTAGTATTTACCTTTGTATTTCAGATTGCACTAAATACAGAAGGTGTCGTTCTTTCGACTGCAACGATGCATTTCAATCTTACGAGTGTGATTTTTGCCCTTCTTATCTTCGTTCTCTGGCGCTTTTTATTGCGCTTTAATCGTTTTAAAATACTTCTATTTGTCCTATTTGTTCTCGGATTGTACTTCAACTTCCGTTATGCCACACTCCATACAGATTTCTATTCTTTTCAATTGACGATTTATGAAAAAGGTGTTGAAATGTCTGTTTTCGTTGTATTAAGGTTGTTGATCATTATCACTTTGACTACAGTTCTAACGTTAACTACAAAACCAACAGATTTAACCCAAGGGTTGGAAAGTTTAATGCATCCTCTAAAAAAACTAGGGTTTCATTCCGAAGATTTTGCTTTAATTATTTCGATTAGTCTTCGCTATATTCCTACGATTTTTGATGAAGCTCAAAAAATCATGTCTGCTCAAGCAAGTCGTGGTGCTGATTTTACAGAAGGGAAATTAAAAGACAAACTAAAACAGATCATCTCTTTATTGGTGCCAATGTTTATTATCGCATTTATGCGGAGTGAAGAACTAGCGGATGCAATGGAGTCAAGAAACTTTGTGCCGGGAGAACAACGAACCAGAATCAACATTTTACGCTTCACCATAGTTGATATTTATACAGGGCTTTTCACTGCATTATGTTTCGCTGGTGCGATTTATGTTAAGGTGATGTTATGATCGAATTTCGTTATGAGATATTAACAGAGGACATCGGCCTTAAATATAATAAACAAGTCTATCTTGGAAGAGATGCAGTATATCAAGTAATTCGCGAACATATGGATGATTTTACAGATTGGGATTTGAATCCAATCGATAACTCGCATATGCTATACGGTTATAACAAACACGGAAATCCCGTTAAGATAGGATTTAAAGGTGATTTCATACAGAGGATAGTAATTGTTAAGAAAGAACTCGGATATCAAAGATTTCGCGCTGTGATGGCGTATGACGGACATCGGTATGCAGGATATCAAGTTCAAGAGAATCAATTGACCATTCAAGGTGAATTGACTCGAGTTGTATCTAGCGTTAATGGAGTCGAGACCCTTGTTCAAGGTGCTTCTAGAACGGATTCTGGAGTCCATGCGAAGAATTATGTATTTCACTTCGACTCCAATAAATCCCTCACACCAGTTCGATGGCGGGAATATCTTAATTATCAATTACCAAATGATATGTTGGTGAAAAATGTAGAAATGGTTCACCCATTGTTTCACTCCAGATATGATGTTTTCAGTAAAGAATACTCTTATAAAATTCGTCTTGGAGAAAAAGATCCATTTCAAATCTATTACGAATGGGCAGTAGATGGGTTAGACATCTTGAAACTAGAAGAACAATTACAGAAAATCATTGGAACTCATGATTTCTTGAGTTTCTGTAAAGGTGATCCGGATTCATCGGTTCGAACCATCTTTGATGCTCGCTGTAAACAAACCAAAAACGGATTGGTATTGACCTTTATTGGCGATGGATTTCTTCGATATATGATTCGTATTTTAGTTTATACTTTAGTAGAAATTGCGAAAGGCAATCTCGAAAAAGATATCATTGAAATCTTAGAAGAAAAAGACCGAAGTCATACGAAACATATGGCCCCAGCATCCGGACTATATCTCGAACAAATTACCTATTAAAAAGATGAGCCAATAAGACTCATCTTTGTTTTATTTTTCTACTGAATTCAGGATGATATTGTGAAATGTTTCATCCACTTTCTTGTAGTTGATTGGTAACATTGTTGTTTTGTTTACATTGACCAATGTAGTTTCCCCTGTGCAGCGTATTTCTTCCCCAACGCACACTTCATATTGATGCACAAGGCGAATCCCATTATATTTCACTAATCGACACTTTAGTACAACGGGTTCTCCATATTTTACGGGTTTCATGTATTCCAATTTCGCATCCTTCATGACATAGTAAACACCACCGTTTTCAATATCGGATATCGAAATACCAATGAATTCTAAATATTTGGTGCGAACCAGTTCAAACCATCTTAAATAATTTGAATGGTGGACGATTTGTTGCATATCTGTTTCATAGTAGCGTACTTCATTCTGCATTTCAAACATTTGGTCACCTCTTAATTCATCAAAAAAATAATACCATAATCATGGATAAAATCAAAATTTTTTATCAAAAAAAGATGAGTTAGAAACTCATCCTTATTGTAATTTATCTAATTTTGCAATGTTTCTCTTAATCACAATCTTTTTCACGATGGAAACCACCAATAAGATGATTACGTTGACCGAAACAATGGCTGCACCACTTGGGATGATGAAGGAATAAGCCAACCATAATCCAAGTAAGATAGAGAGTTCAGAAAACAATACCGATATGATCAAAGTAGAACGATAACTCCAACCAATCCTCATAGCAGAAGCGACAGGAATAATCATCATAGAAGAAATCAATAAAACCCCGACAGACTCTAACAATACCGATACAACCATAGATAATACGATCATGAATATCAATTGGAAGAGGTTAACATTGATTCCCAAGAAACGAGCAGTTGTTTCATCAAAACTAACAGATAAGATATGTTTTCCAAATAGAATAAACAACACTAGAACAATAATCGCAGTGATGAAAATTAATACTAGATAGTAATTGGTTACCGTAAGGATAGAACCAAAGAGATAGGTAAACAGGGACCCTGTTTTTTTTGCGAGAGAGAAAAATATCGCACTAAGAGCAGAACCCAAACTGATTACAATAACCATCGAAATCTCTTTGTAGTTCTTATACGACCTTCGGAACAATTCAATCAAAAGCCCTCCGATAACAGAAAATAACAATCCTAAATAGAGCGGTTTTTCCAAGAAAAACGTGATACCAAATGTAGAAATGTATAAACTGACAGAGATACCAACCAGCGAAAAATGACCTAATGTATCAGCAATGAATGATAGACGTCTAACGACGACAATGGAGCCGATTAAAGGAGCCAAAGCACCTAAGATGATTCCTGTTAGAAGAGCCCGTAACATGAAGTCTTCCAAGAATAAATCTTGGAAAAAGGATAGTGTCATCATATGC
>QKCT01000057.1 GCA_003245625.1 Bacillota bacterium | reverse complement strand
TTCGGTCGGGTTACCAGTTTCATATATTTCTTCAAACGAAACATCCATGGAGAAACGATATAGCTCTTCTGCTGTATCAAAACGGATGTATTTTCCGTTAGCTGCACTAGCACAAGCAGATGCTGAAGTTGCTGCCAAACAATAAGTGTCTCGAAAATCAGAATATGTGATGTAATCTGAACTTGTTGTTTTTACATCCAGATTGGTTTCCCAATCATATGTTCCATCAAATTCCAGAATGTCACTCTCCGTTATTCCACTAGCACTTGCTTTCGGGCTAGATTCTAAGTAGAATGGTCCAAATGCTAAAGCAAAAAACGCCACGAACAAAGTGACAAAGATATGTTTTAAAATCGTTTTGGAAGCCTTCATTCTACTCACCTCCTACCAGCTTCCGCCCCAAGGCGGAGTTGCTAGTTCCCATACATTTTCAGGTCCGCCATCACTTTGAACCGCTTCCACCGAAAATGCAATTTGCAGAGAATACCCTGCATTATATGTGCTAAATAACTCTTCATCAAACGTACTAATTAGAGGAATTTGTGTTGGATTGGATGAATCAATTCTTTGTGCAGTAGATTTATAATAAATATAATTGTCATCCAGTCGATTATCATCCCAAAAGGCATTATTTGTATCTAGTGGATCTGGGTCGAAATCGTAATCAAACGGCATATAGCCGTCAAATAAAATTGACAGCTCCGTTACTTGTCCTTGATAGTCCGTATAGGTCAAGGTTAATTGTTCATATATTTTCACACGGATATAGGTGTCGACATTGCTGTAAACATTCAAATACATCCGGAAATCTCCAAAATAATAAGTGTTTCCATCAGATACAATATCGATGTAATAAACTCCAGACTTTGTCAAAATACCTTCAACTGTCGTGGTCGCTCCAGCAGCTTCGTCAGTAAGAGCTTCTTCCACAACAATTGATGTAGAGTTTGGAATAGAGGAAATTGTATATCGTCCATTATTGTTTGTGGAACCGCTAACCCGAACAGTATCGCCTACTGTAAACCCTGAAGTATCCATACTTGGAGAAGCAATCGTGCTAGTCGAGTTAGTAAATGTTATGTTGGTAGAAGTCAATTCATTAAACGTTCCTGTAACAACTTCCTGAGCATAATAAATAGGATTCACACCATCATCGAAATAAGCAACAACGTCGACATCGACAAAACCCATTTCTCCAGTAAAAGAACCACCAAATAAATCAGTAAAATAAGCGTATGTGGAGATAGCAAAAAGGGATATTGTAAAGACCAATATCACAAGGGATAATATTACTTTCTTACGCATCAATTCGATCCCCACAAATGCGTCCTCCCCGACTCAAACTAATAAAAAATGCCATTATCATTATGCGAAAGCATTTTTCATTCCTAAGAATAAAAAAATGCCCTCGTCATTTTAAGACAACGGCAACTGGCTACCATCTTTCGAAGGCCCTATAGCTTTGCGTCACTAGCTTTCACTAGTTTTGCTATTTACACCATATATTATATAATTCTGACCACAATTTGTCAACAAAGACTATTCATTTTTCACAATGAGGTGTCACCTATACTATATATACTAATAATATTTAAGCAAAAACATGTGTATCATTGTTTGGAAATCATAAAATTATCACAATATAATTGTTGTTTTTAGGGCTAAATAATGGTATCATAGATATTGCGAAAATTAGTAAGGAGTGTTTTAGATGAAAGAACTATTAACCAAAAAACTCATTATCATTGTCTCAATCGTCAGCGTAATCGTTCTTACCGCTGTGATTTTGGCATTTGCTACAGGCAATACCAACTATCCAAGCTTGAGCGATCCTGACGGAGTGTTCTATGAAAGATTGGATGAACAAGGCAATGTAATCTATACCATTACCAATAAGGAAATCTATGAAGAAATCAAAGCAAATGACGGAATTCAACAGTTGATTTATATGACAGATTCCATCTTGCTTGCTGATTATATCGATCAAGTTACACAAACTCAGGTCGACGAAAAACTTCTAGAATTAACTTACGGTACCAGCGATCCGGACGAACTCGCTGATCTCGATGATGATACAAAGACCGATTTAGAAACTCAGTTTGCACAATCAATGGTGCTTGGTGGGTTCCAGGATAACGAAGAAGAATATGCACGTTTGATGGTTGCTAGAGAGTTATATGCAATGGATCACGCAATTGATATCGAAGAGATTTCAGAACGTGAAGTTGCATTAGCTTACTTAAATGATTATTTCAGTGACATCGCGGCTATTAAGATTCGTTTCACCAGTGAAGAAGATGCAAACTTTGTTCTTCAAAAATTCAATTTGGTTTCTTTGGCTGATTTGAGTTTAAGAGAATACAATGGATATGTGTTCTATGATGAATCCATCCTTGATGGTGATGACAATGTCGTTGAAGCTTATATTCCTATCGATGTATACTACATTGAATCTGAAGATGAAGACATCTTGGATATCGATGGAAATGTGATTTATGAAATGGGTGCAAACGATGTCTATTACAAAGATGGTATTACTTATAACATCGATGCAAACGGCAACTTGGTCAACAGCGCACTAGAAATTATTATTCCTGCAGCGAACTTGTTTGACAATGTTGATGATGCAACCGCATACTCTGAAGCAAACACACAATACTTCACCGTTTCAAAAGTAGATCCATTTGATGAAAATGAAGATGCAGTTGTCAAAGATTCCACAGATACTGTTGTTTATACAATTGACTCCGATGGACATATCTTCGACTTAGCAAGCAACGATGTAACTTATACAACTGATTTAGTGGTAAATAAAACTTATACTGCAATCGAAAACGTTGAGACAGTTACATCAAACAACTCTACTGAACTTTCCGATGAAGAATTATTAGCAAAATATATTGATATGTATAACTATGTTTATGGTGTTTACAGAGATACACTTCCTGTTGGTTCTACTGATACTGAATTGGCAGCGCTAGATAATGACTTCATACACTTCAATTATGATACTGTTTCTGATTTAGATTCCACATTAGCAACATATATGTTTGACACATTAAACATTGCTGATGAAGATGTAGAACGTTACTCTTTAGCCCCTGAATCTATCAATGGATATTATTATCTCATTTATAAATTGACGGAAGGAACAAAAGAAGATTTCATGCAAACCATCTGGGACTATTTAGATCCACTTGTAGTAATTCCTACAACAGTTGGTGCCGATATCGAACTTCCTACTTCTACTTACTATAGCGGTACCATTTCTTGGACCTCTGGAGATACAACAATCATCGCTAGCGATGGAACAATTACGTTACCGACTGAAGACACTGTTGTTACAATGACATATAAACTAACTGTTCTTGGTGAAACTCACACTGGTACCATCGACGTTACTGTTTTAGCAGATGGCGAAACAGTGGAAGTCACAGAACCGGAATGGGAAGAAGTTTCTTTGGAAACAATTATCAACGATCCTACTGGTTATGAATACCTATACAACAAGCTATTAGATGATTACATCTATGGTGATGATGGTTCCGATAATATCGAAGCTTACTTACAAACATTAAGAGCTGATTTGAATTTCCAAATCTTCGATCATTATGTTGGATTAGATTATCAAGCATTGGATTCCACATTCGTATTGAATGAAAAGGGAGACAAAACAATCTTAGCATCATTTGATTCCACATTGACTTCAGACGAAGAATTGGTCATTACCGCTGATGACTTCTTAGAATTCGCTTTAACAAAAAATGCTGCTCTATATACGTTGTATGCATCTCAATACAAAGAACTGTTATATTCTAGCTATTTCGAAATGATCTTTGGTACTCAAACAGATTTAATGAAAAATAATACTACTGCAATGGATGAGATTTATGCTTCATTAGACAATGCAAAAAGTTATTATTCTTACTTAGAACAAATGTATGCACAATATGGACTTAGCCTAGGCTATGCATCCTTCTCCGAATATGCATATTCTCAATATGGTACAAAAACCGAATTAGAATTGTTGCAATACTTCGTTGGTGCTAGATTACAACCATACTTAATTGAAGAAACTTTAAATTCACTAGATATCGTTAACGCGATCCAAGCTACTGTTCAAGACTATTACGATAACTACTTCAGTCTATCTGTCAACCAATTGTTGGTTTACCTTGATTTCGATGAAGATGGTACTCCTGATAACTTCTTTGATTACAAAGATGAACTTACAGTCGATCAAGAAACAACGTTTGCTCAACTTCAAGCAAGATTAGAACAAGCAATTGATGAGTATGATGGAACATTCTCTGAATTGATTACCGAATACAACGACGCAACTAGAGAAGACGAAACATGGGGTGAATTCAAACAAAACGGATTCTTCATGTTGACAGAATATCTTGATACCGTTGATTCAGATGACTCCAGCGTTTACCACTCTTTGACTTACAGTGGAGATTATGGTGTGAAAGATACTTATGTACCAGAATTTGTTGATGCATTGATCGCGCTTTATCAAGAATATCAATTACCACAAAACCAAGATAAAGACGAAATGTATTCTCCTACCATAGAAACAGAATTCGGACTTCATATCATCCTTGCGACACAAGGTGATGATTTCGATAAACCATCCGCAGCGTTTGCAGAAGATGATCCTGACGATCCAGAATATTCTGTTGGTTCCGAAAACGACAGCGACGTTCCTAGTTTAGAACAAATGCAATTATATGCATTGTATCAATTCTATTCAACTGCATATGATTTGACCGATGATACCATCGAGGAAACTTATGGAATCACAATTCCTGACCTTCCTACTTCTGTTGAAGATGCTTTGGATGTTTATGTAGGTGATATCTTATCTGGATTCTATGTACTCGGAACAATTAACGTCAACATTTCTGAACGTTTGATGGATGGACAATTTGTTTCTAACATTTACACCACAAACAACGATGCAGTCTTAATGACGATGTTAAGTGAAATCAAAGACATTTACTTTACTGCCGTATTCTCTGACTATATTACCGAATAATAAAACTAATCAAATAAAAAGAAGCTGAATTCGTTCAGCTTCTCTTTTTTTATTCTTTTGTAAGTTTATGTTTATAGTAACGTTCCCGCTCTAAAACACCAATACTTCCAGTCAAATGACCTACTTCAACCAGATTCAATTCTTCTCCTAAAACGGTTGTTTTAGAATCGATATTATCGATGAAATGAATAATCAATGCTTCCGCGATATTTGGCTTTCTTGGCGAGCCAAAATTACCATAATAATGATGAGAGATAATGATATGTTGTAACAACATCGGTTCCTCTTCATTCTCATAACCAAGTTCTTTCGCCACAGATTCAATCAATGAAGCTCCCATTGTAATATGACCAATCAATTTTCCCTTGATTGTATACTCACTGCCTTCGTAAGAATCAAATTCGAAAATTTTACAAATGTCATGCAAGATAATACCTGCATTGACTAAATCTTCCGATAAGAAGGGATAGACTTTAAAGAATCCTTCTGCCAGTTTCAACATCGAATGAGTATGATATGCCAATCCTGAGATATAAGCGTGGTGAAACTTTGTCGCAGCTGGATACAAATAGAAATCTTCTTTGTATCGATCATAAATGGTTTTGGTAATATCTCTTAAGACTTTGTTTGATAAACCATCAATAATACCTTCGATATCTTTTTTTAAATTCTCGATTTCAATCGGGGCATAATGATAAAAGAATTTCAACAGTTGTTCCTTACGGTTGTCTGATAATTCCATTTCACCAAGTATTGTATGTGATTTTGCCTCATAATGGATTTTATCCTTGAAATCAACACCGATTGTTTCAAAAAAGTAAATCTTGTTCAAAGATACTTCTTCTCCCTGTGGTAAACGCACAATCACATTTTCGGAATTTTCCGTTAAAACATTAACGGGGAAAGTTCCATATGTAGAGTCGTTGGTTTGTAATACTTTACCAAAGAACTTGTATTCTTTACCTGCTTCAGCCATCAAATCACTCCTTCACAAAGATATACGTTCCGATATCTTTGAGTATATATTCATATCGATCTTCCACTTCATACTCTTCCGAGGAAGATAGCACCATCTGATATTCATCCGGTATAATTACTGTTTCTTCCATCATCAAAGGTTTGAAGATCAATAAAATATTGCATTTGTTATTGTAATGAATCATCAATGACCCAGAATTCATTTCGATCACTTCCAAACCTTGTTCCATTTCAGAAGAAGATTTCAATTTAAAACATCCATGTTCTTTTCGAAAGCGTATCACTTCTCTGATAAAGGCGATTTGATCTTCAAATTCCTCTCGTCTTTGCCAATCAATTAAATTGATTTCATCTGGAGAAATATACGAGTTTTCATCGTCATGTTTCGTTCGGAAGAATTCTTGCCCTGAATGCAAGAACGGAACTCCTTGCGACAATAAGACAAGCGTTGTCGCTAACATCTCTTGTTTTTTCACAAGTTCTATATCATCATTGATATGCATTGCTTTATCGAAAAACGTCATATTGTCGTGACATTCTACATAATTGATACTTTGCGTAGTATATTTGAATAGATAACGGTTATATGCGCTACCCATTACGATTTCTTTCACTTTGTCTATTTTATCAATACTTCCTGTTGCATAGCCAGGACGGTCAACATGGAATGTGGCACCTTTAATCGTTTCTCGGAACGTATCATTGAAGAAACCTATGGTATGAATGACTTTCTTATTGGACATATGAGCCATCCGGTCCGTCATATTGGAGGAATACATATTCCAACCTTCCCCATATACAATAATATGCTCGCTGATATCGTGTAGTTCTTGACGTAATTCATTCATCGTTTCATAATCAATTAATCCCATTAAGTCAAATCGGAACCCGTCGATACGATACTCATTCACCCAGAATAGAACATTGTCGATAATTAACTTTCTCATCATTTTCCGATGACTTGCGACATCGTTGTGGCAACCACTAATATTGGTACAGATCCCTTGTCTGTCTACATGATAAGGATATCCTGGTACAAGTAATTCGTAAGGAAAATTATCGGCATCATATACGTGATTAAACACCACGTCCATAATTACACTGATTCCATTTTCATGCAAGATATCAATCATTTGTTTCAATTCGTTGATTCTTGCGTATGGATCATTTGGATTGGTGGAATACCATCCTTCTGGAACAAAGAATTGTTGCGGATTATAACCCCAATTGTATTGTGGCTCATCGTTGTTTTCATCGATACCATCGAAGTCAAAAATCGGCATCAATTGAACATGTGTAATCCCAAGTTCCTTTAAATAATCCAAACCAGCAGTTAACCCGCTTTTGGTCTTAATATTCGGTTCCACAACACCGAGGAATTTCCCTTTGTGCTGGAAATCCATGGTTGGATCAATAGAGAAATCTCGAACGCTCATTTCGTAGATGACTGCATCCAACATATTCCCTGAAAAATCGGATTTATTCTTCATGGAAAAAAACATTGCCTTATCCACAACATAAGAGTATTCTCCGTTTGCATTCGAAGCAATCGCGTATGGATCATTGACGATACGTTCTGTTCCGTTGACATAAACGATGTAGCGATAACGATAGTGCTCCAAATCTCCATCTACAACAATTCTCCAAACTCCAGAATTCTTATAGGTCATGTTATAGATTAAAGTTTCATTGTTTGGCGTCACCAATTCGATTTTGACATATTTCGCAACCGGTGTCCAAATCTTAAATTTTGTATTCTCCTTGGTATAGGTAAAGCCAAGGTCATTTTTCTTGTATTGATAGATGTTGTCAAACAATTCTGTTCGGACAATTTTTCCTGTATGCAATTCCGACATTTCATGTTTTTGGTTTTCTACAAAATAGAGTTTTACCAAATCAATATATGCATCGAAGTGACATACTAGTTTTATTTCTACGCCTAAATTGATTTTTTGGATGATCTCTAAATCGATAATTTCATCGTTTCCTACCAAAAAATAGGAATCCTTGTCCTGATAGTTTTTAATTGGAACGATGATGGTCAATTCATCAAAATCATCCAGATAACAATAGAATGCGCGGTTATCTTGTTTCATATTTTGTCTCCATTAGTTCTAAAGTATAACGCTTCAGAGCTTCGTATTCATTTGGCAATTGATTCGTGATCACTTGATAAGTGATATCATCGATGATATCGCCAATGATTTCGGCGTTTCGAAGTGTTGTTAATTCCAATATATCCTGACCTTTGAAAACCAGATCGCAAGTTTTATATATCGGCAAATTGTCATAGATTTGACTGATTTCTCTAGCTTGGTCATTCTTTGGATCAAGCATCACGGAAATTTGATTCGCCATAAGAGGAATATCTTTCCCTAAGCGATAAATAATCATTTCGTTATAGACATCATCTTGCATGACATCTACCAATTCCATTATCTTTTCCATAATTGCTTTTTCTTTCTTAGAGAAACGCCATGTTTCAGGAATCTTTTGATCATTCAAAAAGAAGCATAATGCAAAGAATTCCAAAGAATTCAATTGAAAGTCCATTTGTTTTGCGATCAAGGCTAGTCCCTGATTCAATTCAGGATAGATTGATCCAAACCCAGATTGAACCAATAATTGTAAAGCAGAAAGAGCGTGTTTCCCATCTAGAATCTTCCGCATTTCAGTCAAGATGCGTTCGTTGGCAATGTTTGGCAAAAGAACGAGATTCTTCTGGATGCTAGCAAACGTTTTGGGTTCGATTTGAAATCCTAATTTCGATACAAAACGAAAAGCTCTCAACATACGAAGAGCATCTTCGCTAAACCTTGTATCCGGATTACCAATCGCACGAATCAAATGATTAGATAAATCTTCTTTCCCCTGAAACAAATCTACGATATGTTGGTCAATGTCCATCGCAAAAGCATTGATTGTAAAATCTCGACGCTGTAAATCTTCTTCTAAAGAGACCCCAAATTGAACTTCTTCTGGTTTTCTATGGTTCCGGTATTTTCCTTCCGTTCGATAAGTTGTGACTTCATATTGAAATCGTCCAGAAAACACTGTTATAGTTCCAAATTTTAAACCTGTTGCTTTGGTTTTTTCAAATAGTTGTTGGACTTGATCTGGTGTGGCATCCGTAGTAATGTCAATATCCGAAGCATCTTCTCCTAAAATGAAATCGCGAACGAATCCTCCTACGAAAAAAGCCTGATGCCCCGCATCAAGTAACTGTTTGACAATATTTCTGCCTTTTTCATAGTAAGATGTCATAAAAATCACCGAACATATTATAACATATCGCAATGTGAATTCCTATTCTATTTGTTCAAAAAATCCCATCGTGACAGGAGATTATGTTATAATATCCTATGGTGAGTTTATGGTCTCTATTCAAGCAAAAACCACAGCTGAAATCATTGTGCGAAAATCAAGATTCATCGCTGTGATACTCCCGATTACATCGGAAGAACAAACCAAAGAAGAACTAATTCTACTTCGTAAAACCTATCCAAATGCGAATCATTATACCTATGCCTATATCCTAGGTGAAGATGCTCGTATTCAAAAAGCAAGCGATGACGGGGAACCAACCAGAACAGCTGGATATCCTATTTTAGAGGTTTTAGTAAAGAACAATATGACCAACTGCATGCTAGTCGTCATTCGTTATTTTGGAGGAATCCTACTAGGTACTGGTGGTTTAATTCGTGCTTATTCAGGAGCTGCAGCCGAGGTTTTAAATCGTGTTGTTTTCACCGAAAAACAAACGTCATTTAAACTACGGATTTCTACGGACTATGACCATCTTGGAAATGTAGATCGATATCTTCGAGAAAACACGGAATTGCTTCACGTTGATTATGATAAAGATATTTGTTTTACGTTTCAAATCAATTCCTCTGATTTTGAAAACGTGAAAGAACAGTTATTTCAAAAAAATAATTTCGAGAATCGACTCGAAATTATTGAGGAATATTCAGATTGGTATCCTAAACAAATAGATTATTGACAGATTCCAAAATTGATATAATGGCATCGACGAAAAGGTAACCAAGAATAATCGCCACAATCATGTATAAAAAACGAATTTGATCAGAAGAATTCTTTTTGAAGATTTTTTCCATATCCAATGCTTGCATCGCACGAAATATAAATACGGTTGCAACAAAAAACATAATGATTTTTGAGATAACAAAAACAGAATTCGGGATAACTAATAACATATGTATCACTCCAATATAGCATCCGGAACAAACTCATCGGATGTCAAATTTGTATAAATATCAATTACCAATTCATTTGGTAAACAAACGATTGGTGTTAAGTGAGAATTGGTTGGTGCTTGTAATTGACAAAGATCTTTAGGACTTTCTTGATATACCACAGAAATTTTCCCATCCGCCACTAACAATTTGATTCCAACGATTTCATTTTCAGCGGCATAACTGTCTTCCTCATATAAAGCCGTCATATCAGTCGTGACTGTACCTGGTACATAAAAAATTCCTTCATCGGCTCTACCCACATCTATTTGACTTGCGTAAACCGTATTGTAGATTTGGTATTCATAGGTATCCAAATCAATCATTAAGATTAAAATGTTTTGATAACTGATTTTTGCATAAGTGTTACCAGTACTGTTTTGATTCTCCAAGACTTGAAACCCGATCAAAGAAAGAATTCCAATGACTAGGATAGAAAAGATGATGATGATATCTGTTTTCTTCACCCTGTCACCTCCGTTCTTTCCCTATCCATATTATAACATTTGTCTGTATGAATAAAGGAGTTTTTATGAAAAAATTACTGATTGGAATATTTATAGTATTTCTGTCCTTATCATTAATAGGATGTAACCAATTTGAAAATCCAAATGAAGACTATTGTGCCCTTGGTAATGATGAGAACTACTATAATTGTCGCGTTACTCTGACATCCTATTTCTCAACAACGATCTCTTTAACTCTGTATTATTCATTGGAAGACACTTACGATGTTGGGGCATATTTTACATTCTTTGAAGAAATGATTTCCGAATATCATGAACTATTCGATAATTACAATGAATATGATAATGTAACGAATGTTTATTCCATCAACCACGCAGATGGTCCTATCGCTATCTCTGATACACTGTTTGATGCTATTCAGTTTGCACTAGACAATGATAGTCTTGTCGAAGTTGAGAATACACCTCTATACGATATCGCTTTGGAACCTGTATTAGCTATTTGGCATGATGCTAGAGAGAGCACGGAATGTGACGATACCATAGAGCTTGGAATCTCATACTGTCCTGTTCCTAGAAGTCTAATCGATGGCATCAGTTTTAATACGAATCCTGATGATGTCATTCTGGATACCACCAATCAAACCATTTCCTTTCAGCAAGAGAATATGGGAATTAATTTGGGCGGAATGGCGAAAGGATATGTGTCAAATATCATCGCAGATTATTTCAATCAAGAAGGTGTAACTTTCCTATTGAATATGGGGAATTCCAATGTGATTGGTGGGGGAATCAATCCTGGACGCGAGGATGGAAACTTCTATATTGCTCTTTCCACGCCGACAACTGAATTTACTTTAAATAACAGTTATTACATGGTATTAAAAATCCCAGAAGGGAAAGCTGTTGTTACAAGTGGTAACAGCCAGAGATTCTTTATCGGTTTGGATGATGGAGAAGTCTATCATCATATCATCGATCCACAAACCAATTACCCGGGAGGATATTCGATGTCTGTATCCTTGATTTATGAAGATTCTGCTTTAGCTGATATTTTATCTACCGCGATTTATTTACTTCCATTAGAAGATGCGATGGACTTTGTAAACTCTTTCGATGGATTAGAAGCTGTTTGGTACCATTATGATGGAACCTATACCTATTCCAGCGGGTTTGATCAATACATCTACAGTTAATAAATGAATAAAAAAGAAACACTTCCATTTCGGAAGTGTTTTTAATAGTTCATAATTCGTTGGGAAAAATTTCGAATAATCCATTTTGCCAGATATGCCGTAATCAATCCTGTTGGAACAGAAAGAATCATCATATATGGTAACATATAAACTAAACTGGTCGTTTGAACAACAAATATCACAATAACAATCTGACCTACCATATGCATCAATGAGCCTAACACTGAAACAGTATAAATAGATAACTTGGTTCCCTTTAAACTTATCATCATACCCAGCGCCAATAATCCACCGCCAAAGCTAATGAGAAATGATGTTGAGAACAAACCACTATAAATTAAACCAACTAAGAAAATGCGTAAGATGGCAACAAAAGCAGCTTCTTTTCGTCCCATGGTATATAAGACAACTAAAGTCGCTATATTTGCCAGTCCGAGTTTGATTCCAGGGTAGGCAAAAATCG
This sequence comes from Bacillota bacterium, assembly GCA_003245625.1. Lineage (GTDB taxonomy): Bacteria > Bacillota_I > Bacilli_A > Izemoplasmatales > Hujiaoplasmataceae > 4572-104. The sequence goes on along the minus strand of QKCT01000057.1, from coordinate 8,378 downwards.
ATGCTGATAAGACAGACTCGACAATGGACAAGACGATACTAATCGCAATCATCAAAGCCAAGAAGACGAGTTTACGAGTACTCAAACCGCTATCTCCTTACCTGAAGGTATAAATATAACATCACTAGCGGCCAGAATAATAGTCCAATAGCAACAAATACAAACCATAAAACGCTTGGAGTGAATGTTAAGTCAACATATACAGTTAATCCTGTAATAATAAGATAAGCCCCTAAAGAAAATAAAACTTGATTCCTTCTTTTACGTTTCATATTCGTTCTCTTTAATTCCGGGAACGCTTCTAAAACATCTTCGGCACTACCAAATTCTTTTATGGATGTTTCAATCGCTTCTTCTATGGTTTTTCCTTGTTCGACAAGATCATCCACTTTTTCCTCTAGGCTAGTGGTCAATATTTCAATCAATTCTTTTTTGTCCTGATCACTAAAAAAGTCTTTTAGTAATCCGGATACAAAACGCTTTATCTTATTCATCCGATGTCATCTCCTAAAATATTGATCATGATCTCTTTTAATGTTTTATACTCACGGATTAATTCTTTATAGTAAGCCTTGCCAAAAGGAGTGATACGATAGTATCGACGCTTTCTTCCGTGTGATTTTTCTCCCATATAAGAAGAGATTAGTTCCTTACTTTCCAAACGCTGTACAACAGAATACAATGTTGCTTCTTTGATGTCAAACACGTTATTGGTACGTTCTTTAATCTCATTGACTATCTCGTAACCATACATGTCTTTTTCTTGTAACAACTTCAAGATAATCGTATCGATATTACCTCGAATGATATCACTGCTAATCATAGGTTCCCCTTCTATTTTTTCAAGGCATAGCCAATTGTGATGGCTCCAGGTCCTCCGTGAGCTCCCACTGCAGGAGTTAAAATATAGTCTTTTATTTCACCGACATTTGGTCTTAATTCGGTAACTTTTTCTCGCATATACTGTACTGTTTCAGGATTGTTAGCATGGATGATAAATGTTTCCACATCTTTTCCTTCTGTTTCTTCCATGTATTTCTCTATTACGCGATCTACGGCTTTATTGAAAGTGCGAATCTTTTCAACGCTGACAACTGCACCATCTGTGTTGATTTCAAGCAAAGGTTTAATTTTCAAAGCGTTAGCAATAAAACCTGCAGCATTTGATAAACGACCATTTTTAACCAAATAGCGTAAATCATTCACCGCAAAATATATATGATTGTTATCGCGGATAAATTCTAAATCAGCGATGATTTCATCGATTGATTTCCCAGCTTTAAATCCATCGTGGGCAGCGAATACCATTTTGCATTCAATGTATCCAACGGATTTGGAGTCAAATACGTGTACATCGACTCCCTCCACCATTTTAGCGGCTATTAATGCATTTTCGTATATTCCGCTCATTTTGGAAGATATTGTAATAAAGATAATCGTATCGCAACCATCATCTCTTAATTTTTCATAATGTTCCAACATCGTGCCAGTAGAAGCCATCGCTGTTCTTGGAAATAGACTTGGATCTTCTTGTAACATTTCATAAAAACGTTCCGCAGTTAACTCTTCATAGTCAACGTACTCTTTTCCTCCCATCAAGATGGTAGATCGAATGATATCCACTTGATAATCATGTTTAATGTAGTCGATTGAAGAATTGGTGCAAACCATAACGCCTAGTTTTTTCATTTTAGGTCCCCCTATTGTTTATAACTTAATTATAACGATATAAAAGGAATTGTCAATAACGCGGTGCGGTTATTATCGCTTTTCAAAGCAACAAAAAAACCAACTATAAGTTGGTTTATGTGTTCAAATCAATGATTTCAATACCGTGCTTGGATAAATACTTTGCAGCGATACCCATTCCTTTGATTTTACGATTGGAAAAGGTTCCATCATAAATGGTTTTATATCCACATGATGGGGAACCGTCTTTCAATATCACTTGTTTACAATCCGCTTCTTCTAATTTTGAGAAAGCTAGGATAGAACCTTTTATAAACGCTTCTGAGACATCTTCTCCGATGCGATTCAAAACCTTTCCATCTGATTGGATTTCGCTTGGAATTCTAGGTGTACCAAGGCCTCCCAATACTTCTGGACAAACAAGTACGACTTCTTTTCCTCTGATATGATCGATCACGTTGGGATTCAAATTGTGCTTACCATTGTATTTGCAATTATGTCCCAAGAGACATGCGCTGACTCCTATGACTTCTCGTTTCATCAGAATGAATCAATATTGATATTGATTTTCTTTCCGACTCTGGATGCGGCTGCGTATGCAATGGTCCGAATCGCATTTGCAATACGTCCACTTCTTCCAATCACCCGCCCGAGATCTTCTTGATTTACAAGCACTTGAATCGTTACAGAATCTTCATCTTCTGAAAATTTTTTCACCAATAAATCTTCAGGATGTATGACCAATGGCGTTACCAAATCTAATACTAGTTTTTCAAAATCAACAGCCATTTTAAAAACTCCCTACTTGTTGTTCTTTTCAGCGACAAGTTGGCGAATGATCCCTGCTTTTGAAAATAAGCTCTTGACTGTATCTGTAGGTTGAGCACCTTTTCTCAACCAAACCAATGCTTTTTCGTTGTCAATATTGACATATGCTGGTTCCTTTGTCGGATCGTATACACCAACGATTTCCAAGTATTTACCATCTCTTGGTTTCTTGGAGTCCGCAGCAACGATTCTATAGAACGGTTTCTTCTTTGTACCAAAACGTTGTAATCTAAGTTTTACCATATGTATTCCTCCTATGTTTGATTCCAACATATTCTATCAAAAAAACAAGCACCTGTCAAGTTTTTTTTATTGACAGATGCAATTTTTTTTATTTAGTTTAGTGAAGGCATTTCTATTAAGGATTCTTCAACTTTACGAATCAACTTATGTTGTTTTAATTCTTTCTTAATAATATTGAATTCCGTCTCATCACAATATCCAACTAGATACTTCCCCGCTTGGTTGACATAAGCAATATTGATCTTATATTTTTCTAAGGCTTTCAAGGCTTTCTTATTTTGGAAATAGATGACAATCCCTTTTCTTTCTACCATTTTCTCACCAACTTATCTAATAAGATTATACCATATCTCGCGAAAATATTCCACAATATCAACAAGTTAAATAACTTTCCTTTTAGTAGTTGTTTTGATATAATGGGGATGGTGATAATTATGTTATTAATGAAAGATGTCATTCAGGACGGTCATCCAACTTTACGTCAAAGAGCGAAAGATGTTGTGCTCCCCTTAAGTCAAGAAGATTTCTTTACTCTACGGGAGATGATGGAGCTGGTTGAAAACTCTCAAGATGATGAATTAGTGGAACAATATGATCTTCGTCCTTCTGTTGGTTTAGCTGCTCCGCAGATAAACATCTCTAAAAAAATGTTTGTGATGAAGGCGATGGATGAAACGTTTGAGAAAGAATATCAATATGCGATTGTGAATCCCAAAATCGTTTCGATGTCGGAAGAGTTAACATATCTTCCCGGTGGAGAGGGATGCTTATCGGAACCTGAAGATGTTTCTGGACTTGTCAAACGAGCAAAACGTATCAAGGCAAAAGTGCATCTTGTAAACTTAGAAACTGGTGAAACGAAAGAAACTTTATTAAAACTTAGTGGCTATCCAGGTATTGTATTCCAACATGAATATGATCATTTATTGGGAATTATGTTTGTCGATAAAATCAGCGAACAACTTCCTGATATAGAGCCAATCCATTTTCGAGTCGAAGAATAAAACAATATGGCGCCTTCGTCAGGCGTCTTTTTTTTTAAACGTATTGACACTAAGTAATGAATTTGATAAAGTATTATGTGAGACATAGTAATTTGGAGGAAGAGTGTGTATGAGTGACTATGTAATTTTAACAGATTCCTGTATCGATTTACCTGACTCTTTGGCGAAAGAACTAGAATTAGTTGTATTACCACTTAAGGTAACGATTCGAGGAAAAGAATATGAAAATCTTTTGGATGAATCACAAATTTCATCTAAAGTCTTCTATGATATGTTGAGGGAGAAAGAAACTGCAAGCACCGCACAAGCGAACCCTCAAGATTTTATGAACATCATGGAACCTTTACTAAAAAAAGGCTTGGATATCTTATCCATATCATTCTCTAGTGCATTATCCGGAACGTTTAATTCTAGTTTAATCGCCACGAAAGAACTTTCAGAGGCTTATCCTGATCGAAAAATCATTACGTTAGATTCTTTATGTGCTTCTATGGGCCAAGGTTTATTGGTCAGTTATGCTGGAAAGTTACGAAAAGCTGGAAAAGATATTGATGAAGTTGCAGCTTTTGTAGAAGAAACCAAAATGAATTTAAGCCATTTATTCACCGTTAGCGACTTAGGACATCTACGCAGAGGCGGTCGATTATCTGCATCTTCTCTTGTACTAGGGAATCTTCTAAACATCAAACCATTATTGCATGTATCTATGGAAGGTCAACTCAAAGTATATGGAAAAGCAAGAGGTAGATTTAAATCGTTAAACTTACTTGTCAATCGTTTAGTCGAAACATATGACAAAGATAAGAACGAAATGATTTATATTTCACATGGTGACAGTTTGGAAGATGCAAAATACGTACAAGGTGCCATCATGGAGAAACTTAATGTTCCGGATTCCATGTTTACAATTAACCCAATCGGACCTGTTATTGGGGCTCATTCCGGTGTTGAGACAATCGCTATCTTCTATATTGGCAACGAACGTTTCACAGAATAAAGTTGATAAAGGCATCCAAGCGGATGCCTTTTTTAATTCTAAAAACTTCTATGTTTACCATACATTATTGACAATTATTTTTAATTATGTTATATTATTATTGGTTATAGTCTTATGAAGGAGGGAAAATATGTCTTTAGAGAATTATACTAATTACAATAATAGTAATAACAGCAATCAAAATTTTATTAACGTTATCAAGCACGAAAACAATCGCCAAGCCTTTAAAGAAGCAACTGCGAATAGCATCCCCAAAAAACAAAAAGGTTATGTTACACCAGGAACTTCGTGGCAAGGAAAATACAAAAGCAATGTTGCAAAATTGGCTCTTTTATCCATATTATACGTTTTTAATAACGATGATGGCGAAGTCACCAAGATAGAGGAAAAAATGTTTAAAATGGCTCTGAAGAGCCATAAAAAGGAATTAACGAAACTAGACATCCACGAAGTGATTCAATTGGCTCATCAGAAAATTACAAAAGACACAATACTACTATATATCTCCGAGAATAATCTTTCCGAAAGCATCATAAAAGAAGCGACTGATTCAGCAAAGAAGTTCATTTTCACTCGAGATGAATACATTAGATTACTCAATAGTTTATTCATATAAAAAGAAAAGGTTTGGGATTTCCCAAACCTTTTTTATTCAGCAAACAACAGAGTAATAACTTGCATAATTGCTTCAAATGATTCTTTTGGCAACGCAAAACTAGCATTTGCATATAAATCATCTAGAGAAGCATACGCTTCATCCATATAATTAAAATTCGTTCCGTCTACGTTGAAATACCAACTAGTTATTCCTTCGCTAAAATCACAGAACCCCTCCGCTTGATCAATAGAGCAATAAATGGAGGTGCTAGGTCCGAAGAAATTCAAGCTTTCAGAATTCATATCATATTCTATTCCCAAATCACTTATGGTTCCGAATGCAGCGAAATAATCCTCAAAATCTACCATGTTTTCTGGTAAGTCAACTGTAACATTATTATAATCGCTAAAGGTTAGTGTTAATTCCATTTCTAGCCCGGATTCTTCGAAAGAAAAGAATATCTCGTGAATGAGATCGTCAATGATCTCAATCTTCAATTCATCATATTCCTCATCTTCCAATAAGTATACATACCATCCATCCACCAACTCATAATTTTCTTCTAGAGTGGCATCTTCCGAACCTAAGCCCAAAGCGGAGAAACCTATCGCTTCTTCATAATCAATTTCTGTCGGGATATAAACATCGTTAAACACTGCCAATTCATAATACGTTTCATTGGAATAAACATTATAATACGTTTCGTCTTCCATTTCGATCAAAGCATTTTCTCCTTCAATAAGAATACTAGCTTCTACTTCTACTTTGTAAGACGGAACAGCTGTGACCATTTCAATCGCAACACTTTCCATGGTTTCATATGCATTGATTGCTTTTTCAAATTCTGTTTTTCCAAAATCACAACCCGATAAAAATAACACTGTAATCAAACTTAGAACAATCATTAATCGTTTCATAATTCCCCCTATTTATTTATGTTCTTGACTATTATAGCACAAATATTCGCCCTGATAAAGTTAAAACGAGCAAGATTACTCGCTCGTTATAAAGAAAGGATTTTAAAAGAAAAATGTTATTATGTCGATCCACATAATTGGAGGACCCTGTCGGATTTGAACCGGCGATGAGGGAGTTGCAGTCCCGTGCCTTACCACTTGGCTAAGGGTCCATAAAATATGAAAGAGTAAGTTTCCTTACTCCTGTCAATCTAAGTGGTCGGGAAGACAGGATTTGAACCTGCGACCCCCTGGTCCCAAACCAGGTGCTCTACCAAGCTAAGCTACTTCCCGTATACTGGCGCGCCCATCAGGAGTCGAACCCGAAACCTTTTGATCCGTAGTCAAACGCTCTATCCAATTGAGCTATGAGCGCATAATCTCCACCTAATATAGATTATGCTAGAAGGGTGGGTAAATGTCCGATTTTTAAGGCCGATATATATATTATCAAATTTGGAGATGAATTGCAACCATTTTTTACCCAAATATCAGTTTTTTTTACGAAAGAATTGATAGATGATTTGGTCTGGTACAAAGAGATAGATACCAGACAATATAAAACCAATTATACAAGCATAATATGCAATACAAAACTCGGAATATGCATGGCAATATGCTTTGATTCCTGTATAGGTATTCCCACTTACACTATCTGCATATGTGAAAGGTTCCATTATGGCTAATATCAGTAGTGTAAACAAACCTAAAACAGATAAAACATAGATTACAAGAGCAATTGTTTTTCCTTTGCTAACAGGATATTCCTTTTCTTTCACAATCGTATAATAACTAAAACCCGTCTCTTTCGTACGGTCTTTTAATAAGTAGTCAATTGATACACCAAATACATTAGACAATTTAATCAGATTATCTAAATCAGGCATGGATAGTCCTGATTCCCATCCGTTCACAGTCTCTAAATCAATCTCTAGTGTATTTGCGATATCTTCTTTTGATAAGCCAAGCCTTGTTCTATTTTCAATGAATTTCTCAAAAAACATAATCGACCCTTTCTAGATTAAAGTAAACATCCGAAACAAAAATACAATGATAAATATCGATAGTATCGATAACGAAGTTGTCCATACAACATATTGAACAGCCAAAGCCTCATCATTATTCATCTCTTTGGCCATTACAGCCCCGGAAACTGCCGTTGGCGAAGCAAACAAAGCAATCAAAGCAGGAAACTCAAATGAATCGAACTCGAAAAATGTGGAATACTTAGATAATATAACAGCGACACCAAGCGTTAATAATGGAGCTAAAATAACACGAGAGAATGTTCCGATAAAAATCTGCTTGGACATATGTTTTATTACAATAAACTCAAATGTTCCCCCTAAAACAATCAATGCAAATGGAGTAGCGATTTGGCTCAAACGTTGAATTGCATGGTATAAGAAGACCAAATTGTATTGCAATGTGAAAACGGGAATATGGTCTTCTCCAAGAGGAATCAAAGAACGAATCCAAAGAACAAACAATCCTAAGAAAATGGCGATAATCAATGGGTTTTTGATTACTTTGATGATCGTAGATTTCAATGGATGCATTGTTTCATCTTCATTATTTACAAACATGGTTAGAGAAATGACTGCCAATATATTCATTAACGGTACTGCAACTGCCATAATCAACGCTACAACAGCGGCTGCTTGAATTCCCCCCATAGCCTCCGCTAAAGGCAAACCTATAATTGCATAGTTTGCTCGAAATACGGATTGGATTAAGACCCCTTTTTGTTTGGGATCCTTGATAAAAACAATTGCAAGAATCAATCCCAATATAAATAGCGCTAAAATCCCTATAACTGCATATACGATGACAGGCCAATTGATTTCTTGAAGGGTATTAATCGAATAAATTGTGTAGAATAAAAGCGTTGGTAATGCAACTCGAAATACAAACTTATTTCCAATATGTAAGAATTGTTCATTTAGAAAGCCAACCCGCTTTAAAATATAACCCAGACTCATCAAAATAAGAATTGGTAAAACGGTATTTAATGAAAAGATTAGTGTGTCCATATGTTCTCCGAGCGTCTATTTTTTTCCTAC
>QKCT01000051.1 GCA_003245625.1 Bacillota bacterium | reverse complement strand
CAAAAAACACTCAAGGATGAATTGAGTGTTTTTGTGATAACAGTTACTATATTCTAAAAGAGGGGATAGGTTAATATAGTAACAGGTTCTCAGGCTTATGATGGTAATACCCTTGTTGGATTTGACAACCCAAGTTTTCCAAGGCTTCACTTTGTTCTTTCGTCTCAACACCTTCCGCAACGATTTCCTTATTCGTCTTCGCTGTGATAGTGCGAACCATTTTAATAATCTCTTGATTGCTAAATTTTTCAATGTTTTGAACAAAGTGTGCATCAATTTTGATGATATCAAAATCAACGCTTTCTAAAATGGATAATGATGAATACTCTGTACCAAAGTCATCCAATGCAATCAGATATCCTTTTGCTTTGTATTGATCAATATGTTTTAGGCATAGATTTGTGTTATTAACAAAAGTGCTTTCTGAAATCTCGATAAAGATGTCGCTACTTTTAATGCCATACTGTTCAGCAGTTTCATTGAAGAAGTCAAAGAAATGTGTATCCAAAAGTGTTGAAGGGGATATATTGACAGTTACTTTCGCGTCTTTATATAATTCCTTTTGTCTCAGTTGAACAAATGCATCAAAAGTTTTGTTGACCATATATCTTTCTAATCGATTGAGTTGATTCGTTTCATTAGCAATTCGGAAGAAAACATTCGGTGGAATGAATCCCATTTCCTCATCATACCAACGAGACAGTTCTTCTATCACAAAGATTTCTTTGCTTCTACAGTCTACTGCTTTCTGAAAGTAAACTTCAATAATTTCTTCATCCAATGCATCTTTTAAGCGATTTGCTATTTCCACATTGTATCTTAAATTTTCTCTCATCTCAGCATTAAATCTTGTAATCTCATAGGAATTATGCACGATAGCTTCTTTAAGAGCGATGCTTGCTAAAGTTACTAATTCTTCAAAACTCTTCGTATCTTCTGGGTATACTGCATATCCAATTCGCTTGTCCACTTGCAAATTAAGGTTCTCTACTTCATAAGATGACGTAACAAAGTTCTCCAGTTTTTCGATATATCCATCAATTGTGGATTGATTAATCATACAGTTAGGACATAGCACAACGAATTTCGATTCTGTGTAACGAACCACTAGACAATTATCGGACACCGTTTCTTTTAAATCATTCACAATTGCATTTAGTAACTTATCTGCTAGTTCGTGTCCATAATAGTTCGATATTTGAGAAAAGCCCATCGCCTGAATAAAAAAGGCGATGCCGGTATTTACATCTTTAAACTTTCTGATTTGATCGAACATTCCGTATTGATTAATTAAACCAGTTAATTGATCTTTATCTGAATAGAACTCTTTGATTAAATTAGAGTTTATCAGGAAGCTCACATCATTTCCGTTCACAATAATCGTTTCAAGATTACCGTGGGTATCAAGGTTTGCTCGATACGACATGTAATACCATTTTTCTTTTTCCTTATTCTTTATTCGAATCAAGTTGCTGGAAGAATTATTCGTTTGTATGGTTTCATACCAATCACTATTTTCATTCCCAAAGTCAACATATAGGCTAAATATTGACATTCCAAGAATTTCGGATTGCTCTACTTGGAATTCCACCAGACTTTTTTCGTTCGCATATAAAATATTACCATTTCTGTCTAACATAAAAACTAATTCATTCTGTCTTTCTTGATTGATTGATGAATCTGCAACTTCAGATATTATTTCAGGAAAAGAAGTCGGCTTTCTATTGTTATTTTCCTTAAACCCAAAGATGGAATGGACTTGATTATGTAGATTGAATGAGATCTGGTCGACATTAAATGACGCAACATCGAATTCAAATGAATTACTTTGATAGATTGCATAGACAATAAAGACCAAAAATAATAGAATGGTTGTGAATGACAAAAGACTATGCTCGTTTGAAAAAGCACGATTTAATACGCGCAGTAACCAAACATTGTATATTGTTACGGATTGTAATACAAAAACAGATACGATATGAAACATGTCATTCACCTCCAATCTGACTCAAATGCGACATATTATGTCGTGTTCGCTAATATTATACCTTATGAGCGAACAAAAAAAACAGCGCACATGTGTCGTGTTTGATTTTTTTTTATTTTTTCGATATAAAAAAGTGCGACATAATATGTCGTGTTGATGACATCGACGTAAAAAACATAAAAAAAGCAACAGAAATTCTGTTGCCTTAAAAGGAGTGATTATTCAGACTTTGGTCGAATGAGATTGACGACATACTCTCTAAAGTTAATATTGAAGTCTTTTTCAATCAAAGCAGTAAACTTTTCAAATTTAGAGTGGTTCCCCTCCATATTCAACACATTGTAGCATCTCAATATGGAATCATTGAACTCTTCTCTTTGACCTAATGCAAAATGTGAAAGGGCTTTATAGTAGAAGAAATATTCCCATAAGTAATACTGCTTATATTGAATCCCTCTTTCCAACCCCATGTCACAATAATAAATGACATTTGGGTAGTCGCGTTTAATACCATATGTCTTGGCGATACGCATCAAAATTAAAGTATAAATATAGTCACTATCGCCAGCCATAATATTGTCTTCGCTGTTAAACAAAGAGTTGAGTTTACTGAGTAAGACATCCTGCTGTTTTCCCGAGAATACGCTGAGTAAGAAGCTTAGAATTAGCACTTCTACGTCAGTAAAATACTGCTGTTTCAGGATTTCGGGATAATTAATCAACTCGGATACTTTCCCGATTACTTCATTCATTGTAAGCTTCCGTGAATAGTAATCATAAACGATTTTAGCGTGAGAAAAATATAATCTCCCTTCCTCGGAAATGATTAAGTCTTTGTCCAAATCTTTCTTTAGATTGATAGCTGTTTTATAATCATTGTTCGCAACTGCATTGTAAAAATTATTGATCTTAGCATACTGGATGCTCTTCTCTTTTTCAAACTCTGTCAACAATTTCTTTGTGGTGACTCCGAGTTTTTCTGCGAATTGATCAATCTTTTCATACGGTATAACACTATCCCCGTTTTTGTATCTTTGGTACTGTCGAATGGATACGACATCAGATACAAACTCTTCTTGGGACATATTTCTACCAAAACGAATTTTTTCCAAATAGTTGCTGAGTTCCATTGAATTCATAATATTTTCTCCGGGATGCGACACATGTGCGCTGTATAATTATCGTTGTATCTAGTAAGATATAGGCGAGGTGATTGAAAATGAAAAAAATGATGTTAGTATTTGTTTTGATGTTTGGATTTGGCTTCTTTAATGTAAGCACAAGTGATCCTGTTGTGGATAATAGTGATGTTCAATTGTTGGATTTTGAAGACTCCGGCGAACCTGAATATATTCTTTTAGATTTTGAAGACTCTGGCGAACCTGAATATATTTTATTAGATTTCGAAGACTCTGGTGAACCTGAATATATCTTAATTGATTTTGAAGACTCTGGTGAACCTGAATATATCTTAATTGATTTTGAAGACTCTGGTGAACCTGAATATATCTTATTAGATTTCGAAGACTCTGGTGAACCTGAATATATCCTATTAGATTTTGAAGACTCTGGCGAACCTGAATATATCTTATTAGATTTTGAAGATTCTGGCGAACCTGAATATATCTTATTAAGTAGCTCACAACCATTTAGCGAAAGCGAACAAGTTATTCTTCGCGCTCATGTTGTAGACTTCTTCGATTTTGAAGACTCTGGCGAACCTGAATTTGTTCCTCAAGCTCACATCGCTAATTGCAGATAATATAGATGTCGCATGATTCACATCTAATCTTGATGTGATCGATCAACCTGTATCAAGAAACAAGTGAAAGAGTTCCGTTGACCAAAAAAGCCTATATATTGAGCAAAATTTGGTTTAAAACTCATATTAAATACTATAACACAAAATCAGAAAATGGTAAATAGTATCCCAATACATTTATCATTTTTATGATTTTAAATGAACTGAATGTCGCGTTTCTACAATATAGTTCCAGCTATTTATAGAAATACAATGACCTAAAGCAAATCCGAACTCATTTTCATAATAAAAATAAAGGTGTTGAATCTTCCCATAGGAAGTCAACACCTTCTTTTATGTTCTCTTCACTTCTAACAGCATGATGAAATGTAACTATATTAGAAGAACAAAATAGAAACTAGGATTGCCGCAATACCAACGATAATAGCATACCAACCGGTTGGGCGATCTTCAGTCGCTTCCATACGCTCCTTTTCCGTAATGTATTCATAATATGACATATCACTACGGGTTCTTGAAAAGAATTTTTTAAATGCGAACCCAAAGCCGCGAAAAATCTTTGCCGCTTGAGTCGCTGTTAGCACACCTACAAAAAATAGAACCATGCCTGTGACAAAAAGTGAGTTATTGATATTTAATTCTGTAAAATTTCCTTCGAGTAAAGTGTACATGATAGCAAGGAATATCAACGTTGCCATCGCTGAATTGACTAACAATCGACGCAAAATTTTCATTTCAAAATCTTCATGTAACTTTCAATTTCCTCATCATTTGCCTGGACAAAATGTCCTTCTTTGATTTCGTGCAAGCGTGGTGGGTTATTTTCATAATTGTGCACTTCCCAAGGTTTATAAACGATTCTCTTACGAGTTTTCTCGTATCTTGGGTCAGGAAGTGGTACTGCTGACAATAGAGATCTAGTATACGGGTGTAATGGATTCAAGAACAATTCGTCAGCTGTTGCTAGTTCCACAAGGTTACCATAATACATAACACCGATTCGATCGCTAAAGTATTTAATGACTGAAAGGTCATGAGCAATAAACATAATGGTAATTCCTATGTCATGACGAAGGTCATTTAACAAGTTAATAACTTGAGCTTGAATAGAAACGTCTAATGCGGAAACTGGTTCATCCGCGATGATAAATTCCGGATTAACAACCAAAGCTCTTGCAATACCGATTCTTTGACGTTGACCGCCACTAAACTCATGTGGATATCGGCTAGCATGCTCAGGTAGTAAACCTACTGTTTCAAGCACTTTATTTACTCTAGTAATAATCTCTTTCTCGTTTTTCACTCCAGCAATACGTAATCCTTCAGCGATAATTTCCTTAACTGTCATACGAGGGTCAAGTGATGCAATTGGATCTTGGAAGATCATCTGCATTTTTCTCATTAAAGGAGTGTCCTGATCTACTGTACGTTTGCGTTCGCTTATCTGCAATTTGTTTTTGCGAATAAATTCTTGTTTTTCTTTTTGCAAAACAGAAATTTTTTCTGCGAGTTCCTTTTTCAATGATGCTTGATCTTCAGCTGAAGGTGATGCAGAAATTCTGGCGTTGTATTCCATCTTCAATTGTTGGACAGCAACACGAACTTCTTTTCTCTTTTCGCTGATATTATCATTTAACCCTTGGTGTCCAGCTCCAATACGTTGACCCATGAAGAAAATCTCTCCATCGGTTGGATCATATAGTTTGATAATCGTACGTCCAGTTGTAGTTTTCCCACATCCGGATTCACCAACCAAACCAAACACTTCTCCTTTATAAATATTGAAACTAACATCATCGATTGCTTTAACGACCAATTTGGTTTTTCCACGACCAGATTTAAAATATTTTTTTAAGTTTTTTACCTCGAGGATAGGCATTTCGTTCTCGCGATTATTCATTTGCAGCCTCCTCTGGTTTTGATGTCGTATTTAGCATTCTTTCGATACGGTCTCGGATGATCTTTGGCATTTCAACCTTCGGTGCATCTGGATGTAACAACCAAGTTGCTGCTGAATGCGTTTCTGAAATTTTAAACATTGGTGGTTGACGTTCAAAATCAATTTTCATTGCGTATTCATTTCTTTCCGCGAAAGCATCCCCAATCGGTGGGAATAACATATTCGGCGGAGTTCCTGGAATCGCACGAAGTCTGTCTTTTGAATCTAAGTCTGGCATAGATGTCAATAACGCCCATGTGTAAGGGTGTCTTGGATTGTAAAAAATTTCTTCTGAAGTACCCATTTCCACAATCTTACCAGCGTACATAACCGCAATGCTATCTGCCATATTAGCAACAACACCAAGGTCATGGGTAATGAAGATTACGGATAAATTACGTTCTTTCTTCAAATCATTAATCAATTCCAAAATTTGCGCTTGGATGGTAACATCCAACGCTGTTGTAGGTTCATCACAAATCAATATTTCCGGGCTAGCAGTTAAGGCAATCGCGATTACAATACGTTGTCTCATACCTCCTGAAAATTGGAACGGATACTGCGTAAAACGTCTTTCAGGTTCCGGAATACCGACCTCTTTCATGATTTTAATTGCTCGTTCATAGGCTTCTTGCTTTGTTACTTTTTTATAACGAATCAACTGTTCTTTGAGTTCGGCAATCTTAGCATTATTCGATCCTTGATTTGATGTATCCTTCAATGCCTTGATTTGATCGTTTACACGAGCTTGTTCCGTGCGATAATCCATGTAGACTTCTTTTTTAGCAACAGCTGTAGCTTTCTTATAATCTGCCTTAGCAAGTTTAATTTCCTTTTTTGCTTTTAAAATATCAAGCTTAATTTCTGTTAATTCAGCGGCTTTGTTGCCAAAGTCTGATTTTTTTACTTTAGTTGCTTTTCGTTGCAATTCATCTAAATTGTTGAGTTTTTCAGATAAAATGTTCTTTGAATCAGCACTTTTTTGCTTAATACGTTCTTTTAGACGATTTCCGTTTAACAACATTCCTTCTGTAATTTGCTTTCCAATTCTCATAATTGGATTCAAAGAAGACATTGGATCTTGGAAAATCATTCCAATTTTATTACCGCGTAATTCGTGATAGTGTTCCTCATCTACTTTTGTTAAATCTTGACCTCTGTAAATGATTTGTCCATCATCGATAACACCGTTACCGGCGAGAATACCCATGATAGCACGACTGGATACCGATTTCCCGGAACCAGACTCACCAACGATTGCTAGCGTTTTTCCTTTGAAAACATCAAAAGTAACTCCACGTACGGCACGTACCATACCTTGAGTAGTCTTAAATGAAACGGTTAGATCCTGAACGTGTAGAATCTTTTCTGGAGTATTAGCCATTATTCAGACCCCCTTAACGCTGGATTGAACGCATCACGTAACGCGTTACCGAACATGTTAAATGAAATCATCAAAATAGAAACGATGACAGATGGCCATACAGTCAAGTATGGTTCATATAATAAGCGGTTTCGTCCGTCTGCTAGGAGAACACCAACAGATACACCGGTCAATTCCAGACCGAAAATGTGTAGTGTGGTACCGTGTCCGATACCGAATCCTAAATAAGACAGAGTAGACTCTGTAAAGATAACTCCAGGAATACTCAAAATACTTGTTGTAATAATGGTACCAATACCATTTGGTAAAATATGACGGAAAATCAAACGTCCATCGCCTGCACCCAAGGTTCTTGATGCAAGAACATATTCACGTCCTTTGTATCGATAGAACTGGGTACGCGTGACCCCGGCAACGCCGATCCAACCCGAAATGACGAGCACACCTATCAGAGCAACCTGACCTGGCCCATACAAGGCAATGAAAATCGACAAGGTAACCAACCACGGGATACGACCAACAATTTCTGCGAAACGTTGCATAATCAAGTCGACATTTCCACCATAATAACCGGAAATCGATCCAAAGACGACACCGATTGAGATATTAATAGCTGAAACTAAAAGTCCTAATAACAAGGATGTTCTAGTTCCAATCCAAATAAGTTTGAATAAATCCATACCACTACCGGATGTTCCAAAAAGGAAATATGGAATTGATTCATATCCATTCATTAAACCATAATTTGCAGTTACTTTATAGGAGAAATACTCTACTCCATTAACCGTAACAACTCCAACGCGTCCTAATACTTCTTCTACAGGACAACCTTCACTTAAAGTGTAATGATACGGATTTGTAGGGTCAACCCAAGTAACGGTACATGAATCAGAATATTCTGCAATTATCTTGTCGTATTGACTTCTTGGAAGAGCTGATATGGAATAACTACCAAATGCATATCCATAGGCATCATATGAGAATTTAGCAGCTAAAACTTGGCCGTTATAACGGGACCATGTTCCACCAGCTGTATCATCCAATAATGTCATGACATAGTTGTTTGCCAAATAATATCCATCTACAGAGTAAATTGGATTGGTTGATGTATCATCATATACTTCAATATTAGTTATATATACACTATCTGCACCATCTTCGTTTTCATTGGAAACCAATTCCAACCAAATTTGAGATTTTACAAATGTTTTTCCCAATGCTTCATAAGGGGTAAACTGGTAAACACCAGCTTCTGTAATGGTTCCAATCAAAGTTAAGTCTTCAAGTGAACTATTCCCAATTAGGGAAGTAGCCATGTATATATTTAATTTAGCATCCCCTGTAAAAATCACTTGAGAGATATCGATTTGAATATATGCATTGTTCGCTTGATTCAGTTGAAGGAACATATACTCACTGGTATCATCAGAATAGGATGAACCAAGCACAATGTGTGATTTTTGATTATCGACTTTAAGAATATTATCGCCGCCAACACATCGGTCATCATCTTTATCCTTACAGGAAGTGTAATAATTTTCTAACGTATCCATATCAATATATTGAGCAGGATAATCTTCAGGTAACCCAAGCCCTGTAACAGGGTCAATTGTAGTCAAATCGACAACTTGGTTATCCAAATATTTATACCCATCCATAATTCCATAATCTGCTAGGAATGGAACTCTAGGTGGCAAATATGCAAGTCTAGACTCTTGAACTTCTGCATTTTTATTACTAAAAATTGGAACGAAAATGGACATCATAATGATAATTCCAAGGATAATGGTCGCAATGACATTGGTTCTGTTTTTTGCAAATCGAATCATGGCATCATGGAAATAACCAATTGGCTTTGTCTCGAATTTCTTATCATAGATTTTTTCGCCCATTTGGACAAATTCAAAATCTTCTTTTGATACTTTATCAAATTCGATATTTTTGTTATCAGCCATTATTTTCTCGCCCCCATTCTAATTCTTGGGTCAACGATTCCATACGATAAGTCTACGAGTAAAATTGCAAACAAACTAATTGTCGTATAGAACGCTGTTGAAACAAGAATAACGTTATAATCATAATTATTTCGCGTCAAGGCAGAAATATAAATACTACCAGTCCCCGGAATATTATAAATCTTTTCAATTACCACGGATCCACTGAGCAAACCAACGAATGAACCGATGATACTTGGCACCAATGGCACCATGGAATTTCTCATTGCATGACGAACAATGGCTTGAGATTGTGTCAAACCTTTTGTTCTAGCTAATAATAAGAATTCTGAAGTCAAAACCTCGGTGATTTCAGCGCGGGTCAAACGTGTCAAACCAGCAATCGCTCCGAAAGAGAGACCCAGTACCGGTAAAATTAAACCAGTGATTTGAATCCAACCTTCCAGGTTTTTAGCTGGGAATGTACGCGGTAGCCACTCCAACTGGAATCCGAAGATCATCAATAAAACGGTCATGACGACAAAACTTGGAATCGATATGAAAATCATAACGCCAAGAGATATCACGTTATCCTGCCATTTATTTTTCTTCAGAGCCGCAAAAATACCTAACCCAAATCCAATTGGAATATATACAAACAATGCCAAGAAATTGAGTTTCAATGTTACAGGCATTCTTTCTTTTAACAAGTTAAATGCCGGTGTATTTACCTCAAGTCTTGTGGAAACTCCCCAATCCCATTCGGTAATGATATTGTTAGCCCATATAAAATATTGTTCCGAGATTGCAATCGGTGAATAAATACGATATTTTGTATCCTCATCTCGAAAATATTGATTTGTTTCACGAAGGATCTCATTATTTCTCATGGCTAGAATAACATCATCTTGTGTTTCAAGGTACATTGTTTTATACCCTTTTTCGTACTGTTGAACTAACCAACTATTCTTTTGATCCTCATTTGCTGGTGGGTATTCAGGAGCCAATTTCAAAAATAGAAAGTTGATGGATAAAATAATAACCAATACAACGAAAATGAATCCTGTTCTCACCAAAATATATCTAAACATAGATGCATTATATTAGTAAGATAACTAATATATTCTCCTTTCTTCAGTAAATTTCCTCACGAAGCCCTATGTACTTAGA
This sequence comes from Bacillota bacterium, assembly GCA_003245625.1. Classification (GTDB taxonomy): domain Bacteria; phylum Bacillota_I; class Bacilli_A; order Izemoplasmatales; family Hujiaoplasmataceae; genus 4572-104. The sequence goes on along the minus strand of QKCT01000051.1, from coordinate 10,944 downwards.
AAAACAGCCTATGTAGTTTTCCTAAGTATATAAAGCAATCACATTTCCCCACAGAAAAGTTTTGCTGTTAATTGCCCTAATAAAGCCAAATATAAAAGACTAAAACTCATTGTCCTGTCATATTTGGCTTTTTTTCAGGCATATTGATTTTTTTTGTCTCATTTAGAGATAATAAGCAAACCATCTAAGAGGGAATCCCCCTAGATGGTTCGCCATATTAATCAATTATAAATTGCTTCCAAATACTTAATTAAGCAGATGGTGCAGCTGTAGTGGTAATGTCTACATATAAGACAGAACCATCAGAGAATGTCAACTCAACATAGTAATCTGTAGAAGCTGCCAAACCTGTTACTGCGATATTAGCAGGATCAGTTGCAAAGTCAACTGCTGCGCCTGAAACTGCTGAATCATCTGATGCAAGGTAAACTGTTGCTGCTGTTACTGTTCTAGTAACACCATCATCACTATTGTAAACCATTGCTAAGGTAGCAGTTGTATCAGTAGCTGTTACAGTTGCTTCTGCTGGATCAGCAGTATAGAAACGGAATGCATCCCAGTTACCATCTGTGAATGTAATCAACAAGAAGTATCTTGTAGAAGCATCCAAACCAGAAACTGTCACTGCAGCTAAGTTAGAAGCATCAAGAGTTACTGAGCTTGTAACATCAGTCCAAGTGTAAGTGTCGATAACTGCAACACTTGCTACGTCAGCTGCTGTATAGCCAGCGTTGAATTCAACGTTAGCAACTGCAGATGTAGGAGTAGCTGTATAGTTGGATGCAGCACCATTAGTAGTAGATTCAACTAATGCAGTATCAGTAGTAAACCAGTTCATAGTTGTGGATCCAGTCTTAGTAGAGTCAACAACATAAGTATAACTTACGACTACTTGATAGTCTCCTCTATAAACAATTGATCCAGTAGGTCCATACCAGTAGAAGTAAGGAGTCATACCAGTTACTGTAACTGTATCAGAAGCAGGTACTAAGTCAACATATCCTGCAAGATCATAATATGCATCGGATGCATAATCATAATATTGTACTGTATAAGTAATATTAGTATAAGCTTGGTTAGCGAATTCTTTAATCTTGAATGTGAATGAATTAGCTGTTACGCTTTGCAATACACCTGCAGGAACGTCAGCTTCTTCTCCATCAACCAAGAAGATTTCTCCGTTAAGAGCGGATACGATAGCATCATATGACCACAGTTCTGCGTGAGCAACACCTGCGCTGTCAATGTAATACATCGGAATGTCAGCTACGCTAGTATCAATACCCCAGTTCAATGTGAATCCAGATCTGTTATCAGAACTGAATACATCTAGGAAGCTTGCTGCGTCCAAAGTAGAACCAGAAATACCACCGATTGAAAGGTCGAAGTCACCAGTCATCATATAATCATAATAGATGCTTGGGAAGTCTTTTGGATACCATTCTAGATCAACGTTGATATAGTGGTTTGTAGATTGGAATGCTGCTTCGAATGCATATTCAATGTAATCACCCATTGCAGCTTGTGATTCAGAACCAGAGAATACGTTGAATTCGATTGTGATAATTGTAGGGTTGGCTGCAGTTCCATCTGCATATACGCCAGCTGCTACTAATGTATCAAGTGCTGATTCATAATAAGCTTGAGCAGCATCGAAGTTGAATCCATAAGTATCTGGTGCTAAGTCAGTAGCTACGCTTTCACCTTGTACAGTGTCACGATAAGCAACACCAAGTTCAGCGTCTACTAAGTAAGCTGTACTGAATAAGTAGATAGATGGAGCTCTAGTCTTCATAACAACAGTTGCTAGATATTCTCTATCAATTGCGAAGAACATAGCCATCTTGAAGTCTTGGTTAGCTAGAATTGGTTCTGGAACCCAAGTTGAGTCTGGGAACAATTCTTGTTGAGCTTCTACAGTTCCTAAACCGTTAATCATCATTCTGTAGATTGTAGCACCAGGTACTGCCAATACTCCAGGGAAGTTTTTGTATTCGGTATATTTTGCTGTAGGGATAGCTGCAACATCCAATAATCCTTCTTCGAACAATGCCCAGATGATGTCTGGATCTTCTTCAACGTACATTAAGTATCCGTCATAGAAGTATTCGTTAGGATCGTAGTAGCTAGGGTTAACTGCGTATTCAATAACAACACCTGATTCGAAGTAATCAACATAGTAAGGACCAGTGTAACCAATAGTATCTTCAGAAGTACCATAGTTAGTATCGTCGTCACCATCATTTAGTAAGTAATCGTACAATTCCAAGTTAATTGGAGTCATAACGAATGAACTTAACCAGTAACGTACGTTCCAATCGGATTGTTCGTCAACAAATGTGAATTCGATTGTGTTATCATCAATAACTTTCAAACCAACACTGTCCCAGTCTCCTGAACCAGCACTTGCTTGTTCAGCATCATAGAAGTCAGAAGCACCAACGATTTCTTGAGCAGAAGTAACGAAGTCACCACCACCAGAAACAGCACGGAACCAACCTTCTTCTAATGCCAATTGGAATGTGTCGATGAAATCGTTCGCATCAATTGTCAAGTCAGGATTTGTTGCTAAGAATGTAGAATCAGTATTTGGATGGAAGTACCATTCTAGATCGTCTCTAATAGAGATTCTCCAAGTGTAAGATACGACTTTTCCAGTGTCTGTTGTACGTGAGTCAATTGCAACAGGATCGCCAGAAGCCATGGAAGAAACAACTTCATAACCAGTCTTATCTGCATTGAAATGGTAAGTGTATAATGCACCATAATATAGACCCATCAATGTAGAGTCAGTGGAAGTATCATACAACCATTGGTTCCAAGTACCAGGGTTTTCAGAGATAGTAGTTCTATAAGTATAGACACCTGCGTCTCCTACTTGTCCGTCATTCATTTCAACTGTAGAGTCATCAGCAGTCATAGTACCAAATGAAGCACCATATCCCATTACTGGAACATAAGCACTAACTGGCAATGAAACTCTAGAATCATACATTACATAAGATCCACTGTCGAACAAAGGAATTCCACCGTCCATATTGTGAAGTAGATAATCCTCAGCTGCAGCCATGAATGTATGTCTCAATTCAGTTGTAGCAAATTTATAGTTATAGAAACCTTGAGCGTAGACCAACGCTGCTACTGTTACAGTTCTTTGTGCTGTTGTAGTTACACCATTACTATCAGTAACTGAATAAGTCAATGTGCTTTCACCAGCAACAGTTAAATCAACTGTACCTGTGTAAGTAACGCTTGCAGTAAGGTCTCCATCTTCTTCATCATAAGCACTAACGCCTGATAAAGGATTGAATGTTCCACCTTCAGAACTTAAACCAACAACTGTATTGTCGACACCAGTCAATACTGGAGCTACGTTAGTATCAGCAGTTGTAGCAGGTTCTGTAGTAGTAGCTTCTTCTGTAGTGGTTGTCGCTGTAGTATCTACTGTTGTTGTAGTTTTATTACAAGCTGCAAATCCAAATGCAACGAAGGCTACCATTAAAAACATAAATAATTTTTTCAATTTCTTTCTCCTCTCTTTTTCTTATTTTTACTTTGTGTATATGTATATTTCAAACTCCTCATCCTGTATGTTCATCCAGTAATCGGAGAAAATACCTTTGATTTGTGTTGAAAGATATACCAATAATATTTTGTTACAGTCTTGTAAAACCAAAATACAGCCCCAAAACTGTTAAATTATTATAACACATTACTTTTATACTGTAAAGAAACCTTTAGGTTTTTAAAAGAAAATATGTCAATAATAATGCTTTTTCCATGTCTCAATCTTGCGTTTTTGACAAAGTTTGTCGTGTTTTCGCGATTAGGACAAGATTATTGTGATTGTGATTGCTTAATTGTATTGATAATGTTAATTAATTGAGAATCACTTGTCACATTTGTCATCGTGTAATCCACTGCGATTCCATCTTCAATATCAGAATATACATAGCCATCAACTGCGTTACCACTTCTTGTGCTAAGTACGTTATTTGTACTGATAAAGAACCCGGTTCCATCAGGTGTAATGATGACTCCGATGGAGGATGCACCCCCACTTGATTTTTGACCGATGACAGGAATACCCATATCTTTCGCCATCGATGCAAAGAGGTTCGCTGCACTAAATGTAACACTGGATGTTTGAACATACCAGTTGTAATCGTATGCAACATATTCACTTGTAATATAGTAGGTTGCTGCAGAACCATCTGCTGGATTCTGTGAAGAATAGGTAAACGGTTCTTCTGTCATGTAACCATAAATTCTTAAAACAGCACCTAAGTTACCACCGGTATTATATGTTAAGTCAACAACAACATCTTCTACTGTTGCAGGCAGACCATCGAGGATAGCTTTAAATTCATCCGGAGTGTCAATTGTAAATCCTGTTAAGTGAATAACACAAATTGTATCATTGTTAATCAATTCATATTCCGGTAAATTATCATAACTACCATATTTTTCATCTAGTAAATCCTGAACATCCCACAATCCTTCATAGAAGGATAAAGTTCTTGAACCTAGATCATTAATGGATAAGCCAATCTCAAACGGCGCTTCATAATATCCCGTAAAGGAGTGCCATGTATGCAAATCATCTCTAGCATATGCGAAATCAAACAGCGCGTTATACAATTCTGTATCGTTATCGTCCAAATATCCTTCTAATTTAGCGTCGAGAACATCATAATAAGTTTCAACTCCACGATTTTCTTTCAATCCATAGAAGTAATCAAATGCTAATGCCAAGAAATTGTATGTTGCAAGTTTTAAATCGTCAGCCATCGATAAAGCATTGTAGGAAGAGGTTCTTACTTCATCCAATAAATCCAAATCTGCTTGATCAGAACTGTTCAGAACAAATGTATCGATACCCCAAAGCTTATCGCCGTTATAATATACATCATAATAGACACCCCCAGCAATCAATAAGTTGATTACATGAAGAGGCATTAAATAATAAGTAACATTATTGTTTTGATAGATTACCAAATCGAAATTGTAATCTCCAAGTGGGATTGTTACTTCGTTCCCATCGATATAATCTGCACCGGTATACTCTAAACCAGAACCGTAGTCGGATTCTGTTGACCCAACATAAGATTCAAAGAAATCAAAGTTGTTAACCGTAAAGGTGTTTTCCGTGAAATCGATGTACGCCCAGTAATTCTCAGTGATTGTAGTCACTTCATCAAAATCGAGATATTCCACAGAATATTCAATTCTTAAACCATCTGAACCTTCTGGTGTAAAGGTAATGATGGAAGTATCCAAAGCTCCATCAATCATTTCTGTAAATGTTTGAACATCCATATATGGAACAGTTCCGTTATCCACATAGAAGACATCAACAGCTGCTAAATCGTCCACTACATATTCTTCTGAAGTTCCCTCAAATGGTAGTTGTACTTGTGAAGTAACGGTGACTTCAGGATTTGGTTGAACTGTAATCACAAATGGTTTTGTTGAAACATAACCACCATTGTTTGCGGTACAAGTAAATGTAACCTCAACCGGATCTGAACCAACATGTGGTTTAATCACAAAACCAGAGCTGCTGATTACATGAGTATTATTGGATTTCCAATATAATCGAGTACCATTGCTAGCAAACTTAGGTAATTCGATATTTTGATCCCCATCATTATACGTTAATGTAATAGAGTTTAATGCTTCTGCAACAAGAGTGACCAAAGCCGGGTCATACACAACATTGACAGTAACATCAACTGATGCAGTATTTCCTGCAGAGTCTTCAACAGTTAAGGTAATTGTATATTCTCCAACAATGTTCGTATCTAATGTACTAGCATCAACATTTATATTCGCTGTTAAATCTCCGTCCTCTGGGTCCGTTGCCGTAATGCTTTCGACAGAAAGTGTTCCGCCTTTCACTACAGTAAGATCCCCAACATTATTGAAGACCGGATCTTGGTCAACAGTTGTAACCGCTTCTGTTGTGGTTCCTTCTGTTGTCGCTTCTGTTGTGGAACTAACTTTTCCACAAGCTGCAACACCAAATAATAAAGAAACCGAAATGATAAATAATAATAACTTCTTCAAGATGTTTCCTCCTTCTCTCTTGAATACATGTTTTTCCCTAAAAAATTGATTTTTAATATTATACCTTAGTAGGTATGAAAAAACAACTACCTTTTTCATTCTCGAAATGAAAATGCTTTCTAAATTTCCGATTTATCCATCCACAAAGTAGAATTCGTTCAATCGCCTTGAGTTAGCCGTTCTTATAGATGAATCAAAAATCAATACTACCGTTTTTTTGCTACAACCAAAAGCTGGGTACATGCTTCCAAGCCATGAGAAATAATGTAATTCTTAATCTCATCTGCTTCTGCTTGATATTTCTCTATTAAAATTGGGTTTTGTGTTCTTTTTAATAGCATATCCACGGTATTCGCAAATTGTTCGATTTCAGCTTGGGATGGTTCTGCTTTTGGTACTTCCATATCCCATTCATCCACTATCTCACAAGTTGACTCTTTTGCAATCAAATCCAAAATTTCTTGTCGTTTCATGGTGTCGTTATGAATTTGACCCATTTCACGATCCAATTTCGCACTGAAATGATGGATTAATTTATGACTTATTTGCTTCTCATTTAAATCATCACTTCGCATTTCATTGAAAACCAAGTACCCCCCTGGTTTCAACAAAGATTCCATTGCTTCAAACGTTCCTTTTACATCTTCTAGGTGATGCAATGAATTCGATAGACAAACGATATCAAAATGAGCGACAGGAAATTCTGTATGTAAAATGTCGCGCTTCACAATCTTGATTTTGTTGTTGTCCTCGAAATTCTTGGTTGCGATTTCTACCATGCGATCCATGATATCAATCCCAACAATCTTTCCATAGTCTTTGTAAAGGGAATCAATCAAAGCGATGAAATTACCGACACCGGTACCGACATCAAGAATTTTAGAATCCGGCATCTGTTCTAAGAATGTTTTCAATCGTTTCATAGAATCCTCCATTAGTTTCATTATACACGAAATAATTCTCTATTCAAAGTTTTTTTGAATCTCACACACGTGTATATAATATAAGGATAGAACATGGTACAATAATTGGTGGAAAAACTGAGAGGAGATTTTTATGAAACACTATCGAAAAGAACTATGGTTTGAAACAAGCAAACGAAGAGAGTTCATTAACATTACAAGATTTGTCGAACAGGCAATAGCGGAAAGCACCATACAAGAAGGATTGATTCTCATAAACGCCATGCATATTACTGCTTCTGTTTTCATCAACGATGATGAGTCCGGTTTACACAATGACTTTGAACACTTCTTAGAACGTATCGCTCCAGAAAAACCACATCAGCAATATCAGCATAACGGTTATGAAGACAATGCGGATGCACATATTAAACGACAATTGTTTGGTCGAGAAGTTGTCTGTGCAATCACAGAAGGAAAACTAGATTTCGGTCCTTGGGAACAAATTTTTTACGGTGAATTTGATGGCAAAAGAAGAAAACGGGTTCTAATCAAAGTCATTGGAGAGTAAAAAACACAATTTCATAACACAAACAAGCTTTTTTGAAATCTTTTTTGTTCTAGAAGAAAGGAAATCATATGCGAATATGGTATTCTATTAATAACAAGTTTAGAAAGGAACAACTATGAAATTTAACGAATTTAATTACACCAGACCAGATATCGAACAAGTCAAAACAGATTTGAAACAATGGACCGATATCGTTGGATCCGACTGTGATCTACCAACAGAATTAAATGCAATCCATAAGATTTTTGAAATTATGGATGAAGTTGATTCATATGAAACGCTAGCTTCCATACGGAATGCAATCGACACAACAGATGAATTCTATGAACAAGAACAAGAATTCTTTGATATGAATCGTCCAAATCTTCAAGAAGCATACAATATCTTTAATAAGAACTTGATTCGTTCCAAGAATAGAGTGGAATTGGAAAAGGAATTCGGTACTTTGATCTTCCATCAAGCGGAATTGGCTGAAAAGACTTTTGCAAAAGAAATTATTCCGGATCTCCAAAAGGAGAACATGTTATCGACAGAGTATTCCAAATTATTGGCGAGTGCTAAAATCGAATTTGAAGGTGGGGTCTACAACCTCTCACAAATGGCTCCATTCATGCAAAAACAAGATCGAGAAACAAGACACAAAGCACAGTTGGCTGTTTCTGGATTTCTAGCGGAAAAGGAAGCCGATTTAGATCGAATCTATGATGAAATGGTCCAAATTAGAACTAAGATTGCGAAATCGCTAGGATATGAGAATTTCGTTCAACTCGCTTACGACCGATTAGGAAGAACAGATTATACCGCAACAGAAGTCAAACGATTCCGAGATCAAGTATATGAGCATATCGTTCCTATCGTCGCTGGTTTAGCGGATCGAAAAGGGAAACGAATTGGGATTGAAGACTATAAATCATACGATTTAGCATTATCGTTTAAATCAGGGAATCCAACTCCAAAAGGGGATCGCGTATGGCAAGTCGATAAAGCAATCAAAATGTATGATGAGTTATCGGATGAAACCGGTGAATTCTTCCACCGCATGGTTAATATGGATGTATTGGAACTGGATGCTAAAAAAGGGAAATCCGGTGGTGGATGGTGCACGTTTATCCCTGCATATGATACTCCATATATCTTTGCAAACTTTAACGGTACCGCTCATGATGTGAAAGTTTTAACTCATGAAGCAGGACATGCATTCCAAATCTATCAATCCAGAAATCTATTGCCAGTGTATCGTTGGCCAACACTTGAGGCTTGCGAGATTCACTCCATGAGTATGGAGTTTCTAACATGGCCATGGATGGACCTCTTCTTTGAAGGTGATACAGAAAAATATAAATTCGATCACGTTGCTTCTTCTTTATCATTCTTGCCTTATGGAGTTCTCGTCGATGAATTCCAACATGGGATCTATGAAAATCCTGATTTAAGTCCCGATGAAAGAAAAGCACTCTGGAGAAAAATCGAAAAGAAATATCTCCCATTCAAAGATTACGACGATGATGCTTTTATGGAAAAAGGAACTTACTGGTTCCGTCAAGGGCATATCTTCAGTTCTCCATTCTATTATATTGACTATACTTTAGCTCAAATCTCTGCCTTTGAGTATTTCATTCGCAGCAGAAACGATCACGAAGAGACATTTGACAACTATTTATCCTTATGTCAATTAGGAGGATCCAAACCATATACTGGACTATTGGCGAGTGCTGGATTATTAAATCCTTTCGATTCAGGGACAATTGCCTCTATCATTGGGCCAATCCAAGAGTTTCTAAATAGCGTTGATGACAAAGCATTGTAAAGTATGGATATGAAGCGAATTCTGATTATCGGATCTCCTGGTAGCGGAAAGTCAACATTAGCAAAACAGATCAGCAAGATAACCCAATATCCCGTACTCCATCTAGATCGGATTTTTCACATCGATAACCAAAACCATATTACTTCAGAGGAGATGATAGAAAGGATTAGGGACTTCGTCCGAAACAACAAAACCTTTATTATCGATGGTAATTATGGTAAAACCATGGAATTCCGGATGGGATTTTCTGACACGGTTATCTTCTATGATATCGATACTGACACATGCTTGAAAAATGTGATTGAGCGCACAAATAAGAATATTATACGTGATGATATTGCACCTGGTTTCGATAATTCCATATTGGATGAAGAATTCATTGAATATGTTCGAACATTTCGAGAAAACAAACGACCTCAAATTATGGATTTATTGAACCAATTTCAAGGGACAATCATTCGACTTGAGAATTACGAGGATACAAAACGATTCTTGGAACAGATTCATAAATGACTAAGCATACTCTTTGTTTCATAATCGATTTTATTGTATAATGAATTGTAAAAATACCTTTAAATCAAGGAAAGGAAGGAATGAAACAATGAATAAAAAAGTGGAAGCAGCAATGAACACACAACTAAATTTTGAAATCGAATCAGCTTTTGTTTACATGGCAATGAAGAACTATTTAGCAACGTTGTCTTTGGATGGATTTGTCAATTGGTTTGATATCCAATTCCAAGAGGAAATGGCTCATGCTCAAAAATTTATGGATTACTTAAATGATCGTGGCGGAAGAGTGGATATTCGTGCTTTTTCAGCTCCTAGAAATGAATTCGAATCCATCTTAGATGTTTTGGAAACCTCTTTGGCTCACGAAAAAGAAGTAACCAGAAGAATTCATGAATTGATGAAGCTTGCTATGGAAGAAAATGATTTTCCAAGTGTTAGCTTATTGCAATGGTATGTAGATGAACAAGTTGAGGAAGAAGACAATTTCACAAGACTAATCGAAAAAGTGAAATTGGTTAAAGATGCAGGTCTTTATATGTTAGATAAAGAACTTGCGACTAGAGTATTTGTCCCAATCAATACACAGGCATAACAAAATTACAAAACAAAAAAGGTTTGGATTATTCCAAACCTTTTTCTAATGTTCCATTTTTTTTAACGCGAACTGCAGTATTGATTTGATTCTTGTAAACTACATACTTCGTAAACAAAAATTCTGTTACAAAATTCAGAATCATCATCATTCCAGTTACAATATATCCATTCCATCCTCTCGTAAATTCAAGATATTGCCCACCAAATACAGAAATAGGAGTAAACACCAAATAGTAATAGAATACTTTCATCATTGCTTTTGAAATATTTGCGGCAGATTGAAATGTGAATTTTCGATTCAATGTAAAATTCCATATCACCGATAATACTAATGCCGGCAGGTAAGCTCCCCACCAACTCACTTCATCAGTGATTTCATAAATAATCGTGAATGATAATGCTTGGATTCCTCCAGCAGAGATTGAAAAGAAACCAAATTTAATGAAGTGTAACCAGTTTTCTTTTTTTGTAAATACTTGTCTTTCTTT